>SYOX01000260.1 GCA_005804885.1 Pseudomonadota bacterium
CCCGCTGCACCCGTCGCAGCCCTGCTCGCCGTCGCCGCCGCGCCCGCCGGCGGGGCCGTTGGCGCCGCCGGCGCCGTTGCCGCCGTGGGCGCCGTTGCCGGCCAGGATGAGGTTGCCGCGCAGGATGAGGTTTCGGTTCGCGTTGGTGATGTGGACGGCGTAGCTGGACGCGCCGACTTCGAAGGCGGCCTGGCTGACGATCTGGACGTTCTCGACGGTGGTGGGCTGATCGATGCCGGAGCCCCTCAGGCCGATCGTGCCTGCGCCGATGACCGTCGGCGCGTCGCGCGCCGCCGCGCGGGTCCAGCGGGCGGGGCCGACGCGGTAGCCGCCGAAGATCGAGATGCCGTTGACCAGCGTGACGCTCTCATTATAGAGCCCCTCGGCGACCAGGAGGTAGGGCTTGCCCTCGCCGGCGGCGATCTCCAGGCCGCGGGCCAGGGTGTTCACGGGCGAGGCGAGGGTGCCGAGGTTGTCGGGGCGCCCTGTGGGGAAGGGGGCGACGAAGACGCCGCGGGTGACGTCGCCGTCGGTGCCGTCGCAGTTCAGGTCGAGGAAGGCGGGGTCGGGATCGTCGGCCTCGGAGATGACATCGCACCGGTACTCGCAGCCGTTGGCGGGGTTGCCGTCGATGTCGTGGAAACCCTGGAGGCAGCTGTCGAGCGCGCACTCGCCGGTCCGGCAGGCGGCCACCGCGTTGGTGAAGGCGCAGCGGAGGCCGCAGAAGCCGCAGTTGTCGACGTCGACGGCCGCCTCGCTCTCGCAGCCGCTCTCGGCGAGGCGGTCGCAGTCGTTGAAGCCGCCGTCGCACTGGGCCACGCGGCATTGGGCGTTGGCGCACTGGCCGTCGGCGTTGGGCGGGTCGCAGACCTGCCCGCAGACGCCGCAGTTGTCGTTGTCGAAGTTCAGGAAGACCTCGCAGCCGTCCTCGGGCTCGCCGTTGCAGTCGTCGGTGTTGGCCGAGCAGGACTCGACGCGGCAGAGGCCAAGCTGGCAGCGGGGCGTGGCGTTGGGCAGGATGCAGCGCGCGAAGCAGCCGCCGCAGTTGTTGACGTCGTTCTGGAAGTCGAAGGCCTCGTCGATCAGGCCGTCGCAGTTGTCGTCGTTGCCGTTGCAGGTCTCGTCCCCGAGGAGGGCGCAGGCGTACTCGCAGCCGTCGGTGGGGTCGATGTTGATGTTGAAGAAGTTGTCCTCGCACTGGCCGACGACGCACAGGCTCGCTTCGCAGGCCTCCTGGGCGTTGTCGAGTTCGCACTGGAGGCCGCACGCGCCGCAGTTGGTGGCGTCCTGGGTCAGATCGAAGTCCTCGTCGATCTGGCCGTCGCAGTTGTTGTCGATCCCGTCGCAGGCCTCGACGCCCCCGTTGGTCGGAGCGCAGCAGTAGCGGGTCGTGATCAGGCACTGGAAGGCCGGCTCGCCGCCTTCGACCTCGACCCGCGCGCAGTCGAAGCCCTCGGGGCAGTCTCGGTCGGCGCAGTTGCGGCCGCAGAAGCTGCCGTTCTCGTAGGTGACGCAGAGATCCGAGCGGCCGCCGCACTCGACGTCCTCTTCGCAGGGCTTGCAGAGGATCTCGGCCTCGGGGAAGCAGAGGAAGACGCTGTCGGCGCCGGAGTTCTCCACGAAGGTGCACTCGAAGCCCTCGGGGCAAGAACCCTCGGTGCAGAACTCCGTGCAGATCTGGCGGCCATCGGAGAGCAGGACGCATTGGCCGGAGGGGCAGTCGTCGTCCGAGTCGCAGGGGTCGCCGGTCTGGGGGCCGGGATCCTCGGGTTCGCCCTCGACCTCTTCGACGTCGGGGTCGCCAGAGTCCACGGGGCCAGGCCCCGAGTCCTCCTCCTCCTGGCCGTCGTCAAGGACGCACTCGCCCTCGGCGCACACCTCGCCCTCGGCGCAGTCACCGTCAACAGCGCAAGCTCCATCGTCGGTGACGCCCGGTCGGGTGTCGTCGCCGCAGGATTGGAGGGCGGCCAGGGGCAGGAGCAAGGAGAGGATCAGGTGGAGGGAAGGCTTTCTCATCGAGGTCCTCGCGTCAAGGGAAGGTCCGCGATCGAGAGTAGCAGAAGTCCAGCCCCAACCCCACAGCGAACGACGCCCATTTCGGGGGGGCAGGTTTGCTCAGTGAAGCCTGAAGTCCTGCCGCGCTCGCCGATCGCCCCACGCTCCTCGCACCGCCCCCGTTGGGGACGGGCTCGTCGGGTGGGGCTTGGATGCGCGGGCGGGCTGCGCCCGTTGGGCGCAGGCCGGCGGACGGGCGACAGCGGAGCGCAGGGGCGGATCAGCGCGTCGAAGTGGGCCTATGGATTGGGGTTTTCACGCCCTCTGGTGTCGACTTGGGTCGTGCGCAGGCCTGCGACCGACAGGGCGCAGCCCACCCTGAGACTCTAGCCCCACCCGACGAGCCCGTCCCCAACGGGGGCGGTGCGAGGAGCGTGGGGCGCTCGGCGGGCGGGGGATGCCGTGGCGTCGCGGGCCTTGGAACCTTCACTGAGCAAATCTGTCGGGCGGGCCGCAGGAGCCTCCGGCGGATCACTGGCCGCGACCTCGTCGGGAACAGTCAAGGCGGGTCGAGAGGGCGTCATCGGAGGGGCGGTGTCGATCGGGCGCGGCCTGCTCAGTACGTGCCCTGGATGCGGAAGAAGAGGCCGCCGACGTCGCGGTCCAGATCGCTGAGCTCGTCGTCGGAGAAGGACGTGAAGTTGTAGCCGATCCCGAGCCGGGCGTACTCCTGGATCATCCAGGTGAACTCCACCAGCGCGCCGTGCTTGAGATCGTTGGCCAGGAAGTTCTGCAGGAAGCGGTACTCCACCCCCACGTCGAAGAGGTCCGTGAGGTGGTAGTTGACCCGGCTGATGGCCAGGACCGTGTCGGACTGCACCTCCGGCAGGTTGTCGTAGCGGACGAACTGGCGCTTGAAGGCCAGCTTCTCGACGAACTGGAGCTTGAGCGGGGTCTCGAAGATCGGCACCAGCGAGAAGACGTGGGCGTGCTCGCGCTCCTCCCTGTTGTCGAGCAGGTCGATGGGCCGCATGTCCTGCAAGTACGTGTATTTGATAAGGAGATCGAACCAGTCCCAGGTCACCGGGCGCAGCGCGTAGCCGAAGCTCGCCTCCAGGTGCCGCGCCTCTTCCCGGTCGAAGGTCAGGTTCTCCGTCGTGGAGAAGTTCAAGCGCGCCAGCAGGTGGTGGTCCTCCCAGAACTTGAGGGTGACCGCGTTGGAGGTCAGCAGCTGGAGCTTGTCGGCGCCGCCGGGCAGGTTGTCCCGGCAGAAGTCGGGGTTGCTGAGGGCCAGATCGGTGAAGCAGGGGTTGTTCTGCGGAGCGCTCGGATCGGCGTCGTCGTAGCGCACCTCGAACTTCTGACTCAACCTCAAGTTCGGCGTCCCGAGCCAGGCGTAGCCGACGCTGAGGACGTCGCGCGAGTTCTCCCCGACCTGGGCGCTGGCGTAGGTCTGGCTGCGCTCGTAGGCCACGTCCAGCAAGAGCCCGTCCATGAGCTTGAAGCCCTTGCCGATCCCGACCACAGCCCGGCTCGACTCGCCGTCCAGGCCAGCGTCGATCTGGTACTCCGAGTAGAGCCGCCCCGTCCCGTCCGCGAAGCGGTTCTCGCCGCCGATCACCGTCGTGCTCGACGCCCCGCTCTGATCCTCCCGCGTCGTGATCCGCTCGCGGATGTAGACGTGGCTGTCCGGGCTCAGCTTGGAGTTGAGCCCGATCTGGGTGGCGTTCTCGCCGTTCCACCGCAGCGCCTCGCTGAGCTCCAGCGCCCAGTCGTCCGCGAACTTGATCGACACGCCCACGTCGGTCTGGAGCCTGTCGGCGGTCTCGTCGTAGAGCCTCGGATCGCCCTGAAGGACGAGCTGCTGGCCGACAAAGCCCGACAGGATCTCGTTGAAGTCGTGGTGCACCCGGCCGCCGGCCACGTCGGTGTGGAAGCCGTCGACCTTTGTCGCGTCGTCGAAGAAGGTGTGCGTGTGCTCAAGCTCAAAGCGCCAGTCCGTCAGCCGGTATTGATACTGCGTGGTGAAGGTGTGGCGCTCGAGCTCCTTGGTCACCTCGGGGTTGGGGTCCTCCAGGTTGTCGATCTGGGAGAAGAGGCCGTCGTAGCGAACCCTGAGGGTGTTGGACGGGTCGATGAGCCACGCCGCGTCGCCCCCGAACTTGTCCTGCCCCTGATCCAGCACCGTCCCGTTGGAGAAGAAGCCCTCGCTGACCCGCTGCAAGTAGGCGTTGATCGCCAGGAACTCGGCCGGCGCCCCCCCCTCCTCGAAGAAGAAGTCGCCGAGCTCCAGCCGCGAGCGCACCAGCAGCGCCGAGCCCTTCTTGTCCTGGCCGCTGCGCCGCGTGAAGGGATCGTAGGTCAGGCCGCCGTCGGAGGAGAAGAGGCTCAGCGCGTCCTGCGCCTCGCTCTCGGCGTACTCGAAGACCAGCCGCGTGAGCTCGGAGTACTTCGCCCCGGCCTCCAGGCCCCACAGCGCGTAATCCTCGCCGCCCTCGACGCCGCGGGCCTCCTTCACATAGCCGCCGCCGATGTGGACGGTGTCAAAGAAGGTCTCGCGGATCTGCCCGCCCCATGAGGCGTCGGCCGCCGCCTCGTCGGCCTCGTAATCGTAGCTGATCTCGATGACGACGGGGTTGCCGTCGAGCACCTGCTGGGTGGTGTTGACCCGCGTGGTCATGAAGCCGGCCCGCATCACGCTGGGCACCGGCGCCTTGAAGAGCAGCCGGCCCGTGCGGTAATCCACCGTGTAGTCGGCGTGGCGCGCCTGCGGGATGCGCGCAAGCTCAAGGCCAGAGGCCTCGTCCCTGACCACGATCGAGACCTGCTCGGTCCCCTCGACCACCTCACCGTGCCGCAGCCAGTAGAGCGAGCCGCCCGTCCCCTGCAGGTAGTTGTAGGTGTGAAGGACGCGGTTCTCGCCCCCCAGGAAGGATCCGTCGGCCGACCCGAAGGCCTTGATCTCCGTCTTGTAATCCTCCTCGATGACCTTGTTGAAGTCGATCTGCGCGCCGTACATTGGCCGATCGTAGCGGAAGAACTCCACCCCCTCGATCCCCGGCCTGACGCTGCCGAACTTCAACTTCGAATCGTCCGCCTCCAGCATCACGTAGAGCTTGCCCCGCGCCTCGGCCTCACGCACCCCCTCGGAGGCGTCCCCGTAGATCGGGTAGAAGGCGTCCGGATCGACCGTCTCGGTCAAGAAGGACTCGAACTCGGCCTGCCGGGAGGTGTCCACGAAGGCCGTGTACCTGTACTCCTCGAAGAAGTGGTCGAGGATCTCCCGACCCGACATCGTCCCGCGCATGAAGAGCCGGGCCTGACCGTGGAGGATGGTCCCGCCGTCGAGCTCGATCGTGTTCTCGTCCGTGAGCCCGTCCAGCTCCGCACCTTCGAGGATCACACCCACGTCGGCGAAGGCCATCATGAAGAGCGTCGAGTCGGACACCAGGACCGGCCAGCGGATCTCGCCCTTGTTGCCCTTCTTGTCCTCGGTCGCGATCACCACCTCGCTCTCTCCGTGGGGGAGCCCCACGTAGGCGACGAACTCCCCGTCGATCACCTCCACGGGCGCGCCGTTGATCGTGAGCTTGTTGTCGGGATCGGTCGATCCGCGCACGACCAGCTCCCGGTTGCGCAGGATCGTCCCCTGCGCCGGCAGATCGACCTTGAGGTTGGCGGCCGGAGAATCCATGGCCTCCTTGTCGACGTTGACCTCCTCAAGCCCCCGCAGCGCCTCGTCGAGCTGCGCCTTGCCGAAGCTCTCAAGCCCCGATTCGGCCGCCTTGGCCTTGGCCGGCGCCTCGACCGCTTCGGCCCCTTCGGCCTCCTTCACGTCGGCCTCGGCGTCGACCTCGTCGCCCTCCTGGGCGAGCGTCAACTTGAAGATCGGCGCCCTGGCGCTTCCGGTGGCGACACCCGGCGCCTGCGCGATGACCCTGAACCCGCCCGGCAGGGCGCTCTCCTCAGGATCGACGGTATCTTCTGGCTCGACGGCGTCTTCTGGCTCGACGGCGTCTTTCGGCGCTTCAACGTCGTCACCCTCCGGGGCAACGCCCTCCGAGCCGTCGCCCTCCGGGGCGCCCTCCGACGGCTTTCCGCCGCCTCCCGTCTTGTCGCCCCCGACAGCGCCCTCAACGGGATCCGCCTTCGCCCCATCATTGCCCTTGGGCGCGTCGTTCGCGCCGGCCGGCATCAGCTGACCGCCCATGACCGGCATCGCGCTGCCGGGCTCCAGCTCCACAGGCTTCGGATAGCCAGCGGGCACCTCCAGGTGCAGGACGGCGCGGCCGCCCTCCGCCGTAAAGACCTCCAGCACGACCTTCTGGCCCGTGTAGGCGCCCACCTGGGTCGAGAACCTGCCCTCCGCTCCGACCTTGACCTCGACGCCGTTGACGAAGGCCCGCTGCGCCACGGCCTTGACCGGGGCCGCCTGGACCTCCTCCTTCGGCGCGGCCTCGTCCTTGCGCCGCTGCCCGCGCTTGGGCGCCTTCTCCTCCACAGCCGGCTTCAAGCGGAACTGGGACAGCGCCGAGCGGCCAAGCTGCCCATCGGCGGTGAAGACCGTCAACGACGCGCTGTACCACCCCGGGATCAGGAAGGTGCGATCCTGATCGACCGCGCCGCCCCACCGCAGGGCCTCGGGCAGGCCGCCCTGGCCTCTGGAGGTGTGAACCACCGTCCCGCCCTCGTCCACGATCTCAAAGGCGTACTGGTCGACGGCCAGAGACTTGTCCGCCTCGATGATGAAGCGCGACAGCGGCTTGATCGTCCCGCCATCGAGCGTCATCACCTGAGCTTCGGAGCGCACCGACACCTTCATCAGCGCCGACGCGCTCGTCGCCCCCCCGAACTTGACGCTCCCGGCCTTGAGATCGACCTCCAGCGGGACCTCGGGCATCTTGATCGGCGGCGTCCTGAGCTCGATGAAGCCCTCCCGGATGTTGGCTCGCCCCGCGCTGAACCCGCCGTCGCGGTGCCTCAACATGATCACGAGCAGGCCGTCGGCGGGCTTGAGCACCTTCGCGGAGAAGGCGCCGTCCGTCGCCACGTCCAGCCGCTTGTCGTTGACAAAGACCCCGGCGTCCGCCAGGGGCGGGTCCGGCAGCGTGGGCGAGATGATGTCCGGGTTGGGGTCGGTGACCTTCACCTCAAGGCGGCGGTTCAAGAAGCGGTTGCGCTCCCCGATGTTGGGGACCAGCGGCTGAGATCCCCCGAAGCTGCGGACCTCGACGTCCGCCTCCGCGATCTTCAGCTCGCCCACGAGGAACTTCTTGATCAGCGCCGCCCGCTCGTCCGTCAACACCTTGAGCGCCTCCGGCTTGCCCTCGTCGTCGGTGTGGACGCTGACTCTGACGAGCACCCGCCGCCCCTCCCGGCCCTTGCGCGCGACCTTCTTCAAGTCCTCGCGTCCCTTCTCGGTCATCTCCTCCTTGCGAGCCTTCTTGACGAAGAGGTCGCCGTTGAGCACCTCCTCGGCCACCACATCCTTGTCGCGCCCGCTGACCCCGAAGCCCACCGGCGCCGACGACGCCACCGCGCCGCCCTCGCAGAGCACGATCAGCCGCGCCCTGTAGGCCGTCGGCCCCGACAGGACCAGCGTCCTGCCGTCCTTGCCCAGCCCATCCCACGTCACCTCCGAAGGCGGCGCCCCCGTCCCGGACAGCACATGGGCCGCGCCCTCACCATCGACGGCGCTGATCTCCAAGGTCCAGCTCGACGGCGTCGCCCCGCCTGTCACGGCCGTCGTGAAGCGAAGCGTCGGCTCGGCCTTGCCCCCCTCGACGGAGACGATCACCGGCGCACCCTCCTTCTTGGACGCCACCGACAGCGCAGCGCGCGCCAGCGGCAGGGCCGAGGTCTCGATCCTCGCGTCGAGCGCGTCGAGGTTGCCCGACACGGCGACGAAGTTCTCGCGCACCCGGCGCTCCTGCTCCTCGATCAGCGCGCGGCTGGCGTTGACGTCCACCTCGTCGACGAAGTTCTCCGCGCAGGTCGCGCCGAAGCTGAAGCGCGAGGGCAGACCCCGCGTCACGTAGAAGACCCGCTTGACGTCGGTCGTCGCCTCCGAGCCCGTCGGCAGCGAGTCCACGTCGAGCTTGATGAGGTGGTTGCCCGGGTTGACGCCCTGGAGGTGGAACTTCCCGGCCGTGTCCGTGATCGCGTACCAGCCGTTGTCCAGGTAGACCCGCGCGCGGTAGATCCCTCGCTCGCCCTCGTCCTGCCACCCGTCGCCGTTGGCGTCGCAGAAGACCTTGCCCAGCACCACGCCCTGATCAAAGATCGGGTCGAAGATCACCCGCACCCGCGCCTCGTCCTCGTTCGAAAGCGGCGTGCTGCCGTCCGCCGACACGAGCACGGCCCTGTTGACCGCCTCCGTGCCCGGCGCCACGTCCGTCCCCGCGACGAGCTGGTACTGAAGCTCGACCGTCTCCCCGGCCCCGATGCTCAAGGGCCTCGGGCGCCCTGTCTCCGTGTTGCCCTCGCGCACGCCGAAGCTCAGCGTCCGCTCCCCGGCCGGCTCGGCGATGTCGCTCGACACCGTCCGCCCCTCGACCTTGCGGCGCAGCCGCGCGCTGCCCTTGACGTAGGAGAAGCCCTTGGGCAGCGCGTCGCGGACGAAGACCCCACCTGTCCTGCTCCTGGCGTCGTGGAGCAGATCCCGCGCCGAGCCGTTGGTCACCTCGATCCGGTAGGAGATGATCTCGCCCACCGTCGCGGCGCGCTTGTTGGCACGCTTCTCCAGCCGCACGAGGCTGGCGATGGGATCGACCGGGATGTGGTTGTTGAGCACGAAGTCGTCGACGCCGCGGATGTCAAAGCTCAAGAAGTAGACCTGCTCCGTCGCCCCGCTCACGTCCGGGATCTCGGCGTCCACGACCTCGTTGGGATCAACGGCCGGATCCCAGGTGCGATCCTGCGCGGGCACTCGCCCCGAGGGGAAGACGAGGGTCTGGTTCGGCGCCACGACCTCAAGGCGGTAGATGTGGCCCGGCAGGACGTCGAACTTGTACAGCCCCGAGCGGGTCAGCTGGCCCTGCTGACCCTCGGGCAGATCCTCGGGCGCCACGAGGCGGCCCGCACGGATGGGATCGGGGTCCTCGTCGGCGTAGAAGAGCAGGACCTCCGCCCCGCTGATCAGATCGCCCGTAATCGAGTTGTAGACCCGCCCCGAGGGATCCACGAGCACGTCCTGCTTGACGAGGCCGCCCGAGGACAGCGACAGGCCATCGACCCGCGCGAACTCGACCGGCGACGAGCCGACGGGCCGCGAGAAGACCTTGACCACATAGTCGCCCCGCGTCAGCGCCGGCAGCTCAAAGCCGCCGTCAGGGCCGGTCGCCGTCTCCGCGATGGCGAAGCCAGCGTTCGATCTGCGGTAGACCCGGACGAGGAAATCCTCAAAGACGCGATCATCCTCGTCAAAGACCCCGTTTCGATCCCCGATGTCCTCAAAGGCCAGCCCGAGCAGCCTGGAGGCGCCGACCACGCCGCCGACGGAGACGCAGGCGTCCTGAGACTCGACGACGCCCTGCCCTGTCCGGGACTCGGCGCTGGCGCCATTGCAGATGATCTGCCCTTCGGCGGCCGCCTCATCCACTCTGGCTCGGAAGGACACGACGCGCACCTCGCCGGCTGGGACGTTGAAGTCGCGGACGATCGCCAGGGGCCCCTGGTTGACGTTGGCGCCGTCGGGGACGGTCACGAAGTCGACGAAGATCAGGCCGTCGGGGAGCTGATCCTGGACGATGACGTCCTCGGCGGTGGTGGCGCCGCGGTTGCCGACCACGAGGGTGTAGATGAGCTCGTCGCCGGGGGCGACGCGCTCGCCGTTGGCGTCGCTGACGTCCTTGGTGATGGTCACGAGGGCGGCGCCGCGGCCCACGAGGGTGCGGGTGGGCTGGTTGCCGTTGGCCTCGTTGCCGTCGTCGTCGGTGGGCTCGTCGGCGAACTCTCGGCCGACGACGAGGCCCTGGTTGACGACCTCGTCGCCGCGCAGCACGCGGGCGCGGAAGCGGACGGTGTGGGACAGGCCGGGCTCCAGCGTGCCGAGGATGACCGTCACCTCATTGCCCTGGACGAGCCCGGGATCGCCGTCGTCGTCCTCGGTGAGCCCGCCGCCGTCGACGCTGAAGAAGCCGGGGGCGTAGGCGAGGTTGTCCGGGAGGGTGTCTCGGAAGGTGACGCCGGTGGCGACGGTGGTGCCGCGGTTGGGGATGCGGATCTCGTACTCGACGGCCTCGTTGACGTCGAGGAGGCCGTTGTCGTTGTCGTCGACGACCCTGGCGAGCTTCCGCACGCCGGTCAGGTTGGGGGCCGCGCCGACGACGATCGTGGTGGCGTCGTCGAGGTTGGCGGTGGTCGGGTCGTCGGTCAGCGCCTGGACGCCGGCCGCGCTGCTGACGACGCCCTGGTTGGCGATGATCGCGCCGGTGGGGGCCGCGTCGATGACGCGGGTCTTGAACTCGACGGCGAGCTGAGCGCCAGGGGCGAGGCCGCGCAGGGCGAGGCCCTGGATCAGCGGGCTCTGCGCGCCGACGTCCGGCACCTGAGCGCCGAGCGCGATCGTCGAGCCGGGGACGTAGGTGGTCAGCGCGGGCGTGGGGTCCGAGAGCGTCAGATCGCCGGAGTCGCCGCGCCCGGTGTTGCGGACGACGATGCGCCACGTCAGCAGATCTCCAGGCTCAAGGGTGCCGCCGTTGTCGTCCGTGACGGACTTTTCGGTGTTGCCCAGGTCGGGCAGCGGCGGGGCCTCGACCGTGATGATGGTCGGGTCGCGGTCGCCGAGGCCGTTGGCCGGGTCGTCGCTCAGCTCGCGCAGGCCGAGGTCGACCGGCGAGGTGGCCAGCGCCTGGTTGGGGAGCTGCTCGCCGGGCAGGGCGTCGAGGGAGACGGAGGCCAGGAAGGAGAGCTCGACGACCTGGCCGGGTTGGATGAGGCCGAGGCCGGGCGTGGTGCCCTGGTTCCAGACGATCGTGCCGTTGAGCGGGCTGAAGACGCCGCCGTCGAGGGGCTCGATGTCGGTCAGGCGCTGGACGATGGTGTCCTCGACGCGGACGTTGGAGATGGGCTCGCCGCCTTCGGACTGGACCGCCAGGGTGTAGCGGATCCGGTCGCCGGCCTGGAGCAGGCCGCCGTTGATGTCCTGGGCGCGCTTGACCAGCGGGCCGAACTGGGGGAAGCGCACCTCGATCCGGGTCGGGTCGTTGTCCTGGGGCGTGGCGGGGTCGTCGCTGAACTCTTGCGGGGTGTCGGCGGCGACGACGTTGGCCTGATTCAGGATGAAGGTGCCGTTGGGGATCTCGGCTCTGACGCGGGCGCGGATCGTCAGCGCGACGTTCTGCCCGACCGGCAGGGAGGCCAGCCGGGGCTCCTCCTGGAGGGTCCAGGTCACGACGCCGGCCTGGAGGCGGCCGCGCTGGCCGGGCTCGATGTTCTCAAGGAGGGTGGTGTCGATGGGATCGCGGACGACGATCTCGCGGGCGGCGCCGCGGCCCGTGTTGCGGACGGTCAGCGTGAACTCGACGGTGTCTCCGGGGTGCAGGAAGCCGCCGTTGACGTCGACGGCGCTCTTGGTGAAGGTGGTCAGGTCCGGCCGCGCGTTGACGATCACCACGGTGGGGTTGTCGTCGCCGAGGCCGTTGGCCGGGTCGTCGCTCAGGACGGCGGGGATGCCCGTGGCCGTCAGGCGCGCCTGGTTGGGGATCGTGACCCCGTCCTGGGCGTCGGCCAGGACGGTCGCCTCGAAGGCGACAGTGATGGGCTGCCCCGGCAGGAGGTCGCCCAGGGTCCAGCGCAGCGTGCGGCCGTTGAGCACGCCGCCGTTGGCCGGGGCAATGTCGACGAGGTTCTGATCGATGTCGTCGACGACCGCCACCGTCCGGCCGACCTCGGTGCCCTCGTTGTTCACGGTCAGGGTGTAGCGCAGCCTGTCGCCGGCCTCGACCAGCCCGCCGTTGAGGTCCTCGACGGCCTTGGCGAAGCCGTCAAAGCGCGCCTGGGCCGTGACTCTGAAGTTGGTCGTGTCGTCGACGCCCGGCGTCGCCGGATCGTCGGTGGGCTCGGGGTCCACGCCCTCGGCTCTGACCCGCGCCTGGTTGGCGACGAGCGCGCCGTTGAGCACGCGGGGGCCGATCGTCGCGCGGAAGCGCACCACGACGCGGCCCGCGTCGCCGGGGACGATCTGGGCCAGCGCGGGGGTGCCCTGGGCGTCCCAGGTCACGGTGTTGCCCTGCAGGCGGCCGCCGTCGAGCGGCGTGATGCCGGTCAGGTTGACCGCGTCCACGGCGTCGACGACCTGGACCTGCCGGGCGGCGTCGTCGCCGTTGTTCAGGAGGGTGATGACGTACTCGACCACGTCGCCGGGCTCGAAGAAGGCGTCGCCGTCCAGATCGCGGACGACCTTGGTGGCCCCGCCGAGCAAGGCCGAGGAGCGCACGGTGATCAAGGTCGGGTCGTCGAGGTCTGGGGTCTCGGGGTCGTCGGTCACGACGGCGTTGACGAAGCCGTCGGCGGCAAGCCGGCCCTGGTTGAAGATCACCGTGCCGTCCTCGATGGGCGAGATGAGGACCGCCTCAAGGCGCAGAAGGACGGTCTGGCCGGGCTCTACGCGGGCCAGCGCGGGGGTCGTCCGGGCGCTCCACTCGACGGTCGGGGCGGCGAAGACGCCGCCGTCGCTGGCGCTGATGAAGACGAGGTTCTCGTCAAGGACATCCGTCACGACGACGTTGGTGGCCGCAGAGTCGCCATCGTTGGTGAAGCCGATGGTGTAGAGCACCCTGTCGCCGGGGTTGAACTGGCCGTCGAGGGGCGGATCGACGAGCTTGGTGGCGCCGTTGAGATCCGAGGCGGAGACGACCGGGAAGGTGGTCGCGTCGGGGAAGGGCTGGGTGCGCGGATCGTCGGTCAGCGCGGCCTCCAGGAGGCCCTCGGCGTTGATGGTGGCCTGGTTGGACACCAGCGCGCCGTTGTCCACGGCGTCCACGACGCGGACCTGGACGCGCAGCGGCAGCGCGACGTCGGGGTCGGGGGCCAGCGAGGCCAGCGCCGGGGTGGTCTGGGCCGTCCAGGTGACCGTCCGGGTCAGGGGGTCAAAGACGCCGCCGTCCAGGGGCACCACGTCGGTCAGGTTGGGATCGATGACATCGGTTACGACGATGTTCACGGCGGGGCTGGTGCCAGAGTTGATAAGCTCGATGGTGTAGGTGATCGCGTCGCCGGGGCGGACGGCGCCGCCGTCGGCGTCCTCGAAGAGCTTGCGGCTGCCGACGAGCAGGGCCGTGGACGAGACGATGAACTCGGTGGCGTCGTCCACCTCGGGCGTGTTGGGATCGTCGGTGGGGACGGGCTCGACGATCTCGGTGCTGGTGACGAAGGCCTGGTTGGACACCAGCGCGCCGTCTGGAATGGGGTTGACGACGCGGCCGCGCACGCGGACCTCGATCTCGTCGCCGGGGACCATCTGGGGGATGAGCCAGGAGACCGTGCGGCCGTTGAGCGTGCCGCCGCTCTCGGGGACGATGTCGACCAGCTCGGCGGGGATCTCGTCGGAGATCACGACGTTGTTGGCCGCGGTCGTGCCGCTGTTGCGGGCGACGATCACGTAGACGGCCACGTCGTCGGGCCTGAAGCCCTGGCCGGGGTTGGTCTCGTTCTGGACGGCCTTGGAGGAGTTGACGAAGTCGGGGCGGGCCTCGACGACGACGACCGTGGGGTCGTCGTCGCCGACCCCGTTGCGGGGATCGTCCGTCAGGACCGCTTCGGGCAGATCGAGGGAGGCGACGGAGGCCTGGTTCTGGATGAGGGCGCCGTTGGCGGTGCCCTGGGCGACGGCGGCCTGGAAGGACACCTCGGCGCTGCCCCCGGCCGCCACGGGCCCGGCCAGCGCCCAGCGGATCTGCCGGGTCCCGGGGTCAAAGACCCCTCCGTCGGCAGGGGTCACCCCAGCGAGCTCGGCGGGGAGGGTGTCGGTGACGACGACCTCGCGGGCGGAGCCCCTGCCGGAGTTCTCGACCGTGATCGTGTAGGTCAGGACGTCGCCGGGCTGGGCGGCGCCGCCGTTGACGTCGACGACGGCCTTGGTGCTGGCCGACAGATCCGCCTCGGCGCTGACCTCGATCACGGTGGGATCGTTGGCCTCGGGGGTGGCCGGATCGTCGGTGTTGACCGCCGCGACGATGCCCTCGGCGTTGATGACGCCCTGGTTGGGGATGAGGGTCCCGTTGTCGAGGGCGGGGGCGATGGTGGCGACGAAGGAGAGCTCGATCCGGGCGCCGGGGGCGACGCTGGCCAGCGCGGGGTTGCCCGCGGCGTTCCACAGGACGCGGTTGCCCGAGCGGACACCGCCGTTGTTGACGGTGCCGATCTCCAGAAGGTCGGCGTCGACGGTGTCGCTGACGGTGGCATTGCGGGCCGTGTCTCGGCCCGTGTTGATGACGGTCAGGGTGTAGAGGACCTGATCGCCGGGCTCGAAGGTCCCGCCGTTGAGATCCTGGGCCACCTTGGTCGAGGTGCGAAGCTCGGGGGTGGACTGGATCGTGATGACGGTGGGGTCGTCGATCGTGACGGTGGAGGGGTCGTCGGTCAAGGTGGGCTGGGCGAGGTTGGTGGCGCGGATGAGCCCCTGGTTGCGGATGAGGGTGCCGTTGGGCAGGGGGGAGGCGATCTGGGCCGTGAAGGTGAGCTGAAGGGCGGCGCCGGGCGCGACGTCGCCGAGGGTCCAGGTGACGCGGCGGCGCAGGGCGTCAAAGACGCCGCCGTTGGAGGGCACGACGGCGCTGAGGTTGAGCGCCACGTCGTCCTCGACGACCACGCCGGTGCCGGCCCGGTTGCCGGTGTTGATGACGGTCAGGCGGTAGCTGACCGTGTCGCCGGGCTGGAAGCCGCCGGGGGGGGCGTTGAAGACCTCCTTGGTGGACTGATCGAAGATCGCCCCGGCCACGACGGTCAGCGCCTCGGAGCTCAGGTCGCGGTCCTGGCCGACGACGTCGCGCACCTGGAGGCGGCCCACGTTCTGGATGCGGGTGCCGCCGGGGGCGGCGTCGGCGACGCGGACGGTGAAGCGCAGGGTCGCGGTCGAGGCGCCCGCGACGGTCAGCCCGCGCACGGTCAGGAGCCCGGTGCCGCTGTCGCCGGCCGGCGGAGGCGAGAAGGTGGCCTGCGGCAGCGGGGTCTCAAGGGCGAAGGCCTCGACGAAGGCCGGCAGGCTGTCGGTGAAGTCGATCACGGCCGAGGCATTGCCGGAGTTGGAGAAGCTCAGGGTGTAGCGCAGGGTGTCGCCGGGCGAGAGGGAGCCGCCGTTGACGTCGACGACGGACTTGAAGGTGGCGGGGTTGCGGAAGTTCACGGCGCTGACGAGGCGCGCGACGGTGGGATCGGGCGTGGGGTTGGTGTCGGGGTTGTCGGTCAGGAGGTCCGAGAGCAGGAAGTCGGCCTGGACGCGGCCCTGGTTGACGATGGAGAGGCCGTTGATGGACTCGGGGGCGACGCCCTGGTCGATGAGCTGCTGGACGGTGTCGATCTGGACGTTGTAGCTGATGAAGACGCCGCTGAGGGCCGAGGGGATGATGATCTCCTGGATGTCGACGCGGCCTCGGGCGTTGATGCCGCCGTTGGGGTCGGAGCGGTCGGTGAAGGGGGTCGGCGAGACGCCCAGGAGCCGGACGAAGGGCGGCATGTCGTCAACGAAGCGCACGCCCGAGGCGGTCCGGCCCGAGTTGTTGGGGATGAAGATCGTGTAGCCAAGCACGTCGCCGGGCTCGACCACGCCGCCGTTGACGTCGACGAAGCGCTTGGTCGGGGTCCCGAGCGAGGGCGCCACGACGGTGACGGTGACGGTGTTGGTCGAGGTCGGCTCGGCGATCTCCGCCGCGCGGATCAGCGCCACGTTGTTGATGCGCGTCCCCGACGGCGTCCCGGGCGCGATCTGGGCGCGGAAGGTGATCCGACGGTCGTTGTCGCCCGTGTTCGGGATCGTCCCGAGGAGCAGCCCGGCGGCCAGCGCCGAGCGCCCGTTGACGTCGGGCACCAGCACGCCGTCGAGGCGCGTCGAGCCGGCCACGTAGATGAAGCGGTTGTCCAGCACGTCCTGGAGCACGACCTGGGTGGCGGCGAGGCTCCCGCCGTTGGTCACCGTGATGTCGAAGAAGACGGTCTCGCCGGGGCCGGCCTCGTCAGGGTCGACGGTCTTGATGGTGGACCGCGTGCTGAAGTTCGGCGCCAGCCGGTTGAGCGAGAGCACCACGTAGCCCAGGAAGACCGACTCGCCGCCGCCGCCCTGCACGGAGGGCACGCCGTCGCCGCTGCCGGCCTGGATCCGCACGGATCTGTCGCCGGACCGCACCAGGCTCGAGATGTCGAAGGTGTCGATGTCGATGCCCAGCGATCCGCCGGTGGGCGTCGTCGAGTTGAAGAGGTTGCCGGGTGGGTTGTTCGGATCGCTCAGCCGCGTGCCGTTGACGGCGATGAAGTCCACGCAGTCGCTGCACCGAAGTTGCGGGTTGGAGTCCTGATCCTGGGGCGGGACGCCCAGCAGCGCGTCGCCCTCCAGGCCGAAGAAGGTGAAGTTGCCGCGCGGGGGGTTGGCCACCTCGAAGCCGCTGATGGTGAAGTTGTCCACGCCGGAGGAGTTCTCCGTCTCGTCCAGGTGCCGGAAGCCATCAAAGAGCACGACGTCGCGCTGGGTCGTCTCCGAGGAGTTGCTGTGGACCACCACGATCGACCAGCCGGCGTAGCGCGCCTGACAGTTGGCGTCGACGCACTGGCCGTTCTGATCCACGACCCCGGCCCTGGCCGACACGTCGCCGACCGTATACAGGCCGTTGAAGTTGCCGGGCGTGGCCGCGTGCGCCGCCACGATCGCGGTCACGTCCGCGCGGCAGTAGAAGAAGCCGTCCAGCGCCGGGCTGGTGAAGCACGTGTTGGCCGTCACCGAGGTCGAAAAACCGTCCGGCAGCGCGAACCTCGCCGTCCTGTCCGGCTGGCCCTGCACCGAGCCGGACCAGAACAGGAAGGCCCCCTCGATCTCGGCCCCGACCGGGACGGTCGACAGCGCCGCGGAGCTCTGGGTCAGGAGGATGGAGTTGACCAGGGGCTGGCTGGGCGTGTTGCTCATCAGCGTGTTGCCCGTGGCGACGTGGTCGCCAAAGACCCTGAAGGTCCGGAACAAGGTCAAGGGCGTCCCCTCGACCGTCGCCTCGGCCCGACCCGTCGTCAGCGCCAGAGCGCCCAGGACGCACAGCAGGATCAACCCGACAGAAAGACGCCTCTGGCCCTTGAGCGCAGCGAGGTTATCGGCAGTCAACATTCCTGTCCCTTGATTTGAAGAGTCAGCGCTTGAAAACCCGCAGCGCCTCACCCGCGCAGCTCGCTCAGGGAGAGGGCCTCACCCGCGATCATCAGGCCCCACGCGGGGATACCACCTTTTGGGCCTCGGCCACAATCCCACCCCGCCCTGACGCGACGGCGCAGTGCAAGGCCCAGGCCACCCGCCGCCCGTTAGCGCGCGCACGCCGATCCCCTCAAGGCGCCAGCACCAGCGGCAGCGGAGAGCCATCATCCGGGTTGAAGATCTCGACCTTGTTCAGGCTCTTCACCTCCCCCCCGTCCTCGCCGACGCCCCCGGTCAGGAGCACCAGGCCGTTGCTCAAGAGCGTGGCCTCGTGCATGAAGCGCGGCGTCACCATCGCCGAGACCACCGGCAGGCTCGTGTAGCGCCCGTTGGTCGAGTTGAAGATCAGCGACTCGCCGCCGCCGATCACCCTCCCGCCGCTGTCCAGGCCACCGAAGATGACGATCTTCTCCGTCATGGGCAGCTCCAGGGCCTGCGCGCGGCTGCGGCCGATGGCCAGGTTGCCGGCCTCCACCGCCACGTTGGCCGCGACGTCGAAGATCTCCACCCCCGACACCGCCTGACCCTCCGCGTCCACACCCCCCACCGTCACGATCAGGTTCCCCTGCTCCGGCGAGGCCGCCAGAGAGCTGTGACCCGACCTCGGCACGACCATGGCGCCGACGCTGTCGCTGAACTCGAAGAGCGCGTTGTTGTTCACCCCCCTGAGCATCTCCATCGACGCCACCGGCCCCTCCGCGCCCTCGCCTCCGATGACCAGGATGTCCGCTCCGACGCCCAGCCCGGACCTCATGAGAACCGCCGTGTGCTCGGCCCGCGCCGCGACCATGACGATCGGCGCGTCGCCCGCATTGCGCTCGAAGCGGTTCGTCTGAGGGTTGAACACCTCCGCGTCGCCCACCAGCGTCGCGACCCCCCGCGTGATGTTCCGACCGCCGATCACCACCACCTTGCCGTCGATGCGCCGCAGCGTCGCCGTGTGCCACGCCCGGCCCGTGCCCAGGCCCCCCTCCCCCGTGATCTGCGACCAGCGCTGGCTGGCG
Organism: Pseudomonadota bacterium; assembly: GCA_005804885.1. Taxonomy (GTDB): domain Bacteria; phylum Myxococcota_A; class Bradymonadia; order Bradymonadales; genus SYOX01. Next base: position 18,388 of record SYOX01000260.1, read on the forward strand.
GGGTCAAAGATCTCCGAGGGGCGCACCGACTCGATCACGGGGCCATCGCCCGTCTCGATCACCGTAACTCCCCCCACGACCAGCACCCGACCGTCGGCCAGCTGCGTCGTGGTGTGAAAGGCCCTGGGCGTGAGCATGTTCGGCAGCGCGAAGAAGGTCCCCGAGGCCGGGTCGTAGACCTCGACCGCCGCGATCGTCTCGCGCAGCCCAAGCCCGTCGGGCAAGAAGGGCGAGCTGAGGCCGGCGCCCTCTTCCAGCACGCCGCCGCCCGTAAAGAGCACGCGGCCCCCAGGGAGCGGCGTCTGGACGTGCCCGGCCCGCGTCAAGCCCACGGCGAAGCGCACCGGCTGGACGACGGGCTGCCGATCCACCCCCACCGTCAGGGTCGTGGCCTCCGAAAAACTCTCCAGCGCCGTAAAGAGCACCGGGACGCGCCTGTCGTTGGAGCTGGGCTTGAAGGCGAAGGGCGTGCTCATCCCCCTGTAGATGGGCACGCCGCCGACGTCGAGGCCCTCCACGACGATCTGGATCTGATCGTTGAAGGGGATGCCCGAGAACTTCGCGCCGCTCTCGGACAGATCGAAGGTCCGCGTCTTGAGCACGCGGCCGCTGACCGCGTCGCGCGCCGTGAACCGGATCGAGGGCATCCCCGCTGGGATCGGGTTGAGGTTCGGGCTGCTCGACGTGAAGATCTGCACCTCCAGATCAGGCCCGCTCACCTCCTCGTCCACGCACCCCGCGCTCAAGAGCGAGCACAGGCCGCCGATCATCCACAACAAGCCCAGAGAGCGGGCGCTCGCCCAAGCCATGAAACCACCGTAAGACATTGTATTATCTTTATTTTCCTGAGACAGGACGCGCGCGCATCTTCGCCCGCCTGCCCTGGCCCTCTCAGATCCGTCTTGAGGATTGACCACGCCGGGCTCGCGCCCGGCGCTACAACTCCAGGCACGCCCCTGCGGGGCTGGCGAAGGGCCCTCGTCGACCATCGGGATCATGTCGCTCGGCTCGCTGACCTCAACGTCAAGCGCTGCTGGTGGGGTGTGGTGCCACGCTGGGAGGTCGAGGCCCTGTCGAGAGCCCCGCAGGGGCATCCCTGACCTGTAGCGCCGGGCGCGAGCCCGGGGCGAGCGGGCTCCAAGCCCATCCACACGATCTCTATCCCTGTTCACACCTGCTCCACGCTCGTCCTGGGCGCCGCGATCAGCGCCTGCCCCTGCCGCGCTCACCAGTTCACCGTCGCGCTGAACCCTGAGGTGGCCGTGTCGTCCTCCAGGAGCATGACACCGCCGGCCACCGCGCCGGTGATCACCACCGCGCCAACCCCCGTCCAGAACCACCACTTGTTGTAGAAGGCCTCGCCCTCATCGTCGTCGCCGATCTTGGCGCCGATGCCCAGGCCCGAGTCCTCAGGGCGCACCTTCAGCTCTCCCGTGGGCGCCCCCTTGTCGCCGAGGTCAGGCTCGACCTTGGGCTCGATCTTCGCTTCGACCTTGGGCTCCACCTTGGGCTCCACCTTCGGCTCGACCTTCGGCTCGACCTTCGGCTCCACTTTGGGCTCCACTTTGGGCTCCACCTTCGGCTCCACCTTCGGCTCCACCTTGGGCTCGATCTTCGGTTGCACCTTCGGCTCGATCTTCGGTTGCACCTTGGGCTCGACCTTCGGCTCCACCTCCGGCGCCACGGCAGCGACGACGACGGCGAAGGGATCGCCCGAGAAGGCCTTGTCCTCGGGGAAGGCCAGGGCCGCCTCGACGACCCGCGTGCTCAACTGGTAGGCGCCCAGCGTGACGTTGGACAGGTCGACGTTGAAGGGCTCCTCGTCGAGCTGCGCCAGCATGTCCTTCTCCGAGTTGTACACGAAGGGCAGCGCCACCGAGCCCTTGGCCCCCGACCTCATGATCGCAAAGACCACCAGCGACGCGCCCGTTCGCGCGCTCAACTCCTTCAAGTAAGGCTTGAGGTTTTCGTCGATCTCCCCGGCGTCCAGGCGCCGCTCAAGCTCGGCCAGGAAGACCGGCCCGTCGCCCGCCTCGGCCGCCGCGGCGCCGCCGCCCTTGTTCAGATCGGCGTTGACCAGCGCCTTCTTGCGCGAGACGACGTCGACCCGCTGCGCGAAAGGAAAGGCGCCCTTGCCCTTGACCACCACGTAGTGCGAGCCGGCCCCCACGTTGTCGAGCGTCATCGGGGTCTCCCCGACCAGATCGCCGTCGAGCACGATCTGCGCGCCCGCAGGCGTCGACTCGATCACCAGCGAGCCCGCGCCGGCCTTCCCGATCCGCTTCTTCTCGTCCTCGAAGAACTTGATCAGCTCGACGGGGTTGTTGGCCGGGTCCAGCTCGCCGTCCGGGCGCAGCGCGATGTAAAGGCGCAAGGCCTCCTGGCCACGCTTGGGGTCCTTGGCCTGGAAGCGAGCCTGCGACAGCCGCAGCAGCGCGTCCTGGAGCACCTCGTAGTTCTCCAGATCGGCCAGGCTGGCTTCGAAGCGCCGGATCGCCTCCTCGAAGGAGTCGCCCGCCTCGGAAAAACTCTCCGTCACCAGCAACCCGATGCCCGCCGCGTAGAGCCGCTCGGCCTCCTTGAGCGAGGCATTGCCGCCGCTGGCCTGCGTCGCCGCCCCATCCTTCGGGGGCGCGAACTTCTCCAGCACCTTGATCTTCGGCTGCCCCGCGAGCCTGTCCTTGAGCCCCTCATGGACCTTCTGGGACACCAGCGGGGAGACCTCATCCTTGTAGGGCCGCGTCTTGAGCAGGTACACGCTGGACTGCGACCACGCGGGCGACGACAGCGACATCACCGCGATCAACACCCCGAGCCCGCCCCACACCCGCCAACCCATCGCCACACTGCCGCTCATCTGCCACCTCAACGCATGATCGTCCGGGTCCACTCGGTGTCGCCATCAGCGCCACAAAACTCGACCACCGCGTAGTCCCTGTGAAATTCCATCCACAAAAAGCCCAGCGTCTCGGCCCCGAAGGCCAGCGCATTGCCCCGCCCTTCCAGATCGGTCGTCTTGGCCCCGGCCCCGCTGACCGCGAAGTGCGTCCGGCAAGGCACCCGGTTCTCCGCCCACGGCGGCCATGAGGGGATGTCCGGCACCTCTTCCATCCATTGCCGGTTGTGATCGTGCCCCGCCAGGTAGAAGTCGACCTGGTTGCACACGTACTCCTCCACCCACACCCGGAACATCCCGCCCAGGAAGAGCAGATCGCCCGGGATGCCCTCGTAGGCTCCGGCATTGCCGTGCCTCCCATCCGACCGATAGGGGTGGTGCCCGAAGACGATCGTCCAGGTCGCCGACGTCGTCCGCACCACGTCCTGAACCATCTGCCCCTGCGGCTCCATCATCAACCCGAGGTAGGCCAGCGGGTTGGTGTGGATCGACATCAGGTGCACCGGCCCGACCTGCACATCGTAGAACTCGTCCGGGTAGATGAACCACGGGTTGGCCCGCGCATAGGCCAGATAGTTGGCCACCTGCGCGCTGTTGAGCCCCGCCCCCCCAAGATCATGATTCCCCAGCGACGCATAGATCGGCATCCGCTCCCTCAGATCCTCCTGCCCCTCACCCGGCGGCGGCCCCTTCTTCAAGTTCCTGTAGGGCATGTCGATCTTGGTCGTAAACTGGCTGTCCGTCGGGCTCTGGGCGCCCTCATCATAGATGTTGTCGCCCAGCATGATGAAGCCCTCGCAGCCCCCGCCCCGATCGCAGCGCGCCTGCACGCCCTCCGAGACGCGATACTGCTTGTCGTTGCCCTCCCCCGTGTCCCCGATCGCCACGAAGCGCACCACCGAGCAGGCCTCCTCGCCCGGATCATTACAAACGACCGCGTCCTGGCCGCTGCACTCGGTCTGGCCGCACGCGCCGCACGCCTGGCCGGGCGCCTCGGAAAGCTGCGCGCAGCCCCCGCAGGCGTTGGCCGCCCTGTCCTCGCACTTGATCGCGTCGACCCCCTCGCAGGCGACCTGCCCGCAGACCCCGCACGAGGCCCCGGGCGCCTGGGTCAGCGCCGCGCACCCGCCGCACGCATTGCGCGGCGCTGCGCCCTGACACACCACCGCGTCGACGCCCTGACAGGCCGCTCGCCCGCCCCCGCACTCGCCGCACGCAACGCCGGGCTCCTGAGCCAGCGCCGCACAGCCCCCGCAGGCGTTCTGGACGCCCTCGTCGATCTGGCCATCGCAGTCGTTGTCGGAGCCGTCGCAGACCTCCAACGCGGGCTGGCACTCGCCCTCCGGCTCCCCGCCCTCCGGCTCCCCGCCCTCCGGCTCCCCGCCCTCCGGCTCCCCGCCCTCCGGCTCGCCGGACTCCGGCTGCGCCTCCGGCTCATCCCCCACGAGGTCCGCGAAGGAGACGCACACGCCCTCTCGGCACCGAAAGCCCGCCTCGCAGTCCAGATCGAAGTTGCAGACCTGGGCCTCCTCGGCGCCGCCAGCGCCAACATCCCCGGACGTGCACCCGATCAAGCATGACGCGGCGACCGCACCCAGCACCCACACACCGCGATGTCCCATTGCGTCCACCTGAGCCACTGCCCCCATCGGAACCTCATGTCCCTGCTGGGTAATTCATCGCCGCCCGGACGGCCGGCACGCAGTGTGCCACCGCAGCGCCCAGGAGACAAGAAGGCCCGTCAGCGCGCCCTGCAATGGATCCGCCAGCGCCAAGGGCAGGGAGCCACCGCACCCCTTGGCCCACAGGACCACGTTGGGGACAAGACCCCGTCGGGAACAATCGATCACGACGGGTCGGCGTTGTTGGGTGGATACGTCGATCACGACGGGTCGGCGTTGTTGGGTGGACGCACGGTCCCTCCAACGACCGACGGGTTTGCCGGACCCGCCGACCGCCGACGGGTTTGTCGGACCCGCCGACCGCCGACGGGTTTGCCGGACCCTGATCGGGTCCGGCTGCACGCCGCGGCTACTCTGTTTCGCCCCTCCGGGGCTCTAAAGTGCGTATCCCGTCTTGGTGGGACGGACGGCCTGAGATGGTTTGCAGCCCCGAGGCGCCTGACAACAACCGCTCGATTGGTCTTGTCGGTGCGTTGTCGCATCCCCTCCCGCCCCATCGGGGCGGCTCGGTAATGAGAGCCCCGGAGGGGCGAGACGCCGTCGGCATGATCGTAGCCGCGGGTGCAGCCGCGACAGCGGCAAACCCGTCGGTCCCCGAAAGGACCGCGTGCCCGCACAACGGAGGCAACCCGTCGGGATCGCCTTGCCTTGCAAACCCGTCGGTCGCCGAAAGGACCGCACGCCCACCCAACAACGCCGACCCGCCGCGATCGACGTGTCCCACAACAACGCCGACCCGCCGCGATCGACGTGTCCTTCAGAAGATCTCTTTGAACCAGATCCGCATGCGGTTGGTGATCTTCTGGTAGATGCGCTCGTCGGTGCTCTTGAAGCGGCGGTCGGCCACGCCGTGCTTGGCCCCGTAGAGGACGAGGCCGACGCCGGTGGAGAACTTCGGGCGGCGGACCTCGTCGACGAGGCCGCCGATGCCCTGCGGGATGCCGCGCCGGACGGGGATCTTGAGGACCTCCTCGGCCAGCTCGGGCATGCCGTTGAGCGAGGCGCTGCCGCCGGTGATGACGACGCCGCTGGCGATCTGGTCCTCGTAGCCGGAGAGCTGGATCTCGCGGCCGACCAGCGCGAAGACCTCCTCGACGCGGGGCTCGATGATGTCGCACAGGATCCGCCGGGGCAGCTTGCGGGCGGGCCTCCCGCCGACGCTCGGGACGGGGATGAGGTCGTCCTCGCCGGCCATCTTGACCATGGCCAGGCCAAACTGCTGCTTGAGCTTCTCGGCCTCGACCGAGGGGGTGCGCAGGCCGACGGCGATGTCGTTGGTCAGGTGGTTGCCGCCCAGCGACAGGACGCTGGTGTGGACGATGGCGCCCTGGACGAAGATCGCGATGTCGGTCGTGCCGCCGCCGATGTCCACCACCACGACGCCGAGATCCTTCTCGTCGGCGCTCAGGACGGCCTCGGCGCTGGCGACCTGCTCAAGGATGATGTCGGTGACCTGCAGGTTGCACTTGTTGGCGCACTTGATGATGTTCTGCGCGCTGGTGACGGCCCCAGTGACGATGTGGACCTTCGCCTCGAGCCTCACCCCGCCCATCCCGATCGGATCGCGGATGCCGGCCTGGCCGTCGATGATGAACTCCTGCGGGATGACGTGGATGACCTCCCTGTCCTGCGGGATGGCCACGGCCTTGGCCGCCTCGACCACGCGGTCGACGTCCTCGGCGGTGACCTCCTCGCCCTTGATCGCCACGACGCCGTGAGAGTTGAAGCCCTTGACGTGCCCACCGGCGATCCCGACGTGCACCGCGCCGACCTCCACCGCCGCCATGAACTCGGCGGCCTCCACCGCCTTCTTGATCGAGGCCACCGTCGACTCGATGTTGATGACCACGCCCTTGCGCAGCCCCTTGGACGGGTGCGTCCCGATCCCGATGATGTCGATCCCCTCGTCCGTTATCTCCCCGATGATGCAACAGATCTTCGTGGTCCCGATGTCCAGGCCCACGACCAGATTCTCCGGGTTGCGCATCTTGGCTGCCATGTCCGCCTCCTCCCTGGCTCCCCTCGCCCTTTTGGCCGGCGAGGATTTTGATGCGACGTCGGCCTCCATGCCAACGAAGCGTGTCTCTTGACCTCAGCGCTCTTTCGACCCGCCGCCTTCGATGGGCAACACCGCCACCCGCTCCAGCGACCACTCGTTGTCGAGCCGCACGAGGGACACCTCCATCTCTCTGCGCTCCAGCTCGACGAAGACCTCTCTGAGCCGCTCCAACCGCCGCTCAAGGTTGCCCTCGCCGATCAGCACCCGGACGCCCTGCTGCTCCGTGATCAGAGAGTAGCCCGCCACAGGATCGATGTGGACTTCCGCCAGACGATCGTGCGCCGAGACCCCCACCTTGTCATACAACTCGATGATCTTCAACGCCTCTTTGATGCGGTCGTGCGCTTCTGGCCCCATCCCCTCGACGGCGTCGCCCATCCCGGTCACCACCGCCATGTCCATGCCCTGCTCGTGCTCCAGAGGCTTGAAGGGGACCCCCTGCACGTCGACCAGCATCAGAGAGCCGATCAGCGCTATCCCGCCGAAGGTCCGCTCCTCGATCGTCACGTCGATGCGATCCGGCAGGGTCCGGTCCACGACCGCCTTCTTGACCCAGGGCAGCTGGGCCTTGATGGCGCTGGCCGCCTCGTCCGGATCGATCGTGAAGATGTTCGTCCCCGGCCCCTCGTAGCCGATGGCCGCGTGGATCTCCTCGTCCGAAACCCGCGCGTTGCCTTCGACGTTCACGGCCCGGATGTGGAAGTTTGAGGACTGCACCCCGTAGCGCCACCCGTAGACCGCCGCCACGGGCAGGCTCACGATCACGGCCAGCAGCAGCACCCAGGGCGCCGCCCTGCGCACCGCCCCGAAGAACCCACCGACACCCTCGACGAAGGCCTTCGCCCGGCTGCGCTTGACCCGGTTCACCTTGCGACTGAACATCCCTCACCCTCCCTGGCTGCGCGCTTCGCCCGGCTCCCTTGCCCGACCCGCGCCCTCCCCCCGACCTTGAGCCGGGGATGCGCCATCCGGCGCCCTCGATGACCCTGCACGCACTGCAATTCCGCGCCCGACCCTCCCCGCGCCGCAAATCCGCGCTCGCCCCTGCCCTCGCTGAAGATCCGAGCCTGATCCTGCCCGCATCGCAGATCCGCGCCCGACCCTACCCGTATTGCAAATCCGCGTCGAGCCTCGCGTTGTCGAGCATCATCTCCGTGAACTGCTCGAACTCGATCCCGCTGCCCCGCGCCAGCTTCGGCACCAGGCTCGTCTCCGTCATCCCCGGCGTCGTGTTGACCTCCAGCAGCCAGGGCCGATCCTCGGCGTCGAGCATCAGGTCGGCCCTGACCACGCCCCGACAACCAAGCACCCGGTTGGCCTCCTGGACAAGCCGACCGATCTCCTGCTGGAGCCGATCCGGGATCGGCGCAGGCATCAGGTAGTTCGTCTTCGGATCTTGGTACTTCGCCTTGTAGTCGTAAAAATTCCGGTCCGGCGCGATCTCGATGATCCCCATCACCTGACCGTCCATCAACCCGACCGTCAGCTCGCGGCCCTCGATCAGCGCCTCGATCATCACCGGACCCGGGCACCTCATGGCCGCCTCCAGGGCGCCGTAATACTGGTCAGCCTCGCGCACCAGCGTCACGCCCACGCTCGAACCGCTCGTGACCGGCTTGACCACGCAGGGCACCTGAGCGTCGATGTCCGGCTGCGACAGGATCTGCTCCACCCGCGCCCTGTCGAGCACCTGCCAGTCCGGCGTCGGCAAGCCCGCCATCCTGAAGAGCGACTTGGCCGTGTCCTTGTTCATCGCGGTCGCGCACCCGTGGACCCCGGAGCCGGTGTAGGGCACCTTCAGGCACTCCAGCATCCCCTGCACCGAGCCGTTCTCCCCAAGCCCACCGTGCAGCGCAAGCAGCGCCACGTCCGGCGGGTTGGAGGCCAGCTTGAGCAGCCCCTCTCCGGTCGCGTCCACCATCTCGACCTTCTTGTACCCCAGAGACAAGAGCGCGAAATGAAAGGCCTCCCCTGTCTTGATGCTGACCTCGCGCTCGTCGCTCACGCCCCCGTAGAGCACCGCGACCCTCGACGATCTCCATGTCCCAACCATCTCGACCTCCCCCTCACACGTTATCGCCCCGCAAGCTCAAGGATCCCCCTGGCGACGATCTCCCCGGCCTCCGGGCGGCCGAGCGTCAGGGCCCTGGCCGCCATCTTGTCCAGCGACTCCGGGTTGGCCACCAGCCCCGCCAGCAGCCGCTCCACGCGCCCCGTGACCAGCTCATCCTCCCGCACCATCAGCGACGCCCCGGCCTCGACCACCGTCCGGGCGTTGGCCTCCTGGTGGTTGTCCGCGGCCCCCGCGAAGGGGATCAGCAGCGCCGGGCTCCCCATCGCGAGGAGCTCCGCAAGGGTCGTCGCCCCCGCCCGGCAGATGACCAGATCCGCCCAGCGGTACGCCCCCGGCATGTCCTCGACGAACTCGACCACCTCCACCTCCCCGGCGAAGCCCCTGTAGTCGGACTCGACCTGCGCTGCCCTGCCCCGGCCAGCCTGATGGCGCACCTTCAGCTTTCGGGCCATCACCTCGTCCATCTGACGAAAGGCCATCGGCAGCCCCTTGTTCAACGGCCCCGCGCCGCCGCTGCCTCCGGTGACGAAGATCCGGAACTCCTCGCGCCGGTTTCGCCCCTCCGAGGCCTCGGCGCGCTCGTGGCGCAGCGCGAGGATCTCGCGCCGCAGCGGGTTGCCGGTCAAGGTGCACTTGTCAGCGGGCAGGGTCCCCTCGACCACGGGGAGGCTCAAGAAGCACCGGCGGACGACGCGGCCCAGGAGGCGGTTGGTCATCCCAGGCATGGCGTTCTGCTCCATCAACGCCGTCTCAATGCCCATCAGGGCCGCCACCATCGTCACCGGGCCTGCCGCGTACCCGCCGGCAGAGACGACGACGTCGGGCTTGAAGCCACGGATGATCTTCGCGGCCTGGAGGCCCGCCAGCGGCAGACGGGCAAGCCCCATCGCCCAGCCCAACGGGCCCGTCCCCTTGAGGAAGCGCACGTCCAGGGTCTCAAGGCGGTAGCCGAGCTTCGGCAGCGCGCGAGCCTCAAGGCCTCGCTCGGTGCCGACGAAGAGCAGCTCGACGCCAGGCGATACCGCCTCAAGCGCCTGCGCGACCGCCACGGCGGGGAAGACGTGGCCGCCCGTGCCGCCCCCGGCCAGGATCACCCGCAAGGGAGCGCTCATGAGCGCGCCCTCTTCTTTATCGCCGCGCGCTCGCGGCGGGCAAGCCGCTCCTGCATCGCCTCGTGATCGCGGCCCAGGCGCTCTCCCTCCCAGAAGTCCGCGCGCGCCATCGAGATGTTGAGCAGCACGCCGACGGCGAAGAGGCTCAACAGCGTCGAGGAGCCGCCGTAGCTGATGAAGGGCAAGGTGAGGCCCTTGTTCGGGAAGATCCCAGTGACGACGCACAGGTTGACGGTGGCCTGGAGCCCGAAGATCATCGTCAGCCCGAACGCCAGATACATCCCGAACATCTCCCGCGCCTCAAAGGCTATCCGCAGCCCTCGCCATAACAACACGACAAAAAGCAGGCAGACGATCACCAGCCCCATCAAGCCAAGCTCCTCCCCGATGGCCGTGGCGATGAAGTCGTTCCACAACTCCGGCACGTAGCCCAGCTTGCCGTGGCCGGCCCCAAGACCCTTGCCGAACATCCCCCCAGAACCGATGGCCATCAAGGACTGGTTGATCTGGTAGGAGATGCCCAGCGGATCGGCCTCAGGGTCGAGGTAGGCCATGACCCGGTTGCGCCGGTACTCGCTCGTCATGATCGCCATCGCCGCCATCGCCACACCCACGACGACGAACATCGCGATGGTGCCGATGCGCGCACCCGCCACGAAGAGCATCGAGAAGACCAGCACGACGCAGATGACCGTCGTGCCAAAGTCCGGCTGCATCATCAAGAGCCCCGAGATGACGCCCAGGATCGCCAGGTGCGGCATGAAGCCAACCGAGAAGCGCTTGATCTTATGATCCTTCTTCTCGACCGAGTAGGCCATGTACATGACCAGGCCGACCTTGAGGTACTCGGAGGGCTGAAAGGACAGGCCCGCGAAGCTCAACCACCGGGTCGCCTCATTGCGCGTGGCCCCCACCAGCGCCACGAGCACCAGCCCGAGGATCGCCGCGCCCAGGATCGGGTAGGCCAGCCTCTTGTACCAACGATAATCCACCCGGATGCCGACAAGCATGAACACCAGCCCGAAGGCCACGTGCACGAGCTGCTTGGTCAAGAAGAGCGTGTCGTCCTGGAAGCGCCAGAGCGTCTGGACGGCGCTGGCCGAGTAGACCATCACCAGCCCCAGACCCACCAGCGCGATGACCACCGCCAGCAAGATCGAGTCAAAGGGCCGACCCTCATCATCGAGAGCGATGGAGGGCTTGACGATGGGCTCGGGACCCGGCGTCGGATCGTGGAGGAGCGCTTGCGTTGCCATGTCGACCTTCCTTGTCTGGATCGCACCGGCGCGTCCCTGCGCCGGCCTCGCCCATCTTCCCCTACCTCAACTTCAAGCTCGCCAGCGCCACCAGCGCCAGCATGATCGCAATAATCCAGAACCGGACCACGATCTGCGGCTCCTTCCAACCCTTGAGTTCGAAGTGATGATGGATCGGCGCCATCTTGAAGACCCGCTTGCCTGTCAACTTGAAGCTCGTCGTCTGCGTGATGACCGAAAACACCTCCATGATGAAGATACCGAAGATGATCACGCTCAAGAGCTCGTTCTTGGTCAACACCGCCATCGACCCGAGCGCGCCGCCCAGGCTCAAGCTGCCCACGTCACCCATGAAGATCTGCGCCGGGAAGGTGTTGTACCACAGAAAGCCTATCCCCGCCCCACAGATGGCACCGCAGAAGATCGACAGCTCCGCCACCCCCTCCACCTTCGTGATCTTCAGGTAGGAGGCAATGTCAAAGCGCCTCAACACCCTCACCCCATCCACGAAATCGTAATAGGCCAGATCCGTCGACACCGCGTAGGCCAGGATCATGAAGGTCCCCGCCGCGACGATCACAGGCCCTATCGCCAGGCCGTCGAGGCCATCCGTCAGGTTGACCGCATTGCCTGTCCCCACGATCGCCACCGCCGCGAAGGGCAGATAGAGCCACCAGGGCAACGTCAGGCTCGCCTTGTTCGTGCTGACGAAGGGCAGCGTCAACTCCATCGTGTAGCCCAGATCCGCGCCGAAAAACAGAAAGCCCAGCACCGCCGCGACCAGCCCGAACTCGATCAACAGCCGCATCTTGCCGCTCAGACCCTTGGCGCTCTTCCCCTGGATCTTCGTGTAATCGTCGATGAAGCCCACGACCCCGAAGCCCAACGTGATCGCCAGCACGATCCAGATGTAGGGGTTGGTCAAGTCCGTCCACAAGACCGTCGGGATCACCAGCGCGAAGAGGATCAGGCTGCCGCCCATCGTCGGCGTCCCCTTCTTCGAAAAATGCCCCGACGGCCCATCATCACGGATCACCTGGCCGATCTGATGCAACTGAAGCCGCTTGATGAACCAGGGATACAAGACGAAGCTGATCAAGAGCGCCGTCAACATCGCCGCCACGATACGAAATGACACGTACCGGAAGACGTTCAGCGGCCCAACGTGCTCGCGCAGCGTGAAAAAAAGATGAAAGAGCATCAGCTCCCCTCAGGCTCTCTGTCCGCGTGGCCCAACAACCGCTCGACGACGCGCTCCATGCGCATCCCTCGGCTCCCCTTGACCAGCACCGCAACCTCGCCGCCTCGCCTGATCTCAACAATCCTCGCCAGCACGGCCTCGATGTCACCCTCGCCGCCGCGGCCACCATCGACCGGGACCACCTCGTAGATCGCCGTCGTCGCGCCCTCGACCCCCCTGGCCCCCTCGGCCATCGCCCTCGACAGCCTCCCGAAGGTCACCAGCGCGTCCACGCCCAGCCCGGCCGCGACCCGACCCACCTCGCCGTGAAGCGCCTCGGCGCCCTCTCCCAGCTCGAACATGTCTCCCAGGACCGCGACCGACCTCACCCCCCGGGCGCCCGCCTCCCCCATCAACACCCTCAACCCTGCCTCCATCGAGGCCGGGTTGGCGTTGTAGCAGTCGTCGATCACCCGCACACCCGCGTGGTCACCGCCTCCAGCCTTGATCGACAGACGACCACCCGGGAGCCTCAACGCCCCGCGCAGATCCAGCGACGACGGCCACGCCCTGCGACCCCACACCCTGAGCCGACGGCCCACCTCCACCGCCGACAACACCGCCGCGCACAGGTTCGAGGCGTTGTGCTCTCCGAACAACCCCGCGCTCACCTCGATCTCCAATTCACCCGCTGGCCCACGCGCCGACGCCAGTTTATCCTCGCCGTGATCGCTGTCAATCCCGCTCAGGACGACGCGGACACGCTCCAGAGAGCCCCCCGCCGGCTCCCCCGTCGCGATCGCCGACACCCCCATCTCACCCCGCCGAACACCCGAGGCCGCCGACACCTCGACGCTGAACACCCCCAGCGACACGCCCTCCGGCAACTTCCCAGAGATGGCCCGAAGCTGCGCCAGGGGCGCTATCGCTAGCTGCCCGGGCGACATCGCCTCGAACATCTCCGACTTCGCCCGCAACACACCCTCCAGAGTCCCAAATCCCTCCAGGTGAGCGCCCCCGATGCTCGTCAACACCCTCACCTCGGGCGCCGCGATCGCCGCCAGCCGCCTGATCTCGCCAAAGGCGTTGGCGCCCATCTCCAGCACGGCCGCGTCGTGACCCAGGCACAAACCGAAGATCGTCAGCGGCAACCCCACCAGGTTGTTGTAATTGCTCGGCGTCTTGTGAACCCGCCCCGCCTCCAGACCGCAGAGCGACACCAGCAGCGACGCCACCAGCTCCTTCGTCGTCGTCTTGCCGTTGCTCCCCGTGATCGCCACCGCCGTAAACCACGGCCGCGCCCTCCGAAGCACGCGCAACACCTCCGTGGCCATCGCCCCGAGCGCCTCCAGCGTGTCGCCCACCACCAGCGTCTGACCCCGACGACCCGACGACGACCACGCCGCCGCCGCCGCCTCCTCACCCGCCTCCCCCGACACCACCACCAGGCTCGCACCCGCCTCGACCACCGGCCCGAGAAAGGCGTGACCGTCAAACCGCTCGCCTGCCAGCGCCACGAAGACCGAACCCTCGACCACACGGCGGCTGTCCGTCTCTACACCCGCGCAACCGTCCCTCCAACGACCCCGCGCTTCCCCGATCAGCCTCCCTCCCGTCGCCTCGGCCCACTCCCCTGGAGCGACCACCTCCACCACACGACGACCCGAGGGCGACGACAGACCCGACGCCGCCTCCTCCACGTCGGACAGCGGGAAGCGCTCCCCCTCGATCTCCTGGTAGGGCTCATGACCCTTGCCCGCGATCAACACCCCGTCCTCTTGACCCAGCAACCCTATCGCCGCCGCCACCGCCCGACGCCTCGACAGCTCCACCAGGTGCAAACCACCACCCTCATCTCCTGATGACAGATCCACGCTGCATTTCGTATCCAGCCACGACCCCCACGACGCAGACCACGCCTCGGACCCCGAGGCGTCTATCCCGCCCGCGATCATCTCCTCGACGATCGACTCCGGCGACTCCCAACGCGGGTTGTCGCTCGTGACCACCACCAGATCGCTGTGGCGCGCCGCCGCCAGCCCCATCTGCGGCCTCTTGCCCTTGTCCCTGTCACCGCCGCAGCCCAGCACCGTCACCAGCCGACCCGACACCAGCGGCCGGAGGCTCGCCAGCGCCCGCTCCACCGCACGCGGCGTGTGCGCGTAGTCCACCACCACCAGCGGCTCCCCACGGCCCACACGCTCCAGCCGCCCAGGTACCCCCTTGATGGCCGCCAGACCCTCCCGAATCGCCCCCTCTCCCACCCCCAGCGCACGGGCGCAAGCCACCGCGGCCAGCGTGTTCTCCGCGTTGAGCCGCCCCAGCAGGGACGTCTCCACCCGCAGCGACCCGAAGCCCCCACCGACGATCTCCAGCCGACTCCCCCACCCACCCATCTCGGCGCCGGACAGCGCGATGCACCCCTCCGCGTCGCCAGCACCCTCCGCGTCAAAGGCCACCGCCCTCACCGACGACGGCACCGCCGCCAACGCCCTCGGACCGTAGACGTCCCCGACGTTGACCACCGCGGCGACGGGCTCCCCCAACGACCGCTGGCTCCACGGCAGCACCTCCGTGAACAACCTGCACTTGGCCTCGAAGTAGGCCTCCATCGTCCCGTGAAAGTCGAGGTGATCCTGGCTCAAATTCAAGAACGCGCCCACCCGGATCGGCAACCCCGCCACCCGATGCGTCACCAGCGCGTGCGAGGAGACCTCCAGAAAGACCACCTCCACACCAGCGTCGACCATCCGCCGCAGCAGTCGCTGCAGCTCCAGCGACTCCGGCGTCGTATTGCGCGTCTCGAAGGACTGCCCCGCGAAGCGCCGGTTCACCGTCCCGATCACCCCCGGACTCAAACCCGCCGCCAGCGCCACCTGCTCCAGCAGGTAGGTCGTCGTCGTCTTGCCGTTCGTCCCCGTCAGCCCCACGACCTTCAGCGCGCGACCCGGGTGCCCGAAGAAGGCCGCCGAGGCGTGCGCCAGCGCCTCCCTCGTGTCGCCCACCCTGACGACCGCCACGCCCGGCGGCGCCACACCCTCGTAATCATGATCAACAAGAATCGCCGACGCCCCAGCCTCCACGGCCCGGGACACGAAGCGGTGTCCGTCCGCCTCGACGCCGCGAAGCGCCACGAAGAGCTCGCCCGCCCCGACCTCGCGCGAATCATGCCGGATCTCCGACAAGACCCTGTCCGCTTCGCCGCTCACGCTCGGAGACAAGCCCGCCCGGGTCAACGCGTCCAGCAAGGTGGTCAGGTTCTCGTGGGACATGGCGCCCTTCTTGTTCAACGAGGCCATCCATCGCCCCGCCATCCCTCGCCCTGCCCGCGAAAGCAATTCACAGGCCAACCCAGCCGCGCGAACCGCCAGAGCCAGCCACCGGCCAGCCTACTCCGCGGCGAACTCAAGCTGGACCACGACGTCCTCGCCGACGAAGACACCCGGCCCCGGCCACTGGCGCTTGACCTTGCCCGTCCCCGAGGTCTGGACGATGTGACCGTGCTCCCGGCTGACCGACAGGGCCTGGCGCACCGACAGATCGACGTACGAGGGCATCACGCTCAGACCCGGCTCGACCTCGGGAGCCTCGACCCCGTTGACGAACTGCGGCGGCACCATCGTCCTGTCCTCCACCACACCCGAACCGGCCTTCAGCGACACGGCAACCGACGGCTCCACCGCTGGGCTCTTGCGCGCCTCGGCCCTGACCGCCTCCGCGCTCGGGAACACCCCAAGCATCGGCAAGGCCTGGGCCGCAACACGCGAGAACACCGGCGCCGACACCTTCCCCCCATAGTACGCCTGACCCCGGTAGTCCCGCTCGATGTTCACGATCACGGTGATCACCAGCGCCGGATCGTCCGCCGGCACGAAGCCCACGAAGGACGCCGTCCACAGCCGGTTGCTGTACTGCCTCGTCTCCGAATCGACCTTGCGCGCCGTCCCCGTCTTGCCCGCAACCTTGTAATAGGCCATCCCCGCCTCGACCCCGGTCCCCCCCGTCTCGACCACCGACATCAACGACTCGGTCGCACGGGCGCTGGCCTCGCGGCTCAAGACCTGACGCCGCGCCTCGGTCGGAAAGGACTCGACCAGCGCGCCTGTCCTGTCGCGGATCTCCTTGATCAACCTCGGCTTCATCAACGTACCGCCGTTGGCGATCGCACCGAGACCCATGTTCATCTGCAGGTTCGTCACCGTCAGCCCGTGCCCGAAGGCCACGTTGGCCAGCGAGATCTCCGGCCACTTCTTCGGATCCCTCATCCGACCCTTCTGCTCCGGGATCCCGATGCCCGTCGCCTCGCTGAACCCAAACTGCTGGATGTACCAACCAAAGCGCTCTCGCTCCAGCCTCTTGGCCAGCCGGTACGCGCCGATGTTCGACGAGTGCTTGACCACGTCCCGCACCGTCATGAACTGCGCCCTGTGGTGATCCGTGATCACGTCGTCGCCAAAGCGCAGCGTCCCGCCGTTGACGTTGATCGCGTCGTCCAGCGTCACCACCCCCTCCTGAAGCGCGGACGCCACCACGAAGGACTTGAAGGTGCTCCCAGGCTCGAAGGCGTCTCGCGTGGCCCGGTTGCGCCAGTCGTCCGCCACGTGATCATTGATGAGGTTCGGGTTGAAGGTCGGGTAAGAGACCATCGCCAGGATGTCGCCCGTCTTCGGATCGCTCACGATCAACGAACCGCTCGCCGCCCCCGACTGCTCGATGGCCGACGACAGCTCCGTCTCCGCAATGTACTGGATGCGCTCATCGATCGTCAGCACCAGGGACTTGCCCTCCAGCTCCGTGAAGCTGGGCTCCTGACCCAGGTAGATCTTCCGACCGCGCGAGTCCGCCGTCACGTCCAACGTGTACGTTCCACCCTCCAGGATCGCGTTGTGGGACCGCTCCAGCCCCTCCAACCCCTTGTACTCATCCCCCCCGACGAAGCCGATCAGATGCCCTGCCCTGTCCTTGAGCGGATAGTAGCGCTGGCTCTCGCTCGTGAGCCCCATCCCCGGGATCCGCAGATCCTTGACCTGCCGCGCCATCAAGGGCGACACCTTGCGCGCCACCCACACAAACTGACGGCGGCTCTTGAGCCTCTCCAACACCACCGCGTCGTCAAGATGATCCCCCAGGATCGCCTTGAGCTGACCCAGCACCACCTCCGGATCCTTGATGAAGCGCGGATTGGCGTAGATCGACTTGACGTCCACCGATACGGCCAGCTCCACCCCGTTCCTGTCCAGGATCGAGCCCCGCCTCGCGTTGAGCTTCATCTCACGGCTGACCTGACGATCCGCCTTCCCCTCAAGCTCCGCGCCCTGAATGTACTGCAGCTGATGCCCACGCCAGACCACCGCCACCAGCAGCATCACCAGAAACCCGACCAGCAACCCCATCCGGACCTGGATCCACGCATAACGATCCACCAGCCGCCAGACCTTGAGCCGATCAAATCTCCCAACCTTCTCCATATCCTCACCTCGCCGTCCCTGGCCGGTGAACAATCGACCCGCCTACTGAACCTCGACCACCCCCGCAGACGCCGTCCTGACCCTCTCCACCCGGATGACCTGCTCCGGCCTGTAGGGCCTCAACCTCAGCGTCTCTCGCGCGATCTTGTCCAGCCGCTCCGTCCGCGTACTGACCGCCGCCTCGATCCGAAGGCGCTCGCGCTCCTCCATCAAATGACGCCGATCCTCGGTCAACTCTGTCATCTGATAGCCAAGATCCACGATCTGAACGCTGTGCCAGACCTGCAGCAGCAGCACCGAAACCAGCAAGCTGGTCACGACCAGCGCCATCAACACCACCAGCGGACCCTGCCGCCACGGCGTCAACTGCTTGATCTCTGGAACCTCGATCCTGGGCTCTTCCATGAGCGCACCTCGACAGCTACAAGACCTCCGCCACCCTCAGCCGCGCTGACCTGGAGCGGGGATTCTGTTGTACCTCTGCTTCGGTCGACCTGACGAGTTTTCCGATGCTCTTGACCTTCGCCACCGCCCCACAAACACACATCGGCAGGCCGGGCGGACACGAACAGGGATCCGAGAGCCACCTCACCCCTTGCTTGACGATCCTGTCCTCCAACGAATGAAAGCTGATGATCGCAGCCCTGCCGCCCGCCGCCACCACCTCCGGGATCGACAGCACCAACGCCTCCAACCCCCCCAGCTCATCGTTCGCCGCTATCCGCAACGCCTGAAAAACCTGCGTCGCCGGGTGGATCCGCTCCCCTCGACGCCTGGTCCCGCACAACGCCGCAAGCTGCGAGGTCGTCTCCAACCTCCCAGCCTCCCTGGCCGCCTTGATCCGCGACGCCACCCGCATCGCCCCCTTGACCTCTCCGTACCTCCCCAGGATCGCGGCAAGCTGACGCTCGTCCGACGCGTCGATGATCTCGGCGGCCGTCTGCGCGTCCGGCCCCATCCTCATGTCCAGCGGGCCCTCCTGGCTGAACGAGAACCCCCGACGTGCCACGTCCAGCTGCGGCGACGAGACCCCGGCGTCCACCACCAGCCCTGCCGCCGCCCCAAGACCCCGCTCCGACAATATCACCGGAAGATCACGATAATTACCCTGCACCAGCTCCACACGCGACCCATGGGGCGCCAGACGCACGCGCGCTGCCTCCAACGCCTCCGGATCACGGTCCAGCCCAAGCAGGCGAACCTCGACCCCCGCAGCCTCACCCGCCAGCAGGATCGCCTCCGAGTGGCCGCCTCCGCCCACCGTCCCGTCGACGAAGAGCCCCCCTCGCCCGACGCGCAGCGCCTCGACGACCTCCCCCTTCAGCACCGTGATGTGCTCGAACAATGGCACGCCTCACTCACCCCACCCCCTCTTCGGGGGCCAAAAACGCACTCAGGCCGCTGGAGCGGCCCGTGCTCGACCAAACCTGTCTTTTCCAGGCCACGCCTGCCCTCCCTGGCAGGCGCGACCCAAGGCTCAAAGAGGCGGGGACGGCCTCCGCTGACGAGGGGCCGATCTCTCGGCCAGGAGCTTCCGCCGCAACAAACGCCCTCCGTGGCTCCCGTACGACAGAAATCAGGCCCGCTCCACCCATCCCCAGAACGGCACCCACCCCGAGTTACATGACACTCGGATCACGACCGGAGCAAACCTCGCCCCCCCATGAAACGCTCAGGTAGGATGATTAAGGGTTCAAAGCGCGCGCCGCGGTATCCAACCGCCCCTGGCCTGCCCCAGGGCGCCATCCTGGCAAGGCGCACAATTCTCTTCACCCTTGAACCCTTAACCCTCACACCCGAACAAACACCAGACACTCAAATCGCAGCGGACATCCCCAGTCCTCCCCCGACACGCAAGGGCCACCTTCTTGTCCAGCGCCGAACGCACAACCCTCACCTGGCCGTCAGGGAAAGTTGGGGCGATGGTCATCCTTGACCTCTGTCCTCTTCCTTGAGGCGCCCCAACAACCAGCTGTCTCCAACTGGCCTCCCTTCCCGACCTGGAATCGGTAAACCCCAGAGCCACACACCGGCGACCTTGAGGTTGTGTGCGGTGGAACACCGCAACCCGCTGCTCTCCACCGTCACTTGCGCATCATAGAATTGGCCCACAGGGGGTGTCAAGCGGTTTTCCCTGGCCCAAGATCCCACCAACGCCGACCACAACAGGCTCAACGCCAATCGACAAGGGGTCCACTTATATAAGTGAATCTCCAGCGAAACAGACCCCGCGCCCCACCCACAAGCCCAACGCAGATCGTCAACGACGGACTCGAAGGACGAAACGGACCCACGGAAGGCTCATCATGAAACACTGAACGAAAACCTGGAGGTGACAAGGGCCGCGCCCTGCAATTTTTTTTGCGGTGGCACCGACCACACGGGCCTCCCCGCCTCACCTCCGACTGGCCCCTCGGCCCGCACATCCATAAGCGAATCGGCGGATCCGCATGGCGCAGCCAAGGCCCCCCAGACCACCATCAGGGTGCATCAACCACCCCTATCTCGCCGAAGACATGAGGGAAACCAGCCCAAGCCGAAGACTCGAACCCGCACGTCAGAGGTAGTAGCGCAACGCAATCCCCACCTCGATCTGGCCGGGATCGACCTGATCGAGAGGATCCGGGATCCCCTGCTCATTTTGGAGGGACTCGGTCAGCCTCTTATTGAAGTGACCCAGACCGGCCACGCTCCAATAGACCTCCGCACCCAACCCCCAATGGCCACCCAGGATGATCTCCATCCCAGACCCCACCCTGTAGACCGTCGTCTCGCCCTCCACGTCCACCACATCCTTGAAACGCCCCGACGCCAGGCCCACGCCAAGGTACAGATCGAAATACTGGTAGTTGGCCATGTGGAGGTGCCCCGTAAGACGGTAGCCCGGCCTGTAGATGTCCCCAGAGAGCCTGTCCGGCACATAGGCCGCCTCGAACTCTGCCCCCAGCAAGTACAACAGCTCCACCCTCATGCCCGCGTGCAACAAGTAATCCTCGCCGCCCTCCAACGACTGACCAGGCTTCTGGAAGCTCAAGCGCCCCGAGAACCCCAGGGTCACCACGCTGTCCGACTCCGCGCGCGCCACGGAGGCCCACCCCAGGCCCATGAGGACCACCGCCAACGCACACCCCCAACGACAGACCATGACCCACCTCCCGACGGCGCATCGCCCCGCGATCGCTCATCAAACAAATGTCCATCGGCCTGTCCGACGCTCCGCTTGAACACACACTCTTGAACCCACCCACGACCCGTGGTAGGAAATCCCCCCTGATCGCGCGCCCTCTTGCGCCCTGCGATGTTGAAATTGATCCTGCATGACCCGAGGAGCCCCTCATGAGCGACATCACCGACAACACCACCGACACCGAAGAGACCCCCTCGGGCGCCGCCAAGGAATACAGCGGCCGCAAGATCATGTGCTTCGTCAGCAAGCGCATGGTCCACATCGAGGACACCGTCGAAGTCCAGTACGCCCCCGGCAAGTCCTACCGCATCCTCGAGAAGTTCATCCGTTTCAACCAGGACGCCAACTAGAACGCCGGTTGGTTTGATCGACCGAGGCCGGCGAATCCCACAGCGACGCCTTCGGCACGAATGACGCTGTCGGCCAGATCGACGCCATCGGCACGAATGACGCTGTCGGCCAGATCGACGTCGTCGGCCAGATCGACGCTGTCGGCCAGATCGACGCTGTCGGCCAGATCGACGCTGTCGGCCAGATCGACGTCGGCGGCAAGATCGACGCCAAAGAGCGCCCAGCGGGTGCCGCACGGGCGGACCCGGCGGCACAAGCTGCGCTCGCATCGACGAGGGCATCGGCTCTGTCGGACCACGGGCGTCAAACCCGTCAACCCTCTGGAACGCCGCAGGGTGAGGAGCCCGATCCCTCGATGGCCAACCGCACCCGACCTTCAAGGCCACCTGGCCCCTCAAAGCCCCAGCCTCCTCCACAGGCGGCCGCTCAAGAGCACCCCCGCGCCTCCTCCACAGCGCCCCTCGATGAGCTCGGGATCTCCCCCGACAGCGCCTCGCACCCCGCGATCACCCCCCTGCTGGAGGCGAGGCAGCACTTCGACGCTGGAGATTACCGGAGGGCCAGGCTTGCCCTGGCGACCATGCCTGAGCACCATCCCCCGGCCGACCTCACCCAGGCCTCCGACCGCCTCCTGGCCGCCATGAACTTCGACCCGGCCAGCCTCGTCTTCGCCGTCTTCTGCCTGGCCCTCTTCGCCTTCATCCTCTCGCTCGTCTACTGAGCCCCTTTTCCGAACACGCCCACAGCAACCTTCTGGATCGCAGGGCGACCCCATTGCATAGTGATCCCTGCGCTGAGCCTCACCGCCAGAGTTCGAGGACCCATGCCAGGACGACACGGAACCCGCGCCGCGCCCTTGATCGCCGCCATCGCGCTGGCGACATCCACCAGCACGGCCTGCGAGCCCGGCGACGAGGTCGCCGTCGAGGCCGCCATCGCCCGCGTCGAGGCCGCCGTGATCCACTCCGACCACCAGGGCCTCTTCAACCTCCACGTCGAGAGCCGGCACCTCGGCGTGGTCTGCGAGCCGCGCTTCAAGGCCCTCTTCACCAAAGCCTCCGAGCGCGCGACCCCACAGACCTGCCGCGGCGCACGCGCCATCGAGGACTTCACCGCTCAACACCCTGAGGGCCTTGATGAAGAAGCGGCCCTGCTCGTCGACATGCTCGACTTCCACTGCCGACGGCCCGGCGACCCCTGCGAGGACTTCGCCGAAGACCTCTTCATCCGCCGCGCCGAACGCTCCAGGCTCTTTCAACGCCGCGTGACCGCCATCACCCCCTCCCAGGTCAGCGTCGACCGCGACTCCGCCGTCGCCTACGTCACCATCACCTACGTCAACCCCACCGAGCCCGATAAGATCGCCCTTCGCCTGCGCCGGGTCGACGAACAATGGCTCCTGACCTCCTACCCCTGGTAAGCACGGACCACCGCCATGACCGATCTCCTCTCCAACTCACGGGCACACGACGAACTCGACCGCGCAAGGCGCCTCGTCAGCTTCCTCGATCACCCCGACCGCGAGCAGCGCCACAGAGCCCTTGACCAGATCGTCGCCATGGGACACCACGGCACCACCGCCCTCTGCGAGGCCCTGGAATCCACCGAGCGCCTCACCCGCGCAGGCGCCCTGCGCGGACTCTCCCGCGCCCCCTCCCCCAACGCCATCACCCCCCTGTGCCGCTACCTCGACACACACCCGGATGAGCTCGGGGACAACCGCGCCTTCGCCATGCAGGCCATCGTCGCGGCCACCTCCCCCGCCATCGACGACCCACACCGCCTCTTCCACTTCCTGCAGGCCCACCTCGACGACAGCGACACCTTCGTGAGCGCCTTCGCCTTCGAAGCCCTCGGCAAGCTCGGCGACGCCCGCGCGCTCCCCCTCGTCCAGCGCGGCCTCAAGAACAAGGAGCCCTTCGTCGCCGAAAAAGCGGCCCTGGCCATGGCCGCCCTCGCCCAGGCACCCGCGATCCCGACCCTCAACGCCGACGCGCTGATGACCCCCGACGAGATCGGCTTCGCGCTCCAATCCGGACAGGCCGAGCGCCGGAACCTCGGCCTGAACGAGCTCGCGCGCCGCGTCGCGCAAGGCCAGAGCCTCACCCACATCATCGCCTCGCTCCTGACCGGCCCCAACCGCATCGGCCGACAGACCGCCCTCGAAGCCATCGCCCGCCTTCGAAAGCCCGAACACACACCCCTGGTCCTCCAGGCCCTCAACGGCCCTCAAACCGACGACGACCTGCGCTCGCGCGCCCTGCGCGCCCTGGCCGCCCTCGGACCCGACGCCATCGACACACTCGACCAGAGCCAGCGCGCCGACCTCCTGCGCCAGCTCCGCGCCTGGATCTCCGGCGGCGACCTCTTCGTCCGCGCAGCCGCCGTCTCCGCCCTCGGCGCGCTGCCCGGCCCCGAGAGCCTCAAGCTCCTGATGGCCGCCGCGCGGGATCAAGACGCCTGGATCCGCGAAGACGCCTCCGTCGCCCTCTCTCAATGGGCCGGCCCAAGCCTGCTGCCCTGGCTCGACGCCCTCTGCAACCTCACCCTCCACGCCCTGAGCCTGCCCACCCAGAAAGGCCCCGAGGGCGATCCCACCGCGCTCCAGCTCCGCTTGATAAAAACCGTGGCCGAAACCGCCCGCGCCCGATCAGGCGCCGACGAGGGCTGCATCGAGGTCGGCCTCGCGGCCCTGCGCGCCTCGAACGCCAAGGTCCGCGTCGCGGGCCTGGGGCTCCTCGCCGACCAGGCCGCCCACCCACACAACCCCGCCCTCAAGGACGCCGAGGTCCGCCTCCTCTCCGCTGCGCTGACCAGCACCCGCAAGGAGGTCATCCTGATGGCCCTCGACGCCCTGGACGCCTGGCTGCCCAGAGGCTCCGCGGCCGCCACCACCGACCTCGTCAGCCTCCTCCACACGGGCGATGAGGCGCTCGCCATCCGCGTCATCCCCCTGCTCGGCAAGGCCGGCGACATCGAAGCCCGAGGCGTCCTCGACGCCCTCTCTCACAACGACAACCCCGCCGTCTCACAATCCGCGCGCGCCGCCCTCCTGTCCGGCCCACGCCCCGACAACCGACCCTGATGAACCCTCGACCACAACACGGGATCGCCCAGGGACTCCTCGGCCTCGGCCTCCTCGCGCTCGCCCTGATCGCCACCCCCGCGCTGGCTCAGGACCCCTTCTCCGATCTCCTCCGCACACCGACCTCGGCGGAGCCCGCCAAGGACGAACCCGCCAAAGAGGAGCCCACCAAGGAGGAACCCGCCAAGGCAGACCCCGCCAAGGCAGAGCCTGCCAAAGAGGAACCCGCCAGGGACGAGCCCGCCAGGGCCGCGACCGCCAGGACCGAGCCCCCCGCCAAGGACGAGCCCGCCAAGGCAGAGGCCACCCCAAAGGCCCAGCACAGACCCCACAGCACCATCCAGATCCTCCCCGACGACATCGTCTGGCCCAAGCAGCCCCCGGGCAAGAAGGGCATCAAGAACTTCTTCGACCGACAAAAAGCCGGCTTCGACAAGACCACCCTCGCCCGCGTCCCCGACGACCTCCTCAAGCTCTTCAAGCCCCTCTTGAACCGCTGGCGCTACAACCCCCGCGCCGCGCTCGCGCGCGACATGGCGCCCCTGCTGACCCTCCTGTCCCTGATCGCCCTCTTCATCTGGCTTCAGCGACGCCTGCGCAACCTCGCCGATCCCCTCAAGAACAGGATCGAGCCGCGCCTCCCCACCCTCCTGCGACCCCTGGCTGGCTCCAGCGCCCGCCTCGCACTCCTGACCCTCCCCATCCTCGCGCTCCTCGCCCTCGCCCGGATCGGCGCCTCCTTCTTCCTGCCCGACCAGCAAACCGCCGCCACCGTCCTCCTCAATGCCCTGTGGCTCTCCCTGGCCTACCGCCTCGCCCTCGGCGTCATCCGCGAGGCCATGGAAGGACACTGGCTCAACCTCGACCCCGATCGCGTCAAACGCCTCAAGTTCACTCTAATCTGGATCGCCCGACTCGCCCTTATCTTTCAAATCATCTTGATGGCCGTCGAGGCCTTCATCCCAGACCCCGACGTCCTGACCCTCTTCTGGTTCTGCTTCCAGATCTTCCTCCTCATCGCCTCCGGATCGCTCGTCTGGCTCAAGAACGAGGTCTTCGCCACCCTCCCCGAGGCCGACCAGGACGTCATGTGGGGACAGGTCCGCGGCAAGATGGAGCGACACTACCGCACCGTCCTCGGGATCACCTTCGCCCTCCAGGTCCTCTGGCTCTTCGGCTACAACAACGCCGCCAGCTTCCTCCTCACGCGCGGCTACGCCCTCATCGGACTCCTGGCCATCCTGACCAGCATCCAGACCCGCGCCTCCTCGCGCCTCTCCCACAAGATCGCAGCCGCCACCTCCGACGAGGAAGAGGAGGTCCTGGTCCGCATGGGCCGCGGGATTCGCTTCGCCCTCGGCCTGACCTTCATCGCCTCGCTCTTCGCCCTCCTCGGCATCTGGCCCTACGCCGAGGCCCTGCTCAAGCTCCGCCTGCTCCGCCTCGGGGATGTCGACATCTCGCTCTACAGCCTCGCCCTTGCCGCCCTCATCATCGGCCTCTTCGTCCTCGCCAGCCACCTCGCGCGGTCCTTCCTCATGGAGCGCGTCTACCCTCGCATCGGCCTGGAGATCGGCGTCGGATACGCCATCAACACCGTCGCACACTACCTCCTGGTCACCATCGGCCTGCTCAGCGCCGTCTCCTCCCTCGGCGTCGATCTGAGCGCCCTGACCCTCTTCGCCACCGCGCTCAGCGTCGGCGTCGGCTTTGGCCTCCAGGACGTCACCCGCAACCTCGCCAGCGGCTTCATCCTCCTCTTCGGCCGCAGCGTCAAAAAGGGCGACTACGTCCAGATCGACAACCACTTCGGCCGCGTCGAGGAGCTCGGCGCCCGCTCCGTCCAGATCGTCACCCCCGACAACACCGAGCTCGTCATCCCCTCCAGCCGGCTCGTCAGCGAGTCCATCGTCAACTACACCTACACCAACCCCCGCATCCGCGTTCACATCCCCGTCGGCGTCCACTACAAGAGCGACATGCGCCTCGTCGAACAGGCCCTCCTCCACGCCGCCTTCCGACACCACAACGTCCTTCACAACCCCAAGCCCGCCGTCCGCCTGATGAACTTCGGCGACAGCTCCGTCAACTTGGAACTCCTCATCTGGATCGACGTCCGCCGCATCGACCCCGCCCGCCTGCGCGGCGAGCTCTACTTCCACATCTGGGACGTCTTCAAGGAGCAGCGCATCGAGATCCCCTACCCCCAGCGCGACCTCCACATCCAGGCCGGAGAGATGATTCAGGACCTCGTCCGCGCCCTCCGCCAGCAACCCCAGCCCGAAAAGACCCCACCACCCCCACCCCCACGCCTCGAACCCATCGCGAGCTACCTGACCCACCTCGACCAGGCACCAGGCCGCGTCGAAGTCGAATCCCTCCCCGAATACCCCCTGACCCTCGAGAGCCTCATGGCCCAGCGCGAGCAGGAGCTCAACCGCGCCATCATCGACTTCGGCGCCCAGCACGCCGCGCGCCTGACCGCCCTGGCATCAAAAATCAACAGCGAAATCAAGATGATGGATATTCAAGAAGCCAGGCACTGGTCCCTGGACCTGGCCCTGACGAGCTCTCCCGATCGCTGGGAGGACCCCAAATGAGGGCTCCAGGGTCGCTCAGCGCCCGTCCTGCGAGAACTTCAGGCGCATCGTCGCGCTCAGCGCCGTCAGGTAGATCGTGTGCGTGCCCGGCCCGATGGCCCGGCTCAACGGCGTGTTGCCCAGGCTGGCGCCGTTGAGCGAGACTGCGCTGTAGGGCGTCGAGCCTATCACGAAGGTGATCTGGCGGTTCTCGGGGCTGTAGGTGTAACGCAGCGTCACCTTGCGCCCGTCTTCAAGCTCAACCGTACGAACGCCCTGCCCCTGCTTTTCGAGGCTGGCGTTGAAGACCCCCACGGGCCGCCCTTCGGCGGGCGCGAGGATGGCCGAGAAGCGCGCCTCGACCTCGCGCGCCTCCTGCTTGACCGGCGCAATGAAGACCAGCCGCTGACCCGGCCCCCCGGACTGCGTCGAGGTCCAGGACTCCGCCTGTCCGTCGATGTCGACCTTGACCTGCACCTTGCCCGGCGGGTTGACGAGCTGCTTGCAAGGCAAGTTGCAGTCGCTCTGGAAGCCGGGGCCGAGGATGGACACCTTGCCTGTCGCCTTGCGCGACCCTCGAACCTCCACCCGCATCGGCCTCGGCTTGAGCTCCACCGCCATGCTCAGCGACGACCGGATGGGCACCTCGATGGTCTGCTCGTGCGGCACATAGCCATCCAGCAGGACATGAAGCCGCGCCTCCCCCGAAGGCCGCACCAGGCTGAACGAACCGGCCGGCGCCCGAGGATCGGCGTCGACCCGGATGTTGTCGAGCTTGACGTAGGCCTCTGGCGGCTCGACCGTCAGGATGATCGTCCCCATCGGCGGCTCGGGGATCATGTCGACCGACACCGGGATCGTCCCGCCCCCCGGCGTCAAGGCGATGGTCCGTGTGTAGGGCTTGAAGCCCTCTCTGACGATGCGCACGTCGACGGCCTGATCCCCACGCAGGTTCCGGACCGTCAGCGGGGCGATGCCGCGCTTCTCGTTGTTGATGAAGATCTCCGCGCCCTCGGGCACCGCCTGCATGTCCAGCGTCCAGTCCGAGGGCGCCGCCGGCTGGTTCGAGGTCACGAGCTGACCACCCACCAGCCCGGCCACCAGCACCAGCGCCGCCAACGCCGCGATCCGCGTCAGCGGCGTCCTGCCGACCCCGATGGCCTCCACGGGCGCCGCCGGGCTCGGCGCCCCACCCAGCGCCCCCCGATCCACCTCCCCCGTCATGCCGCCCGGATCGGTGTTCAGGAGCCCGACCGCCGCAACCCCGGTCGGATCCGTCTCGGCCTGCGCCAGCGCCAGATCAAGGGCGATCCCCTCCGCGCCCACGTCCCCCGGCGCCGACGCGCCGCCCGCCAACGCGTTGCCCGCAGAGGCGGCGCCGGCCGAGACAATGGGCGTCCCCGCGGCCTGGGTGCCCGCCGCGATGATCGGCCGCGGCGACACCTGCGTCCCCGCCGCGATCGGCGCCGCCGCGGCCTGCGTCCCGGAGGGGATCGCCCCCCCCGAGGGCTTCGCCCCCACGCCCGTCAGCTCCTGAGCGGCGCCGCGGCTGCGGTCCGGGCAGAAGGTCGAGAGCACCTCGCTGATCTCGCTGGGGCCCGCATACCACCCCTGAGACCGGGCCAGGTCGTTGAGCGCGGACTGGAACGCCCGAGCGTCCGGGTAGCGATCGGCCGTCTCCACAGCCAGGGCCTTCGCCAGCACCCCGTCGAGCGCCTGGGGCAGCGAGGGATCGACCTGCGAGGGCGGCGGGTAGAGGCCCTCGCGGATCGCCATCATCAAGGAGGGCAGATCCCGCTCCAGGAAGGGCCTGTGGCCGCAGAACATCTCGTAGGCCACGATCCCCAGCGAGAAGATGTCCGTCCGCCTGTCCAGCTTGTCCCCGAAGGTCTGCTCCGGCGACATGTACGCGAACTTGCCCTGGATCTGACCGTCCCGAACCGAATCGACGTCGATGCGCTGGGCCAGCCCGAAGTCCGTCAGCTTCACCGCGCCGTCGTACGAGATCAGGATGTTCTGCGGCGACACGTCCCGATGGATGATCTCCACCGCCGCGCCATCCAGCCCCCGGTAGCGGTGCGCGTAATCCAGCGCCGCGCACGCCGCCGACAGGATCGACAGCGCGACCGCGGGCGGCACCGTCCGCCCCGCCGCCGAGGCCGCCTCGATCAAGGCCCTCAGATCCCGCCCGTGGACGTACTCCATCGCGATGAAGTAGGTCCCCGCGTTCTGCCCGTAATCAAAGATCTGAACGACGTTCTGGTGGACGAGCTGGGCCGCGATGCACGCCTCGCGGTTGAACATCGATACGAAGGCCGCATCGTCGCTGAGCGTCGGCAGGATCCGCTTGATCGCCATGATCTTCTCGAAGCCGGCCTCACGCTCAAGCTTCGCAAGATAGATCTCTCCCATTCCGCCTACGGCGAGGCGGCGCAGGAGACGATAATGGCCGAACTGACTCAAATCTCAGGCCACTGCTTCAAATGTTCAGCGGGCGCACGACACCAGGGGGTGGATCCCAGACCCTCCCTAATATGGTTGTCGATCCCCGAAGGTGTCAATCACTCTTGTCACCTTTGAAACGCGCACAAGAGCGCGAGCCCTGCCCCGACATCCTCGCCATTACGTCCCTCGGCTTGTGCCGCTGTCGCGATGGCTGATAAGCTACTTTCGCGTCTAATGAGGATGAGTACTCGCTGCAGGTGGGGGCGGACGCTTTGAAGGACGGCGTGAAACTTTCGATCAACGGCCTGAGGCCGGACACGCTCAAAGAGGCCATCGAGGTCATCGAGGTCATCTTCGACACCAACCCGACCGGCATCTTCATCCACTCCCAGGACGGCCGCCTCGTGGCCTGCAACCGCGCGGCCTGCGCCATGCACGGCTTCTCCCAGGAGGAGATGCTCGGAATGGCCCCCCGCGACTTCATCCACCCGGAGGGCTACCAGACCTTCATCAACTTCCAGAAGGCGCTGGCCGAGACCGGATCGTTCCAGGGAGAGATCTGTGGCATCACCGCTTCAGGCGAGCGCTTCGACGTCGAGGTCGTCGGGCGATCCGTAATCATCAACAACAACCCATATTTCTACAGCGCGGTTCGCGACACCACCGATTCCAGGAGGCAAGTGCGCCAGCTCCTCGACCACGAGAAGTCCCTCGAACAGCTCGTCGAGCAGCGGACCGACGCGCTGGCGAAGTCAAACCGGGACCTTGAGCAATTCGCCTACCTGACCTCGCACGACCTGCAGGAACCCCTCCGGACGATCTCAAGCTGCGCCCGGCTGCTCAACGCGGAGCACCTCGACCCCCTGAACGACGACGCCCGACGCGCCCTCGACTTCATCGTCGAGGGCGCCGAGCGCATGACACGGATGATCAAGGACCTGCTTGAACACAGCCGCCTTGACGCCGACGCCGCCTTGGAGCTCGTCGACTGCCAGGCCCTCGTCGGCCACGTCGTCCAGGATCTGGCCACCACCATCGAAGAGACCCGCGCCGACATCACCTCAGAGGGGCTGCCGACCCTGCTCGGGCAAAGGACCAAGCTTGAGCTCCTCTTCCAGAACCTGATCGGCAACGCGGTCAAGTTCCGTCGCCCCGACACCTCCCCTCGCGTCACCATCCGCGCGACCTCCAGCGGCGACACATGGACCTTCTCCGTCGCCGACAACGGGATTGGGCTCGCGAAGCAACACCACGAGCGGGTCTTTCGCGTCTTTCAACGCGTTTACGGCCGTGATAAGTTTGAGGGCTCCGGGATTGGGCTCGCCCACTGCCGCAAGATCGTGGAGCAGAACGGGGGAAACATCTGGATCGAGTCCGAGCTTGGACAAGGCACCACCGTCCACTTCACCTGGCTGGAGCGACAACCTTGAACCCACCCCTCCGGTGCATCGCCCTCATCGATGACAGCCCCGCCGACAACTTCCTGCACTCGCTCGTCATCAAGCGGACCGGGCTCGCGCTTCACATCGAGGTCTTCGAAGAGCCCGAGCTCGCCCTGGAGGCCTTTCGCGACGGCACTTCCGAGGCCGAACTCGTCCTGCTCGACATCAACATGCCCGGGATGAACGGCTGGGAGTTCCTGGATGAGTACAACCGCCTCCCACCAGATCGAAAGCAAGCAGAGATCGTCGTCATGCTCACGACCTCGCCCAACCCCGCCGACCGGGAGCGCGCCGAACAGCTCGGGATACTGAAAGGGTTCTGCGAGAAGCCGCTCACCGAAGAGATGTGCCGCCGGCTGGTCGCGGAGCACTTCCCAGACCGAGGCTGACCCATCCAGCCTTCGCGTTGAACCGAAGTTGTAGCGGCCTGTCGTTTCGGGCACTTGCGAGCGAAATCCCCGTTTCGTCGCGGAGCGCCCTCCGAAGGGCGTCCTACAGAACCACGCTCAAGCCACTTCCATGTTGGGCCACCAGGATGCCCAAGAGGACAGTGGCTTGAGCGTGGTTCCGTATCATGCCATCGGCGCGACTTCGACCTGAGCGCCTCGTTCACGGGCATCGTCCACACGCCATTCCGGCTCGGCGGCGACGGCGTCTTCGATCCATGCCTCGCCAGACGGATCGCAGGCGGTGGTGGGTACTCTGCGAGGCGAAGAGGTCGCCTCGGAGTCACCTCACCGGGAGCGCTTCGGATAGAGCCACGCCGACAGGCGCCGCGTGACGAAGGGCATCGCGACGTAGGTCAGGAAGAGCACCATCGCCAGCCCGAGGACAGCGCCACGGGCGAGGACCGGCAGCGGATCAAGCAAGGGCAACAACAGCGTTTGCAGCGTCTGGATTGTCGGAAATGCCACGCCGAAGGTCACGACCGCCATCTTCCAGCGAGGCGGTGGCCCGAGCCCCGGCGCAGGGATCTCGAACCATCCCTCCATGCCCGTGAGCTGCTGGACGCGCGTGTCCGTGCAGAGGTCTTCGACGCGTTCCACCCAGACGCGCCGCTCGGGCGACGCCTCCCAGGCCTCAAGCTGCGCCGCGGAATCGAACCGGAAGACGAGCGTGTAGACACGCGAGCCGTCGCGAGGGCGCACGACGTGGACGCCACGATGCCCCGAGAACGCGCTCGCCACGGCAGACACGCCGGTCACCCAGGCCTCGTAGTCCGCCTCGCGCCCCTCTTTGACGGTGCGCGTGACGAGCACCGTCACGGAGGGGTCGGACGTCATCTCACTCAAACCTGTACGCGAGCGTGGAGTCGGCGTGCTGGCCGAGCCCCGCCTCGAAGCCACCTTCGCCACGCAACCCCGCCAAGGTCGCCAGTAACGGAGCCGGCCACGACGAACCACGCGACCTTGAACCTGGTGATGGTTGCCATCCGAACCTCCTCCTCGATTGTCAGCCGACCTTCAGGCGCGTCGGACTCCACACATGCTCCGCGATTCTTGTCGCCCAGGCGCTGGTTGAAAGAGCTTGTCCTCGGCTGCTGCGATAAGCCCGTGGTCGTCATTACTTCTCATCTGTCGCACTACAAGCCGTAGCGGTCCGTGACGTACTGCAACCAGTCGTTGCACCAGGCCGGTCGCCCTGTTGTCTGGCGGACGAACCCAACCCAGGACTGGTGGCTGAACGTCCTGAACAGCGCCTTGCCTTTGAACAGCCTGGCCCAGTCCGATCGAACATCCCGGAGGGAGTCGGACTTTCCATTATTTCCGGTCCTCTGCAAAGATCCCAGGAGCCCCGCGTTGCGCTCGTCGTAGGCGAGGGAGGACACCACCAGGGCCATAGTGGAGTTCGTCGCCAGCGCCTCGGCGAGGGCCTGCTGGCGGAAAATCTGGTAGCCCGCCGTGGCCGCCGGACAGCACCGCAGAGGCACGTTCCAGACGTACACCCCCTTGAGGTGGTCCCAGTAGCGGCGGTCCTTATCGGTGTGCTGGCCGCACAGGCCCTGGGGGTCCGACTGGAGGGCCGACAAGGTGTCGCACGAGCCAGCCTTGCGGGTGGCGTCCAGCTGCTTGCGGATCGAGCAGGCGTAGAAGGTGTGCTCCGTGAACTTCACCTCGGTGAGCACGACGCCCTTGCCGCCGCCCTGGAGGGTGACTTCGAAGGCCACGTCGGGCGAGGTCTGGTTCGTTCCCCGGCTGCCGCCCGTCTCGCCGAGGAGCTTGGGGGGCTTCAGGTTGGGGTCGGCGTGTTCCCATTCGAGTTCGACGGCCTTCACCGAGGTGATGGACGCATCCACGGAGGCTGCGAGGAAGTCGGCGATGAGGCGAAGGCCGTCGTCGGTCTGCCCGAAAGGGAAGTACATGTTCGCCGCCAGGGTCCATGAGGAGAGCAGGTTGTCCCGGCCCGTGTGGGCCTGGATGTCTTTGGCGGTCAGGTAGGCGTCAAGCGGGAACAAGCCGCCGCTCTGGATGCCCGGCCACAGGTTCTCCTGCTGGTGGTTGCGGGGCAGGATGTGGTCGTATTCGATCTTGTTCCACGAGCCCTTGCCCTGGACATGGGGGAGGGCCCGCCGCTTCCAGTCCATCTGGACGGATTGCATATCGTCTCGGAACTTGCTCATCCCTACCTCGCAGCCTTGGGTCTGCGCCCACGCTTGCCCGCAGCCCCGTTCGTGCCGCCCCCCTCCCGCTCCCGCCGGATGCGCTCCAGCAGCTCGGAGGCGGGCTCGTCATTCGGGTCTTGGGGGACGAGTTCGCCCCGGAAGGCTTTGGCCAGGATGGACTGGTTGATCATGGCCCACTGGTCGTGTGCCGAGCCAAGGCTGCTGGAAAGACGTTCTATCGACGCCAACCGCTCGTCAAGGATGCGGACGATCTCGCGTTGTTCATCCAGGGGAGCCAAGCAGACATGTAGCGCCTTTAGTTCAGGGAAGTAGATCGTTGTGTGGGTGCTTCCTTCTCCGAAGTTTCGCAGCGCGTCGCCCTCAGCCAGCAGGGCGTACATCAGAAACTCTGGGACGATGGCGTCTGTGCAGATCCAGTTGGCGAAGTCCTGGCTAGTCGCCATCTCCCGCCCCGTGATGGTGACGTACCCGACCGAAGCTGTTCGCGAAAGACAAACCGTGCGGGCTGGGAGCAGGCGAGCAGCAGAGTTCGCCAGCCCCTCGTCGGTCACGGTCTGGAAGGTCTGGTGAATCTCACCTCCGTGGTGCTCTCGGGCATCGGCAATGCCGATCCATGCGATGTCGCCGTCCCAGTACGATTGGTGCTGGCGGCTTGGCGTGTGTCCGCTCTCCAACTTGGCGATCCTTCGCAGCGGAACCCAAGCCCACCGAGGGGGCGCTTCGAGTCCGGGGTGCCCAACGGAAAGGCCCGCCCTGCCGACCCGAAGCATATCCGAGGCGGCTCTGCCGGTGGACTTGCCTGCAGGCTCGGGGGTTCGTCCTATCAACTCCGACGCGTGCTCCGTGTTGGGGTGGGCTTCCCGCCACTTCTTGGTCAAGTCCCCCCGGAAGGCCGCCGCCAGGACCGACTGGCGGAACTTCTCCAGCAGGGGCGGGATGGCGTCCAGGGCTTCCTTGGCGGCGGACGAGCGAAGCTGGAGAGCTTCGATCTTGGCGACGATGCGCTTCTGCTCGTTGAGGGGGGCCAGTGGTAGGGGCACAGCCCTCATGTTCCCCATGTTCATACGGAGTCGTCCGATTCCGTGACTCAGAGCCTCGGCGTTCTTGCGGCCCCTCGGCGAGTTCAACCAGTGCATCACAAACGGGCGTTCAACAGCATCGTGAGGGACGAATCTGATGCAGTCCGCCTTGACTATGGCAGGGCCGATGCCCTCGGGCACTTCGCAGCACCGGCCTACAGGTTCAGCGAGAGCAGCGACCAACAGGTCGCCGGGAAAGATCTCGTGCTTCCTAAGTGTCTCGTAGTGGTCGTGCGTGATGTAGGACTTGTTGGCGTCCTTGAACTCCGCCACGCCGAGGTTCCCGAGCCGAATCACCCTAACTCCTGATTCGACGTAGTGTTCCGACTTCAGTTTGCTGCCAAATGGTCCATCGGTCATCGAGTTGGGGGTATGGGAGACAACCTGCGCCAACTCGGTCCATTCCCATCCCTCGGGGATCTCGGGACGCTCAAGGTCTTCCGGGCGAACATCGGTCATCCGACTACCTCCGCATCGTCACCGGCCCTGCCGTTGGCCTCCGGATCCAGCAACTCCATCAACGCCTGCATCTCCTCCGTCGCCGTCTGGAGGTGCAGCATGATCTGGGCGGCGATCTCGTCGGGCTCCGGCAAGTCCTCGGCTCGGTCGGTGTTTTCATCCCTCAGCCAGGTGATGTCGAGGTTGTCCCCTCGGGCCTTGATCGCCTCCCTGGTGAACCGCCGGAACCGGCCTTCCTCCCCCTCGTCATTCCTCGGGGATGAGCCCCTCGGGTCAGGTCCGTAGGCGTCCACGAAGGGTTGCAGATGCGCTCTCGTGAAGGGGGTCCGCTTGCCGAAGCTCGGCATATTGGTCC
>SYOX01000035.1 GCA_005804885.1 Pseudomonadota bacterium
ACGCGGCGGGCAAGGACGGGACGGTGCGCGCGGTCATGTCGGGGATCAACCCTGCGGGCTGTCAGGTCTACTCCTTCAAGACGCCCAGCAAGGAGGAGCTCGATCATGACTTCATGTGGCGCACGAACCGCTGCCTGCCCGAGCGCGGCCGGATCGGGATCTTCAACCGGAGCTATTACGAGGAGGTCCTGATCGTCAAGGTCCACCCCGAGCTCCTGGCCCACCAGCAGCTCCCGGGTCCGCCGGATCTCGATACCATCTGGCAGCAGCGCTACGAGTCGATCCTGGCCTCGGAGCGCCACCTGGCCCTCAACGGCACGGTCATCCTCAAGTTCTGGCTCAACATCTCCAAGGCCGAGCAGAAGAAGCGCTTCCTGGCCCGCATCGACGAGCCGGAGAAGCACTGGAAGTTCTCCTCGGGCGACGTCCGCGAGCGGCAGCACTGGAACAAGTACATGTCGGCCTACGAGGACGCCCTCAACGCCACCTCGCGCCTCTGGGCGCCGTGGTACGCGATCCCCGCCGACAACAAGTCGCACACGCGCGTCGCCGTGGCCGACATCGTCGCCCGCACGCTCAAGAGCCTCGGGCTCGTCTACCCGACGCTCGGCGAGGAGGAGCGGGCGAAGCTGGCCGAGATGCGCTCGATGATCATGAACGAAGATCCCTGAAGCCCAGAGAGGTGGTTATGTGCCAGATATGCGTCGACTTCCAGAAGCAATCGATGACCTTGAACGAGGCCCGCCGCGCGCTCGGCGAGATGATCGTCGCCCTGGACCCCAAGCACGCCGCCGAGGTCCAGCGGATGCTCCTGGAGGCCGAGAAGAAGAAGGCCGCCACCCCCTGACGGGGAGCGCCTTGCCCCTCGGCGCCGAGCGACGCCGGTGTCGTATCGATCTGGGGGCGCGGGGGGTCATCCCTCGGGGTCCAGATCGTACTCCTTGATCTTTCGGATCAGGGTGTTGCGGCCCACGCCGAGGATCCGGGCGCAGGCCGAGCGGTTGCCTTCGTGGCGCTTGAGCAGCCAGCCGATGTAGTCGGCCTCCAGGTCGCGCAGGGAGGGCTCCCCGTCAAAGGGGCCGGGCCGGGCGCTGAGGACCTCGGCGAGGTTGATGGCCTTGAACTCCATCGTGGCGTTCTGGCGGGGGAGGGCGATCCGGGAGGGCGTGATCTCGCCGTCGGAGAAGATGACGGCGGACTCGATGCAGTTCTCGAGCTCGCGGACATTGCCGGGCCAGTGGTAGCGCAGGAGCATCTGGAGGGCGTCGGCCCGGATGCTCTGGATGGGGCGCTTGTGCCGCTTGGAGGCCACGGCGACGAAGTGGTTGATGAGCCGCTGGAGATCCTCGCGGCCGCGCTCGCGCAGCGGGGGCAGGTCGATGACCACGACCCGCAGGCGGTAGTAGAGGTCTTCTCGGAAGCGGCCCTTGCGGACGAGCGACTCCAGGTCCTGGTTGGTCGCCGTGACGATGCGGATGTCGGCGTGGAGGGTCTCGGTGCCGCCAAGGCGGGTGTAGGTGTGGTCCTGGAGGAGCCGCAGCAGCTTGCCCTGGAGGTTGGGGGGCAGATCCCCGATCTCGTCGAGGAAGAGCGGTCCGCCGGTGGCCTGCTCGACCTTGCCCCGCTGGCGGCTCTCGGCCCCGGTGAAGGCCCCGCGCTCGTGGCCGAAGAGCTCGTTCTCCATCAGCCCCTCGGGCAGCGTCGTGCAGTCGACGTGGACGAAGGGGCCCTCGGCGCGGGGCGAGTTGTGGTGCAGCGCCCGCGCGATGAGGCTCTTGCCCGTGCCGGACTCCCCGCGCAGCAGCACCGTGGCGCGGGTCGGCGCCGCGCGACGGATCTGGGTGAAGACGCCCTGCATGGCGCCGCCGAGGCCGAGGATGCGGTTGAAGCGATCCAGCAGCGGGGCCTCGGCCCCCGAGGTCTCTGATCTGGCCTGCTCCAGGTAGTCGCGCCCCGGCTCGAAGGTCGTCTCGGCCAGCAGCCCGGCGACCTGGGCGCTGAGCGTCTGGAAGAGCGCCTCGTCCGACTCGTCGAAGATCCCCGTGTCCTTGTTGAGGAACTGCACCACCCCGATGAGGTGGCGCTCGCCGTCGTAGAGCGGCCCGGCCAGCATGCTCAGGGTCTTGTAGCCGGTCCTGGCGTCGATCTGCCGCCAGAAGCGCGCGTCGGACTCGCAGAAGGGGATGTTGACCACCCGCTCGGTGCGCGCGACGTAGCCCGCGACCCCTTGAGAGAGCGGCACCCGGATCTCCTCGACCTCCGGCAGGTGCCCCGCGATGCTGATCAGCTCCTCGTGCCCCTGGTCGAGCAGGAAGATGGTCCCCCGATCCGCCTTGAGGCGGTGAGCCATCACCTCCACCACGCGCTGGAGGAGCTGTCCGGCGTTGATCTCCTTGCGGATCAGCTCTCCGAGCGCCAGCATCAACGGGTCGTTCATCAAGGTCGGTGACGCAGCCTGCGGGCGGGCTTGCCACTCGCGGGAGGTCGCCGCGGCGCGCCTTGGCCCTGGGTCGTGATCGACCATAGGTTACAACGGCGCCCAGGCCAAGTCACCCGCAGCCCGCGCCCTCATCGACGGCGCCACCTTGACCCTCATGCCGTCTCGCGCGTTGTTCACCCTGAGCCCCTCGCCCTGAGCGCGCAAGCGCCCGGCCTCGAGCTTGGCCTCCAGCGCCTCGTCGTCGTGCCCTGGATCGTGGTGGGTCAACAGGAGGTGCCGCACCCCCGCCTCCAGGGCCACCTCCACCGCGTCGATCGGCGTCGAGTGCCCGAAGCCCGCCCTCGACGGGTACTCCTGCGGCGTATACTGCGCGTCCATGATCAGCAGATCGGCGCCCTTGGCCAGCTTGACCAGCTTGTCGCCGCTTCCCTTCTGCACCTCGACGTCGCCCGTGAAGACCACCGTCGCGTCCTTGTAGCTCAAGCACCAGGCCGTCGAGCCCGAAGGGTGCCACACCTCGTCCCAGGCCACGACCAGCTCCCCCAGCCGAGCCGAACCCTCCGGCCTGAGCGCCTCGAAGGACAGCGACGCCGGCATGATGTCCAGCCCCACCGGGAAGGTCGGCCTCGTCATCTGCCCGGAGAGCACCTCCTCGAAGCGCTGACCCTCCCGAGGCACCGACCAGAAGTCGAAGCGCGACGCGGGGTTGTAGAAGGGCACGAAGAAGGGGAAGCCCTGGATGTGATCCCAGTGCATGTGCGTCTGCAAGAAGAGCCCGCTCAAGCTGCGCCCTCCCCACGACCGCCCCAGCTCCGACAAGCCCGTGCCGCAGTCGATGATGACCCGCGAGGGCGTCTCGCCGCTGGCCCCCTCCAGCGCGATCTCCACGCAGGTCGTCGCGCCGCCGTGCCGCGCAAAGCGCTCGCCAGAGACAGGGACGCTGCCCCGGCTCCCCCAGATCGTGATCTCCATCATCCCGCTCTCCTCCTCTTTCGGCCTCCATCGGCCTCGCCCCACAAAAGCAACCCCCATGCCACGGCGGAATATCACCCGGCCCGCCCGCCGTTCCAGACCCGCGGATGCTCCACGGAGGTCGACCACGACGGCGCTCCCCCGTCCCGCGGTGGGCCTGCGCCCCCCAGCCTCACGCCTCCCTCCAGCGACCCGCCGCGGCGCCCTTGCGCTGTTCTGGCTGCGCCGTTCTGGTGCAAGTGTTCCATTTTGGAGCATCATCGAGGTGATGTTGGCGCGGGCCGCCGGATTGTGGCATCCAAGCGTACAGACCGACGGAGGTTGGGGGAGGCGCGATTGAAGATCTACCAATATCCAGGCTGCTCAAGCTGCAAGAGCGCGCTGCGCTGGCTCAAGTCGCATGACTTGTCCGTCGAGGCGGTCGACATCGTGGCCGATCCGCCGGACGAGGCCACGATGAGGGATCTCTGGGTGCGGTCGGGGCTGTCGCTTGAGCGCCTCTTCAACACCTCGGGGCAGAGCTATCGGAGCGGGGGGTTCAAGGATCGCATCAAGGCGATGACCGAGGCCGAGCAGATCGCGGCGCTGGCCGCCGACGGCAAGCTGATCAAGCGACCCTTGTTGGACACGGGCGGCCTCGTCCTGGTCGGCTTCAACGCCGCGTCCTACGCCGAGTCATTGTTGGAGGAAGGGCGATGAGGGTGAGGATCGCTGGGGTGGCGGCGGCGGCATTGCTGGCGTCGGCGGCGTGTGATTCCAGGAAGGCCCCTGAGGCGCCTGCGGGCGAGCCCGCGAGCGCGGACGTCGGGGCGCAGGGCGCCAGGAGCGAGCCGGAGGGCGGCGCCGTGGCGCTGGACGCCTCGGGGCAGAAGGTCGTCAACGTCATGCGCTTTGAGCAGGGCAGGGTGCTCGGGGACGGGCGCGTGGGCCTGACGGCGCTGGCCGGGGACGCCGATCCGGTCGTGCGCGCCCGCGTGGCGCTCGCCATCGGGCGGGTCGGGGACGCGGGCGGTCTGGAGGCGCTGGGTAAGCTGGTGGCGGACAAGGAGGCGCCGGTCAGGGCGCAGGCAGCCTTCGGGCTGGCGCTCCTGGCGGCGGAGGCGGGCAAGGACAAGGCGGCGCTGGCCAAGGCGCGCGGGCTGATCCTGGCGGCCTGGGAGGCCGAGCGCGAGGGCGACGAGGCCGTCAGGGTGGCGCTGGCCTGGGCGCTGCGCAAGGTCGGCGGCGAGGGCGCCGAGGGGGTCTCCAAGGCGCTCCATGAGGCGCTCAGGGACGACGCGCTCGCGGTGCAGGGCGAGGCGATGCGATCCTTCGCGCTGCTGGCTCGCTTTGAGCCCTTGACGCCGGGCCTCAAGAGCGACGAGGTGATCCAGCGGCTGAGGATGAGGGCGGCCGACACCGACACGGCGCTGCGCGGGCCGGCGACCTACGCGCTGATGCGCCTGGCCGACGCCGCCCACGCCCCGGAGCTGCGGCAGACCGCCGAGCAGCGCCGCCCGGAGGGCGAGCGCGCCGACGCGATCCGCGGGCTGACGGCGATGAAGGTCTTCGAGATCGGCCTGATGCGCGCCGCGCTGCTGCCGCCGCCCGACTCCACCGAGGAGAACCCCGAGCCCGTCGACCTGCGCGGCGATGCCATGACCCAGGTCGAGGCCGTCCGCCACCTCGCCCGTGCCGGCGACGACAAGGCGATGGTCCTGACCGCCGCGGTGGTGGACGACTTCCTGCCGACTCTGGCCGAGCACGGCAACGATCTGAACGCCCCGCGCTTCCACGTCTTCCTGACCCTCGTCGAGGGCCTGCCTGGCTTCGCCGACAAGGCCCGCGCCAAGGCGCTGCTGGAGAAGATCCACGCGGCGACGCTGGAGGGCAAGGCGCTGACCCGGGAGGACGCCTCGCGCGGGGAGCGCCTCAACGCGGCGCTGCTGCGCTGCGCCGCGGCCAAGGGCCTCGACGTCCTGTCGGGCGCGCTGGGGAAGACCCCCGGCTGCGGCAAGGGGGCCTTGTCGCCGCTGGCCCAGCGGGCGACGGAGATCGAGGCCGCGATGGCGCTGGAGACGCCGGCGCTGGACAAGGTCCGCTGGCTCCAGGAGCGCTACGCCGACAGCGACGACAAGGGCAAGATCGCCCTCGTCTCGGCCGCCGCGGAGCTGGTCCCCAAGGACGAGGCGGCCCCGAAGGACGCCAAGGGCAAGCCCGAGGTGGTCAAGAAGGCCGAGGTGAAGGGGCCGGATCCGCTGGCCCAGGAGCTGGAGAAGATGGCGCGGGCCGCGGTGAAGGAGGGCGACCCGATCCTGCGCGGGCTCGGCCTGACGCTGGCCGGCGATCTGGGCTTTGAGGGGGCCGCGGCGCTGGTCCGCGCCGCGCTCGGCGCCAGGGCCTCAGACAAGGCGCCCGGCGACTCCCTCGACGAGGTGCTCGGCGGGCTCGACGCGCTGGGCAAGCTCAACGACGCCGAGTCCGTCGAGCTGCTGACGAGCTGGACGGCGAACCCGGCGCCGGTCGTGCGCCGAAGGGCCATCGAGGCCCTGCGCGCCATCGACGAGAAGGCCGCGCCAGCGACCCTGGTCCCGGCGCTGGCCGACCCCCACCCCGAGTGGGTCTCGCCGAAGCCCGTCTCGGTGGTCCTGCGCACGACCCGCGGCAACATGACGATCGCGCTTCGCCCCGATCTGGCGCCCGCGACCGTGGACAGCTTCCTGACCCTGTCGCGCAAAGGCTTCTACAACGGGTTGACCTTTCACAGGGTCATCGCCAACTTCGTGGCGCAGGGCGGAGATCCGCGGGGCGACGGCAACGGCGGCCCCGGCTACACACTCCCCTCAGAGTGGTCGATGACCCCATACAAGGTCGGCACGGTGGGCATGGCCCACGCGGGCAAGGACACCGAAGGCAGCCAGTTCTTCATCACTCACACGAGCCACCCTCACCTGGACGGCGGCTACACCGTCTTCGGAGAGGTGACCGAGGGCCTGGAGGCTGTCCTGCTCCTCCAGCCCGGCGATCAAATCACGGGCGTCGAGTTCGTCGACCCCCCCTGAGCAGGTGAAGCATGAGTCAGCCCCTGTCCTGGCCCTCGGACCTCGCGGGCTTGCTGCCCGAAGGCACCACCCTCAAGGGCGAGTACCGGCTGACGGGCTACCTCGGCGCCGGGGCCTTCGGCGCCGTCTACGCCGCCGATCAGCTCACCATCAACCGCCGCGTCGCCGTCAAGGTCCTCCAGGCCGGCAACGACGACACCGCGCGCGAGCGCTTCCTCCAGGAGGCCCGCGTCGCAGCCTCCATCGACCACCCCAACATCGTGACGATCTTCGACTACGGCGTCATCGACGGCAAGCAGCCCTTCATCGTCATGGAGCTGCTCAAGGGCCACGACCTCCTCCACGAGCTGGAAGCCAGGGGCCCGATGTCCCCGGCCCGCGCGCTGCCCCTCTTCATCAGCTGCCTCGACGCCCTCGGCGAAGCCCATCGCCTCGGAATTGTTCACAAAGATCTCAAGCCCTCCAACCTCTTCCTGGCCCACCCCTCCAGCCACCGCGAGGTGATCAAGATCCTCGACTTCGGCATCGCCCGCGTCGGCCTCGCCAGCAGCGAGCGGGTCGCGGGCGCCCCCGAACAACCCCCCTCCGGCGGCATCACCGCCACGGGCCAGGCCATCGGAACGCCCCAGTACCTCGCCCCGGAGTACGTCGAGAAGCAGATCGTCAGCCCGGCGCTGGACGTCTACCAGATGGGCCTCATCCTGGCCGAGGCCCTCACCGGGCGCCCCGCCGTCGACGGCAACTCCTGGTGGTCCTGCGCCCTCAAGCACCTCCGGGGAGAGCTGGATCTGCCGCCGAGCCTCATGGACACGCCCCTGGGGCCGGTCATCCTCAAGGCCACCGCCCGCAAGCCCGAGGATCGCTACCCGGACGCGCACGCCTTCCT
Source organism: Pseudomonadota bacterium (assembly GCA_005804885.1). Taxonomy (GTDB): domain Bacteria; phylum Myxococcota_A; class Bradymonadia; order Bradymonadales; genus SYOX01. Next base: position 7,340 of record SYOX01000035.1, read on the forward strand.
CGGCGCCCTGCGCGCGCTCCCCAACCCCAACAGGCCCGCCCCCACCCCGACCGCCACCGACCTCCCTCCCGCCTTGAACCCGCCCCTGGGCCGCCCCCCCGTCCCGACGCTGGAGGAGCGCCCGCCAGGCGCGGCGACCCCAGAGGCCGCCGAGCGCTCGGCGAGCCAACCCCCCGACAAGGTGCCGACGCTCCAGGAGGTCGCCCGGCCCGAGGCCCAGGGGCAGGCGGCGCCGCGCGGGCCAGCGACGGCGGCGGGGACCGCGGGGGCGGCGTCTGCTGCGGCGGGATCGAAGGTCGGCGCGATGGCGATCTTCGGCGGGGTGCTGGGGATCGGCGGGATCCTGGCGCTCGGCGGCCTCGCGCTCGTGATGCTCCTGATGATCCCGATGTGTTCGGTCTGCAAGGGGAATCCCTCGCAGACCGAGATCGTCGAGGCCCCCTTGGAGTTCGAGCTTGAGACCCCCGTGGAGGTCGAGGATCGTCAGGCGGAGTCGGCGCTGGACCCGGTCCGCGATGTCCGCGGCCAGTGGCGCATGGATGTGATGAGGAACCCCCCTCCCGGGGTGGACGTCGACTTCTTGGTAGGGTCCATCGTCACCATCGAGCGGGACTCGCTCACGTGGGACGTGCGGGGCAACCAGAGCCAATTGTTTTATACGGTGACGGATTCCAATGAGGACAGCGTCGAATTGTCCTATCCTGACGGGACGAGCTCGTCGATCCGCTTCAGGGGCCGCGACAGGATTCGGATCACCGACAACACGCTGGTGGGCAGCGTCATGGACCTGACCAGGGTCCAGTGAGGTGGGTGTCATGTCAGATCAAGGCGACGAGGCCTTTGATGCCTCTCAGGTGATCACCACGGACGACTTCGTCTTCTTCTGGCAGCCGCCGGGCGTCTTCGGCCAGTGGACGTGGTCGCGCTTTGAGGTGGAAGGCATCGTCTACACCTGCGCCGAGCAGTTCATGATGGCCGCCAAGGCCGCCCTCTTTATCAACCCCGACATCCAGGCCCAGATCATGGCCACCGAGAGCCCTCGGGAGCACAAGCGGCTCGGCCGCCAGATCCGCAACTTCGATCAGCGCGCCTGGGTCGCGGCGCGCGTCGACATCGTCGTGCGGGGGAACATGGCCAAGTTCTCCCAGAACCCCGAGATGCTCGCCGCGCTGCTCGCCACCGGCGAGCGCACCCTGGCCGAGGCCAGCCCGCTGGATCGGATCTGGGGCATCGGGCTCAGGGCCGATCACCCCGACGCGGTCAACCCCGCCGCCTGGCGAGGCCAGAACCTCCTGGGGATCGCGCTGATGAGGGTCCGCGACCAGCTGATGGCCGAGCGGGGCCGCTGAGGGCCTCATACCAGACCACAGCCGAGAGACTCACTTTGTGGGCGGTCCAGGCGGCGCCCTGAGCCTTTGCCATCACTCGGCGGTGCGGTGCACCAGCCTCGCTCAGGCCCAGGCCATCCCCCTGTCCTCGCCCACAAAGCAAGCCCTTCGTCTGTGGTTGGGTATCAGGCGCGCTCGATCCACTCGACCCAGTGGGCCTCGGTCCGCTGGGGGATCTCCCACTGCCTGACCATCCTGTTGATGACATTCTCGGGGACGATGGAGGCGCGCTCGCGGTTCTGGGCGTAGATGTGATCGGCGGGCACGTCGATGTGGATGATGGCCACGCGCGCCTTGTAGGCCGTCACCAGCTCGATGGGCTGGCTCCTGAGGCGGGCCGTGAGGTTGGTGGCGTTCCAGATGAAGCTCTTGCCCTGGCGCAGCAGCGCCCTGGCCCGCTCGCGGGCCTCGGCGATCACGACCCCCTGTGAGCCGCGCGGCGAGACGCCGAGCTCGTCCCGCAGCGCGTCGAGCGAAATTATCGGGCGGCCCCCGGCGTGCTCGCGCACCCAGTGATCCTTGCCCGCGCCGGGCAGCCCCGACATCAAGGTCACCTCGCAGATCGTGTCGTCGTAGACCTCCACGTCGGGCTGTCGGCCCGGCTGTCGGAAGTACATGAAGCGGGTGTGATCGGTGGCGAAGCGCCTCGGCTGGCGCAGGCAGGATTGCTCCTCACAGGTGGCCACGAAGAGCGCGATGTTCTCCAGCAGCCGGCTCTGATCGGGGCACACGCGGCCGCGCGCGTCGGCCTGGGCCAGGATCGCGAGGTGATCGCAGCGGGCCGACTGGCTCACCTCGATCGCGAGCCTGTCGGGATCGTCCCGCTCGATGAGCCAGAAGGGGACCATGTGGTGGGCCACCAGCGACGCGACCCGCTCGCGCAGCAGCATCGGGGCGCCCATCCGCCACAGGATCTCGCGGGCCATCAGGCTGCCCTTGCGCGAGTGCCCCAGCGAGGTGATCGTGCCCTGCGAGTCCGTGCGCGTGCAGGCCGGCTTGCCCACGTCGTGCAGGAGCGCCGCGGCGAAGAGGACGGCCCGGTCTTCGGCCTTCAGGCCTCGCCAGGAGGGCATCGCCGCCATCGCCTCGCACACCATCCCGACGTGGGTCCACACGTCGCCCTCGGCGTGGAAGATCGGATCCTGGGGCACGCCCCGCATGGCCTGGATCCACGGGTAGAGCGCGTCCAGCGCCGCCCAGTCCACGCGGTAGGTCGGCGGCGCGGGCGTCGGCGGCAGGCCCGCGATCTGGACCGAGAGATCGCTCATTGCACCTCCGGGCGGCCGCCCTCGGCGGCCATGATCGACGTCGCGCGGTCGCCCAGGGGCGCCGCCCGGCCCTCCGAGGGGTCACCCAGGGGTCGCCGGTCGCCTTCGGTCGGGAGGCCGCGCGGGGCGCGCTGGTTGCGGACGATCGGCCTGTCGAGCCAGTGCCCGTCGGCGTCGTTGATCGCCTGGGTGAAGCCGGGCCGCACGAGCTTGAGGCGCTCGACGACCTGCCCGCCCTCCTCGATCTTGATGTAGAGCCCCTCCATCAGGATCGAGGGGTCGGCCTGCTGGTGGGCGCGCTCCACGTCGACACCGGCGGCCTCGGCCGCGCGCGTCAGGGCCTCCCGCCACCCCTCGGTCTTGAAGGCCGAGGGGCCGATCAGCGCCATCAGATCCAGGCCGCGCGGGAAGACGCCCGACCACACCACCGGCGCCGAGGCGACAGGCAGGCCGTCGAGCAGCGCCCTGCGAGCCTCGGCGCACAGGAAGCGGCGCTCGGCCCGGTCAAAGACGTCAAACTCCACGAAGTAATCCGGCAGCGCGTCGTAGAAGGCCGTGTGGCGGGCGAAGAGCCACTCCCCATAGATCAGGAAGCGATCCGAGAGCCTGTCGCGCAGCGCCGCGGCGTGGCCGCTGGCCCATTGCTTGAACAGATCAAAGTGCCGCTCGCGGTGGCCGCCGGTCAGGTAATGCCCCCGGCTCTGGAGCCAGAGCCGCCCCTCGGCGTCGAAGCTCAGGCCCGCGTTGGCGCCGTCGATCTTCTCCGTGATCACGACGGATCGCCCCGCGAGCGCGTCGGCGTCGACCTGCGGCAGATCGCCGTCGCCAGCCTGCAAGCCGGAGCCCGTCAGGTGCTTCGTCCGCGGAAATTTGAGGATCTGCTCCATGGCGGCGCTCTGTCGGCTTGGGGCGGTTCTTGAGCCTTGTTCAACGAAGAGAGGCGTGGCCTTTGAAAAGGTGAGGGCGCCGCGCCGGGTGGGGCGACGCACAGAGGTGAGGATCGCAGGCGATGATGTCAAGCCGTGGCGCTCTTGTCGACGGCAGGTCGCAGGTTTGCTCGGCGAAGGTCCCGACCCCCCCACGAGCGCCCCACGCTCCTCGCACCACGAGCACCCCACGATCCACGAGCACCCCACGATCCACGAGCACCCCACGCACGACGAACGCCCCACGCTCCTCGCACCGCCCCCCACAAGGGGGGACGGGCTCGTCGGGTGGGGCTGGTATTTCAGGGTGGGCTGCGCCCTCTCGGTCGCAGGCCCGCGCAAGGCCCAGGTCGACACTGGGGGCGTGAAAACCCCAATCTACAGGCCCACTTCGACGCGATGACCCGGCCCTGCGATCCGCGCTCGTCCGCCCGCGGGCCTGCGACCGACAGGGCGCAGCCCACCCTGAGCTTCTAGCCCCACCCGACGAGCCCGTCCCCCCTTGTGGGGGGCGGTGCGAGGAGCGTGGGGCGTTCGTGGGGCGTTGGAGGGTGTTGCGCGCCGAAGGGGTCTGGAGCCGACTCGACGGGAGAGGGGAGGGGGCGGAGGGGTTAGAGGCGAGGGCCGGCGCTGCGGATCTCGTCGGAGGCGTGCTCGGCGTACTGGGCGAAGTTGGCGTGGAAGAGGTGGGCGAGCTTGCGGGAGGTGGCGTCGTAGGCGGCCTTGTCGGCCCAGGCGTCGCGGGGGATGAGGACGTTGGCCGGGACGCCGGGGCAGGCGGTGGGGACGGCCAGCCCGAAGATGGGGTCCTCGACGGTGGGGACGCCGTCAAAGTCGCCGCCGTGGATGGCGTCGATGATGGCGCGGGTGTGCCGCAGGGAGATGCGGGCGCCGGTGCCGTAGGCGCCGCCGCTCCAGCCGGTGTTGACCAGCCAGGCCTGGGAGCCGTGCTCGCGCATCTTCTCGGCGAGCATCTCGGCGTAGACGGTGGGGTGTCGGACGAGGAAGGCGGCGCCGAAGCAGGCCGAGAAGGTGGTCGTGGGCTCGGTGACGCCGACCTCGGTGCCAGCGACCTGGGCGGTGTAGCCAAGGATGAAGTGGTACATGGTCTGCGCGGGGGTCAGGCGGCTGACGGGGGGAAGGACGCCGAAGGCGTCGCAGGTCAGCAGGATGATGTTGCGGGGGTGGCCGCCGACGCAGGGGATCTTGGCGTTGGGGATGAACTCGATGGGGTAGGAGGTGCGGGTGTTCTCGGTGATCGAGATGTTGGTGAAGTCGACCTTGCGGGTGTTGGGATCGTAGACGACGTTCTCCAGGACGGAGCCGAAGCGGATGGCGCGGTAGATCTCGGGCTCCTTCTCCTCGGTCAGGTCGATGCACTTGGCGTGGCAGCCGCCCTCGATGTTGAAGATCCCGTCGTCGGTCCAGCAGTGCTCGTCGTCGCCGATGAG
>SYOX01000261.1 GCA_005804885.1 Pseudomonadota bacterium
CATGATCGCGCAGGTCTGCGGCCTGGAGGTCGGGGAGCTCGTCCACACGCTGGGCGACGCCCACCTCTACCTCACCCACGTCGAGCAGGCCGCGCTTCAGCTCTCCCGCGAGCCCAAGACGCCGCCGACGATCTGGCTCAACCCCGAGGTGCGGGAGATCGACGACTTCACGCTCGGCGACATCGAGCTTCGGGGCTACGACAGCCACCCGGGGATCAGGGCGCCGATCGCGGTGTAGAGGGGCGATCGCCTCGCTGGCGAGGGGCCAGATTGCCAAAAGCTCAGGAGTTGCGCGTGGTTATCTCCATCATCGTGGCTGTGGACGAGGTCGGGGTCATCGGCAAGGGTGGCGCGCTGCCCTGGCACCTGCCGGACGAGCTGGGCTGGTTCAAGGAGGTCACGCTGGGCAAGCCGATCCTCATGGGGCGGCGCACCCACACGTCGATCGGGCGTCGCCTGCCGGGCCGGGTCAACATCGTCGTGACCCGGGACGCCGACTTCGAGGCGCCAGGGTGCTTGCTGGCCGACAGCTTCGAGGCCGCGCTCGAGCAGGCCGGCGCCGTCGAGGAGGTCGTGGTCATCGGCGGCGCCGCGCTCTACGCGGCGGCCCTGCCCATGGCCGGGCGCATCTACCTGACCCGCGTCCACGCCGAGGTCGAGGGCGACGTCCTCTTCCCCGAGGTCGACCTGAGCGGCTGGGCGTGCTCATGGCGGCGACAGCACCCGCGCGACGCGCGCCACCCCTTCGCCTTCACCTCGATGATCCTCGAGCGCGGCGCGTCGGAGGGTTCGCCATGAAATGTGCGCGGCGCCGAAGGCAGATGTTGCCGCCGGGCGGTGGACGTGGTGAGATGCGGCCGTGCTATTTTTGACTCAAACTCAGGCGGTCGCTGGATCGCTTCGCCAGACAAAGGGGGTGTAGCTGTGCGCAACTTCGACGTGTGCGTGATCGGCGCCGGGCCTGCGGGGTTCGCGGCGGCGATGCGGGCGTGGGATTACGGCAAGAAGGTCTGCCTCATTGAGCGGGGCCTGCTCGGCGGAGGGGGGATTCACAACGGCGCGCTGGTCTCCAAGACGATGTGGGAGCTGTCGCGCAACTTCAGGACGGCGCTGCGGCGCGACCGAGGCTACACCTCGCTCGGCGTCGAGGTGGACTTCAAGCAGGTGGCCCATTGCGTCTCGACGGCGGCCAACGAGAAGATGGCCCAGTACGAGCGCCAGCTCTCGATGTTGTCCCAGCCGACCCCCTCGTTTCCCGGCTCGATTACGACGATGACGGGCACGGCGCACTTCGTCGACGAGCACACGGTCTTCGTCGACGGGAACGACCTGGGCAATGAGCGCCTCATCCACGCCGATAACATCGTCATCGCCACCGGCAGCCGCCCGCGGCTGCTGGACAACATCGCGATCGACGGCCACTCCATCATGACCTCCGATCACATCATGCGCCTGGAGTGCTTCCCCAGGAGCCTCGTGATCGTCGGCGCCGGCGTGATCGGGTGCGAGTTCGCCACCATCTTCGCCAGCTACGGCAAGACCAAGGTCTACCTCATCGACCGCGCCGATCGCATCCTGCCCTTCGAGGATTACGACGTCGCCAAGCTGTGCGCCACTCGCCTTGAGGCCAGCGGCGTCACCATCCACCACCAGGCCGACCTGGCCTCGATGGAGGTGGTCGACGGCATGGTCGAGTACACGCTGCGCTACCACACCGGGGCGCTGGAGACGATCCGGGTCGAGAAGGCGCTCGTGTCCGTCGGCCGCGTGCCCAACACCAAGGGGCTCAAGCTGGAGAACGCCGGCGTGAAGCTGACCCAGTGGGGGCACATCGAGGACACCGACACGCGCACGAGCGTGCCGAACATCTACGCCGTCGGCGACGTGACGCTGGACATCGCGCTGGTGAGCATCGGCGAGATCGAGGGTCGCCACGCCGTCGATCACATGTACAGCGAGGCGCCGCCAGCGCCGCTGTCCTACGAGAACGTCTCCTCGATCATGTTCCTGGACCCCGAGGTTGCCGTCGTCGGCCTCAACGAGCTCAAGGCCCAGGAGCTCAAGATCCCCTACAAGGTGGCCGTCTACGGCTGCTCCCTGGTCAACCGGGCGATCGCCATGCGCTCGACGGACGGCTTCATCAAGCTGCTGGTGACCAACGACGACGAGATGAAGATCCTGGGCATGCGGGCGCTGGGCGAGCACGCCTCGACCAGCATCGAGGCCGTCTCGCTGATGATCCACCAGGGGCGCAGCATCCACGACCTGACCGAGCTGCTCCACCCCCACCCCGCCGTCACCGAGGCGCTCCAGGACTGCGTGCGCATGCTGCTGGGCAGCTCCATCCTCAAGCCCCACGTCTTCCCCTCCGAGCTTCGGCTGTCGAGCATCACCTACGCCAACCCCACGAAGGCCTGAGCGCCAGGACGATCGAGCCCCCGTCGGTTGCATTCCCCTGCGGCGTGGATAATGATGAGTCGTGGGGGGCGCGACGAGCCACATCTCCCGAGCAACCGGCGTCGGTGTTCAGGGAGAAGGCGCGCCATTTCCCGCGTGTGAGAAACTCCGCCCGGCGGATTCCTACCTCGACGAAGGAGGAAATCCTATGAGCACCCAGCTCAAGCTCTCCCAGCCTCTTCGCCCGCTCACCATTCGAAATCTTCAACGATTCAAACAGGATGGGCGCAAGATCGTCGCGCTGACGGCCTACGACTACACCTTCGCGCGCCTGGTCGATCAGGCAGGCGTCGACCTGGTGCTCGTCGGCGACAGCCTCGGCAACGTCATCCAGGGTCAGGAGACGACCCTGCCGGTGACGCTCGACGACATCATCTACCACAGCCGGGCGGTCAGCCGGGGGCTGCGGCGCGCGCACCTCGTCGGCGACATGCCCTTCATGACCTACCAGATCAGCGTCGAGCAGGCGATGACCAACGCGGCTCGCCTGATGCGCGAGGGCGCGGTCCACTCGATCAAGCTCGAAGGGGGCCGCGAGCGCGCCGAGGTCGTCCGCAGGCTCGTCGACGCCGGGATACCCGTCATGGGGCACCTGGGGCTGACCCCCCAGTCCATCCACCAGCTCGGCGGCCACCGCGTCCAGGGCCGGGATCAGGAAGATCACAAGCGGATCGTCGAGGACGCCCGGATCCTGCAAGAGGCCGGCGCATGGTCGGTGGTCCTCGAGTGCGTCCCGGCCTCGCTGGCCCTGGAGGTCTCCGGCGCGCTGCACATCCCCACCATCGGCATCGGCGCCGGTGAGGGCTGCGACGGCCAGATCCTCGTCCTTCAGGACCTCCTCGGCCTCAACGGCGAATTCAACCCCCGCTTCGTGCGCCGCTTCGCCCAGCTCGGCGACCTCGTCACCGACGCGATCAAGGACTACGGCGAGGCCGTCCGCGCAGGGACCTTCCCCTCGGCGGAGGAGACCTACGACCCCATCGCCGTCTGAGCGCCCTCGCGCAAGCGAGCAGCGCGCGAGGATCAGTGGTTGACACCGGCCTGATTGTCGCACAGAAACACCTCCGGGGGTTGAGCCCAGGGAGGTGTCATGTCTGCGGTGCGACAAGAGATGTGGGAGCGGCTCGGCGGCACGGTCGACGTGCTGGTGGTCGGCGGCGGGATCAACGGCGCCGGGATCGCCCGCGACGCGGCCCGCCGCGGCCTGCGCGTGGCCCTCGTGGAGATGAACGACCTGGCCTGGGGCACCAGCTCCCGCTCCTCGAAGCTCGTCCACGGCGGCCTGCGCTACCTCGAGCAGCTTGAACTCAGCCTCGTCTTCGAGGCCGTCAGCGAGCGCCGCGTCCTGCTCGACATCGCCCCGCACCTGGTCAACCCCCTCGGCTTCCTCTTCCCCGTCTTCAAGTCCTCGCGCCGCCCGCTGGGCTTGATCAACGCCGGCATGTGGCTCTACGAGGGCCTCTCCCTCTTCCGATCGCCCAAGCGCCACAGGACCCTGACCCCCGGCGAGGTCTCCAAGGAGGAGCCCTCCCTCAAGGTGGCAAACCTCAAGGGCGCGCCGCTCTATTACGATTGCTCCACCGACGACGCCCGCCTGACCCTGGAGTCCGCGCTGGACGCCGTCAACGTCGGCGCCGTCGTGGCCACCTGGGCCAAGGTCGTCGAGTTCGTCCGCGAGGGCGCCCGCGTCAAAGGCGCCGTCGTCGAGGACACCCTCTCCGGCACCCGCAAGACCATCCTGGCCCACGCCGTCATCAACGCCACTGGCCCCTGGACCGACCGCACCATCGCCCTGAGCGCGCCCATGGATCAGGCCCTGCTGCGGCCTACCAAGGGCGTCCACGTCGTCGTTGACAGCCAGAAGCTGCCCGTCAACAACGCCGTCGTCTGCTTCCACCCCGACGACGGCCGCGTCCTCTTCGCCATCCCCTGGGGCGACAGGACCTACCTGGGCACCACCGACACCGACTACGAGGGCGACCCCAGCGACGTCGCCGCCACCCTGGAGGACGTCGACTACCTCCTGAACGCCTCCAACCACTACTTCCCCAGCCGACCCCTGACCCGCGACGACGTCATCGCCACATGGGCCGGCCTGCGCCCCCTGATGCAGCCCGCCCGCAAGGGCCAGAACATCGGCGAGTCCGCCGTCAGCCGCGAACACCAGATCATCGTCGGCCAGGACGGCCTGATCACCATCGCCGGCGGCAAGCTGACCACCTACCGACGCATGAGCGCCGAGGTCGTCGACACCGCCGTCCAGATGCTCCGCCTCTCCAACGCCCTGCCTCGCTCGCTCTCCTCCTCCCGCACCGACCAGGAGCCCCTGCCCGGCGCCAACGGCTGGCCCGACGACGACAACCACGCCCGCGTCGCCCAGCAGGTCCGCGCCACCTCCGACAACACCCTCTCGGAGGCCAGCGCCCGACTGCTCGCCGACACCTACGGCATGCGCGCCCTCCAGATCGCCCGCCTCGTCCGACAGGACCCCTCGCTGGCCGGCCCCATCGTCCCCGGCCGCCCCGAGATCCTCGCCCAGATCAACTGGGCCGTCACCGAAGAGCTCGCCGCCACCGTCGCCGACGTCATGACGCGCCGCACTCAGCTCTTCTACCGCGACCTCGATCAAGGCCTCGGCGCCGCCGAGATCGTCGCCGACCGCATGGCCTCGCTCATCGGCTGGACCGACGAGCAACGCCTCGCCTCACTCCAGGCCTACCGCGCCGACGTCGCCCTCGCCCGAAGGTGGCGCGAGAAGCTCGCCTGATCTGCTCAAGCGGCCTGCTTTCTTTCGCCTCTGTCTCTTCACCTCGACTCCCCCTGACCCGATCTCTTCGCGCCCGGCGGGGCCTTGCCCCGAACCCCACCAGGGGCGAGCCGCCCCTGGACCCCCTCTGTTCACCCCTCAGCGAAGCAATGCATTTAAATCATTGATTTAATTATACTAAGTCGGCCAATGGTATGGTATGAAAGACCTGATGCCGAGAGGTGGAGGGTGAAATGCCAAGGCGAATCAGTCTGGAGCCCCATCTGAGCGGGGCGGAGCTTTACAAGAAGTACCTGTCGAGCAAGAAGACCTGCG
>SYOX01000262.1 GCA_005804885.1 Pseudomonadota bacterium
ATACTAAGTCGGCCAATGGTATGGTATGAAAGACCTGATGCCGAGAGGTGGAGGGTGAAATGCCAAGGCGAATCAGTCTGGAGCCCCATCTGAGCGGGGCGGAGCTTTACAAGAAGTACCTGTCGAGCAAGAAGACCTGCGAGCGAGATCGCTACCAAGTTCTGTGGCTGCTGAGCCAAGGCAAGACCACTTCCCAGATCGCTGAGGTGACTCGGTTTCACGCTCGGGGTGTGCGCGCCTTGGTCCAGCGCTACAACAAGGGTGGCCCCGAAGCCATGCTTGATCGCCGAAGCCAGGGGTCCGGAGCCCCTTCCAGGCTCAACCCTGCCCAACTCAAAGCTCTCGAAGCCGCATTGGAGCAAGACCCCGTCGAAGGGGGGCGCTGGAACAGCATCAAGGTGGCGGCCTGGATCGAGAGAGAGACTGGAGTTGCGACCAAGAAACAACTCGGCTGGGTTTACCTCAAGCGCCTTGACTACGCCCTTCGTATCCCCAGGCGCCGCCACAAGAAGGGCGACCTTGAGGCCAAGGATGACTTTAAAAAAAAGACCTCCCCAGGATCGTAGAGGAGGTCGCCAAGGCCAGAGAAGGAGCCAAGGTCGAGGTGTGGTGCTTCGACGAGCACAGGCTCGGGCTGCTGCCCATCATCAGAAGGGTCTGGACCAAGAAGGGCACTGTCGCTGAAGCCCTCATCTTCCCGCGATACCAGTGGTTCTACCTTTATGCTTTTCTTCATCCAGCATCAGGACGCTCGTACTGGTTGATTTTACCGAGGGTGGATGTGGGGGTGTTCAACCTGGCGCTGGCCTATTTCGCGAATCATTTCGTGGAGTTCGGCAAGCGAGAGGCGCTCTTGGTGCATGACAGAGCGGGGTGGCACATGAGTTCAAAGGTCAAGTGGCCCGACGGGGTCCATCAGGTGGCCCTGCCGCCCTACAGTCCCGAACTTCAACCCGCCGAGAGGCTCTGGCAATTGAGCGATGAGCCCTTCGTCAACCGCAGCTGCGAGACGATCGGAGAGATGGAGGACATCGCCTCGGAGCGCTGTCGTCAGCTGATGACCATGACCGAAGAGGTCCGAAACCTGACCCTCTATCGATGGTGGCCTCCGGACAGGCAGATTAATGTACAACAGAGCAACCCGACTTAGTATTAGACTATTGATCCATGGCGTTGAGCGAGGTCTGGAGGCGATCCAGGAACTGGGCGATGTGGACGGCGTCCATGAGGGCGTGGTGGACGTGGACCGAGATGGGCATGAGCATGCGCTCCTCCTCGCCTTGGCGCTGGGCGGTGAACTTGCCCAGGACGATCTTGGGGGTGGAGCCCATCCGCGCGCTCTGCGCGTGGGAGACGCTGGTGAAGGCGATCCAGGGGACCATGGAGCCGTGGATGAGGTCGTCGCGGTCGTCCTGCGTGATCAGCGGAGCCCCTGTCGGGGTCGACTTGAGGGCGTCGGCGGTGGCGCGGGCCTGGGCGATGAAGGTGTGCAGCTCCGGGGCCGAGTCGAAGTAGCAGAAGCGGAAGGCGTCCCCCTCGACGGCCACCGTCGTGCCCACGCTCAGGCTGTCGTGCACCCAGACCGCGTCGCCGCGCAGCCGGTAGCGGAAGGCCTCGGTGGCGTTGGCCGCCTCAAGGACCAGGTGCCACACCGCCAGCGAGAAGGGCATGCCCTGGCGCTTGCACGCCCTCAGGGCGGTCGTGATGTCGAGCGGGGCGCAGATGTCGAAGAAGGGTTGAGCGAAGGTCTTGAAGAAGTCGAAGAGGTGGCGTCGGGGCCAGGCGTCGAGGTCGAGGAAGTGTCCCATGATCAGCTCCGCTCGGGTCGAGGGCCCTACAAGGGTTCGACACCGCATTTGATGAATGAATACAGCGCCTTGGTGTTGATGCAGGCCCGGCGCGTCGCTCAGCTCCGGGCGATCTGGAGGAGGAGGGAGAAGGCGTCGTCGCGCAGGGAGATCGCCTCGGCCTTGCCCTGGTAGCGGCCCGGGCGACCGCCGCCTCGGCCCTGGAGCAAGGAGGCGACAGGGGGGCCTGCGGCGGCGACCTTGCCGGGGGGGCCGACGATGAGGAAGAGGCCGGGGCCCTCGTCGCGCTCGCTGGTGGTCAGGAGGACGAGGAGATCGGGTCGGAGCGCTTCGAGGGCGACGGCGACGTCGGCGAGGAACTTCGCGTCGGCGCAGGGGCGGTGGAAGAGGGCGGCGGGGGCGTCGGTCTGGGCGAGCTGGGCGCCGAGCTGTCGGGCGATCTCGGCGTGGAGGGCGCCGAGCTGTCGGGCGGCGTTTCTGGCCTCAAGCTGGAGTTTTTCAACGAGCCCGGCGTGGTCTTCAGGGCCAGCGCCGAGCAGGCGCGTCAGGGCGCGCTCGCGATCCAGGGCGCGGGTGAGGTGGTCGAGGGCGCGCTGGCCGGCGATGAAGGCGAGCCGGGTGTCGCTGCGGATTCTGGAGGTGCCCAGGAGCTTGACGGCCTGGAGCTCGGCGGTGGAGGCGACGTGGGTGCCGCCGCAGGTGTTGAGGTCGAGGCCCTCGATCTCGACGAGGCGGAGTTGGCCGGTGAAGTTCTCGGGGAGGCCGCGGGTGCGCACGTCGAGGCCAGGGAGGTCGGCGGGGTCGACGACGCGGACGCGGACGGGGCGCGCGGCGCGGATCTCGGCGTTGACGGCGTCTTCGAGGTCGCGCAGGGCGGCCTCGGGGGTGTCCTGGGTGTCGAGGTCGATGGTGCAGGTCTCGGGGCCGAGGTGGAAGGAGGTCGTGGCCCAGCCGAGGCGGTCGGCGGCCAGGGCCGTGATGAGGTGCTGGGCGGTGTGCTGCTGCATGTGGTCGAAGCGGCGCGCCCAGTCAATCTCGATCAGGACGCGCCCGGAGACGGGGCCGTCGAGCTTGTGGAGGGTGTGGCCCTCGGGGTCCCTGGTCACGTCGAGGACGGCGCGGCCGCCGACGAGGCCGAGGTCGTGGGGCTGGCCGCCGCCGGTGGCGTAGAGGATCGTCTCGGAGAGGCGCACGAGGTGGCCGCCCTCGACGGGATGGCAGGCGACGACGTCGGCGTCGAGGGTCTTGAGGGTGGCGTCGAGCTGACAGCGGGCCAGGGTCATGGCGGCGTCCTCCGGTCGTTGAGGGTGCCTTTTATAGCACGAGGGCGGGCCGCGCGCTCCCCTCTGTGGTCGGGCGGCGAGCGGGGTCAGGTTCGTTCAGTGAAGGGACCGATGCCCCACAGGTCACGATCGGGCCGCCCCCCAACGCCCCACGCCCCACGCTCGACGATCGCCCCACGCTCCTCGCACCGCCCCCCTGCGGGGGGACGGGCTCGTCGGGTGGGGCTGGAAGCGCGGGGGGGCTGCGCCCGGTGGGCGCAGGCCTACGCACGGGCGCCAGAGAATCGCCGGGCCGGATCACCGCGTCGAAGTGGGCCTGCGGATTGGAGTTTTTGCTTCCCCTGGTGTCGACATGAAGCGCGCGAGGGCCTGCGACCGACAGGGCGCAGCCCATCCCGAGTTTCTAGCCCCACCCGACGAGCCCGTCCCCCCGCAGGGGGGCGGTGCGAGGAGCGTGGGGCGTTCGGCGGGGAAGGCGAGCTCTCGTGATGGGGCGGCGCGCCGCGTCATTTCATTCTTGGGCCGAGTGAGGCAGAATGGGGCGTGTCGTGAAGCAATGTCATAGCTGTTCACGAGCGGGAGGAGGAGATGGAAGGGCGTCGGGATCAGATATTGGCGGCGGCCGAGCGGCTCTTGAACCACTACGGGGCGGCGAAGACGACGGTGGCGGACATCGCGCGCGAGGCCGGGGTGGGGGTGGGGACGGTCTATCTGGAATTTCCGAGCAAGGACGCGATCTTATCGTCGTTGGCAGAGTCCCGTCATGGGGAGGTGCTGGGGCGGATGAGGGAGGCGGCGCGCAGGCCCGTGCCCTTCTGCGAGCGGCTGCGGGCGGTGATCAACGCGCGCGTGGACGCCTTCTTGAGGCTGTCCGAGGCCGGGGCGCACGCCTCGGAGGTGGCCCATTGCGGCTGTCCGGGGATTCGGGAGGCCTACAGGGGCTTCCAGGCCGAGGAGCGGGCGCTGCTGGTGTCCTTGATCAAGGAGGCCGTCGAGACCGGGGAGTTCGCCGCGAGCGATCCGGAGCGGGCGGCGTCGGCGCTCTTGCGGGCCTACGCGGGGTTTTCGCCGCCGAGGCTCTTCGAGGCGCCGGGGACGGCGAGGTCGGAGCTGGGTGATCTGCACGATCTCGTGCTGGCCGGGCTCCTGGCCCGCCGTTGAGCCTCCCTTGGGTGCCGTCGGGCGCGGTGCTCGGCGGCGCGGCGGTCGAGCCCTCGGATCTCAGCGCCCGTCGGCTGGTTCTTGTCGCCTGAGGCGCGAGCGCCGCCCTGCGCTGGTGCGAGCGAGGGGCGCGATGTGGTTGATCTTGGGCTCCTGTTTCGAGCGTCGCTCCGCTATACTCCGGCCGGTCCAGCACAGGAGGAGGAGCGACGATGCGTCTACGACTCGATGGTGATCGGCTCGTTGTGAGCGATCGAGAGGGTGTGAAGGTCTACGATCTCGGCGGGGTGGCCCCTGCGCTCATGGTGCAGGTCGGGGTGCCCGCGCTGGCCAACCCCTTCGCGGAGCACCGCGACGGCGAGCAGATCAGCGAGGTGCGCGGCGGCGTGTTCGCGCGGATGTTCACGACCCCCGAAGGCGACGAGCACTGGGTCAAGCGCCCCTCCCATGTCACGCTCTTTGATCTGGATCTGACGCCTGTCGCCACCTATGTGATGGATCGGCGCCTCAACGACGCGTGCCTCGCGCTCTCGCCGGACGGCGCGTCGCTGGCCTCGGTGGCCTATGGAGGCGGCGTCGTGGCGTTCGAGGCTCGCACGGGGCGCGTCCTGCGCGAGGCGCCGGGCGACATCGCCTCGGGGACGTCCTGGTCGCCCGATGGGCGCATGATCGCGGCTGGCGATACGGATCAGGGCGGGGGCGAGCTCTATGTGCTGGAGCTGTCCGGCGAGGAGGCCTTGGTGCGCCACGCGCTGCCCGCGCCGACCAGCCGCGCTCCGCTCTACGACTCGCCCTACGCCTCGGCGTGGTCGCCCGACGGCGCTTTGTGCGCGATCAGCTGCGGGGCGTGGAGCAAGCGCGGGGTGACGGTGTACGACGTCGCCGAGCGCGTCGAGCGCTGGGCGGTCTGCTACGATATGGAGGTCGACGAAGAGGACACTGAGAACTGGGAGGCGCTGGATGTGGCCTTCGTCGCGGGCGGCGCGGTGGTGATCGCGGGCGTGGAGGGCGATCTCAAGGCGTGGCGCGCGGCAGACGGCGCCGAGCTGAGCGCGGTGTCGTGCGAGGGCGCCAGCTCGTCGAGGTACGTGGCGGACGAGGCGCGCCGCTGCATCTGGTACGATTGCGGCGGCGAGCCCGCGCGGGCGGATTATCCAGAGGACTGGTGTTGATCGACGCGCGAGCGGACGGGCCTATGAGTCGCCCTCCCTTCGGGCCGCGGATCGGGCTGATCGACCCGCTCTGCCGAGCGTTGATCCCGCGCTCTTGCCGATGGCCTGGCCCTTGTCTGCGGCTCGATGCTCGTCGCTGGCTCGCGCGGCGGGGGGTCAAGAATGTGTCCTTGGGATGCTTGACGACATGGTGAACGAGTTTAGGTTCCGTTCACCCGTCAAGGGTTTCAACCAGGAGCAGATCGAATGAATCGCATCTACAACGTCTCGGAGATCGCAACATCTTCCTTCCCTTTGATTCCCTTGAGGCACAAGGTGGTCTTTCCGGGGGCGGTGATGCCGCTGGCCATCGGGCGCCCCCGCTCTCTGTCGATGGTCGAGAAGCTGGAGGGCGGCCAGCTCATCGGCCTCGCGGTCCAGCGCGACCCGGAGGTGACTGATCCCGGCGTGGCGGACCTGCACCCTGTGGGTGTGCTGGCCAGGGTGCGCCGGATCATGCGGACGGGCGACAACCGCTTCCAGCTCTTGATCGAGGGCGTGGCGCGCTTCCGCCTGGAGAACCTCGTGGCGCTGCACCCCTTCTGGCAGGCCGAGGGCAGCTTGATCGAAGAGCAGGACGTGGACGATGACGAGGCGCTCTTGCAGAAGGAGGTGCTGCTCGATCACCTCCAGGAGCTGCTGTCGGAGCTTGGCGCGCCGGCCCCGGAGTTTTCCAGCGACGAGCCGGCCGGTCGTCTGGCCGATCGCGTGGTCGCGGGGCTGGGGCTGGGCTTGGAGGAGGAGGCGCAGGTGCTCCTGGAGCTTGACCCCATCGAGCGGCTCAAGCGGGTCATCGAGCTGATCGGGGCGGCCAGGGCGCGCAACGAGGTCAAGAAGAGCATCGACGCCGAGGTGCGGCGCAAGTTCGGCCAGAACCAGCGCGAGGCGGTGCTGCGCGAGCAGATGAAGGCCATCCGCAAGGAGCTCGGCGACGAGGAGGCGGAGGGGGACAAGCTGCGCGATCGGCTCGACGCGCTGGAGCTGCCCGAGGACGTCCGCAAGGTCGTCGACCGGGAGCTCAAGCGGCTTGAGGGCCTCGGCGGCCACCAGGCCGAGGCCAGCGTGATCCGCAACTACCTGGAGCTGATCGCCGACCTGCCCTGGTCCACCCGGGCCGAGGCCGCCATCGACCTCGACGCCATGTCGGCGCAGCTCGAAGCCGATCACTACGGGCTCGATGAGGTCAAGAAGCGGGTGCTGGAGCACATGGCGGTGCTGGAGCTGTCGGGCAACCCGCGCGGGACGATCCTGTGCTTCGCGGGGCCTCCCGGCGTGGGCAAGACCTCCCTGGGTCAGTCGATCGCGGACGCCACGGGGCGGCCGATGGTGCGCATCTCGCTCGGCGGCGTCAGGGACGAGGCCGAGATCCGGGGTCACCGCCGCACCTACATCGGGGCGATGCCAGGGCGGATCATCCACGCGCTTCGCAAGGCCAAGGTCAAGAACCCGGTCGTGCTGCTCGACGAGATCGACAAGCTCAGCCAGGGCTGGGCGGGCTCGCCCGAGGCGGCCTTGCTGGAGGTGCTCGACCCCGAGCAGAACAAGAACTTCCTGGATCACTACCTGGAGCTGCCCTTTGATCTGTCCGAGGTGATGTTCATCTGCACGGCCAACACCCTCGACAGCCTCTCGGCGCCGCTGCGCGATCGCCTCGAGATCATCCACCTGGAGGGCTACACGCCGACCGAGAAGGCGAAAATCGCCCGCCACCACCTGCTGCCTCGCCGGCAGCGCGAGTACGCCATCCCCGAGGAGGCGCTGACGATCACCGACGCCGCGCTGGTCGAGGTCGTCCGCGACTACACCCGCGAGGCCGGCGTGCGCCAGCTCGACCGCGAGCTGACGAAGATCTGCCGCGCGATGGCCCTCGAGGTGGCCCGCGCCAAGGACGCCGCCGTCGAGCGGGTCCTGGACGCTGGCGACCTGCACCCCTACCTGGGCAAGGTGCGCTTCTTCAGCGAGGTGGCCGAGCGCACCGGGGCGCCGGGCGTGGCCACGGGGCTGGCCTGGACCCCGGTGGGCGGGGACATCCTCTTCATCGAGACCTCGATGATGCCCGGCAAGGGCCGCCTGGAGATCACCGGGCAGCTCGGCGACGTGATGAAGGAGTCGGCCCGCGCCGCCCTGACCTACGTGCGCAGCCGCGCCGACCAGCTGGAGATCGACCCGGCCTTCCTGGAGACCCGCGACCTGCACATCCACGTGCCGGCCGGCGGCGTCCCCAAGGACGGCCCCTCGGCGGGCGTGACGATCTTCACCGCCCTGACCTCGCTGCTGACCGGGCGCCGCGTGCGCTCCGACACCGCCATGACCGGCGAGTGCACCCTGCGCGGCCGCGTCCTGCCCGTCGGCGGCGTCAAGTCCAAGGTCATGGCCGCCCACCGCGCCGGCATCACGCGCGTGATCCTGCCGAGCCGGTGCGCCCGCGACCTCGACGAGATCCCCGAGGAGATCCGAGGGGCCATGGAGTTCTTCCCCGTCGACGACATGGACCAGGTCCTCGCGCTGGCCCTGGAGCCCCACGGCGCCCTGCTGCACATCGACGGCGCCGAGATCCCCCAGGATCTCACCGAGGCGACGGTCTGACCCGCCGCGCTCGGCTCGCCGCCGGGCGGCGAGCCGAGCGCCAGGGCCGGGCGTCGCCGCCCGGCTCTGGCGTCTTACTCGTTGATATTATTGACGAATTCCAAGGGGGGTGCCCGCGTCTACGAAGGCGATCAGCGCGTCCTGGTCGGTGGTCAGCCCCAGATCCCGCAGCGCTTGCGGGGACAGGTCCATGACACGCCGGGTGTTGATGTTCGGCCCCCAGTCGACGGGGCGGACGACGACGGCCTTGTTGTTGGTCGGGTTGACCACGAGGAGGCGAGCGGCCCGCCAGGCGTCCTTGCCGCGCGGGGCGTAATCCCAGCGCATCGCGATGTAGTAGAAGTCCCCGGGGCGGCTGTTGAGGGTCGCCGTCGAGGGCTGGGTGGGGCTGTTGAGCGACCGAAGCCGCTCGCCGGTGATCGCGCCGGTCTCCTGGGAGGTGACGCCGGTGTCGTTGGGGCCGCCGAACCAGCTGACCTTGCCGCGCACGAAGCTCAGGCCCTGATAGGCGATCGTGTCGCCGTAGCGCTCGACCGAGACGCCCAGGGCGCTGCGGAGGGTGGCGTTGCTCAAGCCCGAGCGAGGCACGCGCAGGCCGTCGTGGTCGAGGCCGCGGTAGGCGGTCCCGCCGTCCTCGCACTGCTGGGAGAGGGCGAAGGTGTAGCGCGCGGTCGTCGGCAGGCGGCCTGAGAGCCGGTCGTCGATCTGCTTCCAGGAGGTCAGGAAGAAGAAGAGCCGGGTCGGGGCGTTGTTCTCAACCGTCAGCTCTGCGATCGCGGCGCCCTGGCCCGAGGCGACGGCGCGGGCCTCGACGTCGGGGTTGCCGCCGTCGGCGTCGCCGCCGTAGACGAGGCGCCCGCGGCTGTCGACCACGAGGACGGCGGGTTCCCACGCGCCGGCCCGGCGCTCGAAGCGGACGGTGGTGGTCCCCGGGACGCTCAGGTCCACCTGGTAGCGGTGGACGTTGAAGCTGCCGCTGCTGAAGTCCTCGTTGATGGACCACGCGCTGCACGCCCGCAAGGCCGCCGTCGGACGCCAGATCGACGCGCTCGTCCCGGTGTCCTCGCCGGTGGCGTCCTGGATGAAGGCGCGGGCGGCGACGTCCTGATCGAGCTGGGGGGCGTCGGGCTCGGGCACCTCCTCGGGCGGCGCCTCTTCAGGTGGCGCCTCCTCGGGCACTTGCTCGACGCGAGGCTCCTCTCGACAGGTGATGCCGGCGGAGAAGCCCGACAGGGGAGAGCGGCGGATGCGGGCGGCGGTCTGGGCGCCGTAGACGCCGTCGACGCCGATGCGGTCCTCCGGGTGCGCCTTGTTCCACAGGCGCTGGAAGGCGCGGACGCTCTCGACGCGCATGTCCGCGCCGGTGAAGAAGTCCCAGTGCGGCGGGTCGCTGCAGCCTTGCCACTGGCCCCCGTTGGTGCGGTCGCAGACCCAGCTCCAGCCCTCGGCCCTCATGCTGCTGGCCAGGCCGAAGTTGGTGTCGATCGACAAGCCCGACTCGTGGCGGCTGTGGCCCGGTCGAGCCGCGACGCTGATGCCGCACGAGCCCTCCCACTCCTTGAGGATGTACTGCTGCACGAGCGAGCGCCACGAGCTGTTGATCACGATCCGCTCTTCGGGCCTCCTGGCCGCCGCTCTGCGGAGCGCCCTGGCCGCCTCCTTCTGGAGGAAGGGCGCGGCGGCCGGGCCGAGGTCTACGTTGTTGATATCGCTGATGTTTTCAAAGAGGGCCTGGTTGCCGCAGGCGACCTCCTGGGCGATCTGCTGGCTCAAGCCCATGGCCGCCGCCGTCGAGCAGTTCCGCTGCGCGACCAGCTCCCCGACCGTGCTGAGGTTCTTGGGCAGGGGGACGTCGTCGTAGGCCCCCCAGTGCTCGTCGAGCTCCTCCTCGTCGAAGCCCAGGGGGTCTTCGTCGGGTCCGGGGGGTATGTCCGCGCAGCCGCCCATCATCCACAGGGGCAAGGACACCACAAACGAGAAGATCCCTGCGCCTCTTCGAGTTGAGACGAAGCGGAGATCGGTCGTTGTTGGCATGTCTTCTCCAGCGCGAGCGCCATTTGAGGGTCAGCCAGCCAGCCGACAGACATCATAGCCTCAGCGGGGCCTCCATTGCACCCCCACGCTGCATTTCCCTCTCTCGGGCCCGCGCGATGCTTTCATTTTTATTGGCGAGCGGCGGCCGAGGCGATCTGAACTGCGGCGTCGATCTGGACCTCGGCGTCGAGCTGGCGTTGGGCGTCGTCGGAGGCGTCGAGGTCGCCGAGTATGGCGGCGAGCGCTTGAGCGTCGTCGTGATCGAGGGGGTCGTCGTCGCGCAGGCGGGCGCTCAGGGCGGTGAGCTGGGAGGAGGCTTCGAGCAGGCGCGAGGCGCAGCGCGACAGCTCGGCTTGTCGCGCGTCCATGTCGGCCAGCTCGGAGGTCAGGGCGACCTTGCGGTGGATGATCGCCTCGACCTCGTCCATGTCGTCCTCGGCGGCCATGCGCTCGTTGAGGGTCTCCATCTCCTCGTGGAGCTCGGCGGGGGTGCGGGCGGCGATCTCGGCCTCCAGGGTGGCGATCCGGGAGACGACGGTCATGGACCGCATCATGGCCTCTTCGACCTCCTGGCTCATCTGATCGGGGACATCGCGGCGCAGGGCGAGGTCGCTCTGGAGGGCGAGCCCGCGGGTGAGGATGCGGCGGGCGAGCTGGCGCAGGCGGGGAGAGCGGATGTCTTCGAAGGTCTGTCGGGCGCGCTGGCTCAGGGCGGCGTTGTGGCGGTGCGCGGCGCGGGCGTTGGTGAAGAGGGCCAGCGGCCGGGTGGCGTGTCGGTAGCCCCAGAAGGACATCAGGAGCAGCGCGGCGATCCAGCCGACGGCGGCCAGCGGGACGAGCGCGGTGCCCTTGATGATGGTGAAGGTGATGGCGAAGCCGATCAGGGCGATGAAGGCGGCGGCGGGCGCATTGCTGCGGGCGACGAAGTGGAGGATGCGCCAGGGGCTCGAAGGTGAGAGGAGCTTGACGGGGACGTCGCGGGCCTTGAGGGCTTCGAAGATGAGCAGGGCGTCGCGCTCGACGAGGCGATCGGCGGCGATCACGGGCGGCAGGCGCAGCCGCTTGTCGAGCTTGAGGCCGTCGTCGCCGATGTGTCCGCCGAGGTTCTTGAGGGTCTCGCAGGTGGCGTGTTTTTGCTGGAAGGTCAGGGTGTCCTCGTTGTCCCTGAGCTTCTCCTGGGAGGCCTTGCGGACGAGGACGCCCCAGCCGCGTCCGGGCGTGCGCCCGATCTGGATGGCGGTGTGCCCGCACTCGACGCACAGGGTCAGGCCGGGGGGGATGGGGGCGCGGCACTTGAGGCAGGGCGAGGCTGGCGGCAGCTTTGGGGGTTGATCGACGTGAGCGCGCAAGGCGCGGCGCATGTCGGCGGCGGTGGGGAAGCGGTCGTCGGGGTCCTTGGCCATGGCGCGCAGGAGGGCGTCGGCCAGGGGGGCGGGGGTGTCGGGCTTGAGGCGTCGGGGGTCGGGCGGGGGCTGCGTGTCGTGGAGCCGGAGCAGCTCCATGGGGGAGGAGGCGGTGAAGGGGAGCTTGCCGGTCAGGGCCTCGTAGAGCGTGGCGCCGAGGCTGTAGAGGTCGGCGCGGCCGTCAACGAGGGTGCCGTCGAGGAGCTCTGGGGCCATGTACTCGGGTGTGCCGAGGGTCATGGTGTGGGTGGTGACGCTGACGAGGTCGTCGACGCGCGCCAGGCCGAAGTCGGTCAGGTGGGCGTCGCCTTGATCGTCGATGAGGACGTTGTGGGGTTTGACGTCGCGGTGGACGATCCCCTGGTCGTGTGCGGCGGCGAGTGCGTCGAGGAGTTGATCGCCGATGCGGATCACGGCTTCGGGGGCCATGGGGCCCTGGCGGCGGAGGGCGCGCTTGAGGTCGATCCCTGGGCAGAAGGCCATCACCAGCGCCAGCGGCTCCTCGATGATGTCGAAGACGGGGATGGCGTGGGGGCTTGCGATCCGGCGCGCGGCGGCGATCTCGCGCCGGAAGCGTTCGGTGATCAGCGGGTCCTGGCGCAGGTGGGGGTGGAGGATCTTGAGCGCGACGTCGCAGCGGGCGACCTTGTCGAAGGCGAGGTAGACCGTGGCCATGCCGCCCTGCCCGACGCGCTCTCGCAGCTCGAATCGGTCGGTCAGCCGCGTCAGGATCGGATCGTCGAGGGTCAGATCGGCCTTGGACACAACAACCTCGCGGGGTCATGCCGCTGGAGATGCTCCCGGTATCGGCCTTGAGCCTCCCTCGCCTCGCACGGCGAGTCAATGCCTGGCGGGCGGAGCGATGTTTCACATGGAACGTCGCTGGCTGCTCGGGTGGACGGCGTGCGTGGGTGAGGGATCCGGCTTGGGGTTCAGGGTCAGCGGCGCAGGACGGTCCAGAGGAGGGCGAGGGCGCCGGAGCTGGCGCCGACGATCTTGGCGCGGCGCTTGACCTTCTGGATGGTCTTCTTGACGGCGTCGAGGTCGGCGGCGGCCTTGTCGCGCTCTTCGGTGGCCTTGTCGCGTTCGGCCTTGAGGGCGCCGACCTGGTCTCCGAGGGCGGCGAGGCTGCGGGTGAGGCCCTCGGCGTCGGTCTTGAGGGCGCGGTTGTGGCGCTCAAGGTCGGCGGCGGCGGCGTCCTGTGCGGCGGCCTTGTCCTGGAGGCGGGCGCTCAGGGTCTGGAGGTCGGCGCAGGCGGCCTTCTGGGCGTCGAGGTCGGCGCGCAGGGCGTCGAGGTCGCGCTGTTGGCGCGCCTCGGCCGCGGCGAGGCGCGTCTCGGCCGCGGCGAGTCGCGTCTCGGAGGCGAGGTTCTGGGCGAGCGCCTCGTCGCGGGCGGCCTCCATGTTGCGGGCGTGGGCCTCGTGGGCGAGGGCGCGGGCGTTGGTGCTGGCGAGGCGGGCTTCGAGGTCTTCGATGCGCTCTTCGAGTGTGTCGATCTGGTCTTCGAGCAGGCCGGCGCGGGAGATGATGTCGGCGCTGCGGGCGCGCTCGCTGTCGAGCGCGGCCTCCAGGACCTCGATCGAGTCGCCCGGGGAGTCGGCGAGGCGGCCGATGGCGACGCCGTCGTCGCCGTCGATGGAGGGGTCGCCATCGATGAGGTCGAACTCGGCGTCGAAGGGGGGGAGGTCGGGCAGGACAGGGGCGGCGGCCATGATGGCCGCCGCGGTGTCGGTGCTCGAGAGGGCGGCCTCGGGGGAGAGGGGGTCAGCGGGCTGGAGGTCGTCGGGCTCGGGGTTTCCGGGGGGCGTCTCGTCGGTCATGGCCTCTTCATCCTGGCTGGGTGAGGTTGCAGTGGACAAACTCGGCGGCCCCGGGGGCTATTCCAGCTCAGCGCACCAGGGGCTTGTACTTGATGCGGCGGGGCTGGTCGGCGTCCTCGCCGAGGCGGCGGCGTCGGTCGCGCTCGTAGTCGGCGTAGTTGCCCTCGAACCACTCGACGTGGGAGTCGCCTTCGAAGG
>SYOX01000263.1 GCA_005804885.1 Pseudomonadota bacterium
ACAGCGAAGACGCCGTCGGCCAGATAGACGCCAAGGAGGAGCACCCAGTGGGTGACGCACAGGCGGGCCCGTTGGCCCGCCGGCACAAGCTGTGCTCGCATCGACGACGCCGGCATCGATCTTGCCGACGGCGTCGTTGTCGGCCCGTTGGCCGACGGGAGTCAAACCGGTCAGCGTTCTAGAAGCAGACGGCGACGAAGAGGGCGACGAGGACGATGAAGAAGAGGGCCCCGGCGCCGACCCCGACGGCGGTCAGGACGCCGGCGCCGACGCCGAGCTTGACGAGCCAGCTCGTGGGCTTCTCCGGGGCCTTGACGACGGCGGCGGCGCCGGGCGCGTCGAAGTCGACGACCTCGGTCCTGGCGACGTCGGCGCGATCGGGGGGCGTGGTGGGGTTGCCGGGCCGGGGGGGCGGCGCGGCGCCGAGGTTGAGCGCCATCAGCGCATTGCGGAAGTCGTTGCCGTCGGTGAAGCGCTTGGTGTGGTCCTTTCGGGTCGCCTTGCCGATGATCTCGCCGACGGGGCTGTTGAGGAGCTCGACGGGGATCTCCAGCTTGCCCGTGGTGTGGATGATCAGGCAGGTGACCATGTTGTCTTCGTTGACGATCGGCTTGCCGATGATGGCCTCGGCGAGGATGAGGCCCATCTGGTAGACGTCCAGGGTGGGCTGGGCGGTCTGAGACTCGATGTACTCCGGGGCCATGTACTGGGGCGTTCCGAGCACCTGGCCGTCGGTGGTCAGGCGCCCTGCGTCGTCGCCGGAGTTGACCCGGGCGACGCCGAAGTCGAGGATGATCATCCGCTCTTCGTCGGTCCTCGGGTGGGTGAGGAAGAGGTTGGAGGGCTTGAGATCTTTATGAACGATTCCAAGCTTATGGGCCTTGCCGAGGGCCTCCAGGGCGGGGATGAAGAGCCGCACTGAGCGCGCGATGGACATCGGGCCGTGTTGGGCCAGCTCCACGTCCAGATCGTAGCCTTCGAGCAGCTCCATCACGATGAAGGGCGAGCCGTCGGGGGTGTCGCCGAAGTCGAAGATCGTCACCGCGTTGGAGTGGTGGATGCGGGCGGCGGTGCGGGCCTCTCGGCGAAAGCGCTCGACGACGGTCTTGAGGGTGGCCTTGTCGTGGGCGAAGCTGGACAGGTTGAGCACCTTGACCGCGATCTCCCGATCGATCTCCAGATCCCTGCCGCGGTAGACCACCGCGAACCCCCCCTCACCCAGATCGCCTGTAATCTCATAGCGACCCGCCAGGACTGTCCCTGGGGTCAGCCGGGTGATAGGGGGTTCGTCGTGCTCGTTGTGGTTGCGCATTCCTGGACCCTGTTGAGTGGGACCACAGAGTACCTGCGGCGCTGGGGCCGGGTCAATGCCTTGCGCTGGGCGTCAACATCCTTCACTCTCCGGGACCAGAACCCACGGTCCTCGACCACACCGCCCACCTCCAGCGAAGCCGCCCATGCCCGATCAGAACCCCATCTACCGCACGCCGCCCTCGCCGCTGGCCGAGCTCATCGACGCCCCTCCGACGCCCTCCGTCTCGATGTGCCCCAACCGGATCTGGATGGCGATGGCCTCCTTGCCGAGCCTGCCCCCCATCGAGGAGGTCGCCGAGCCCGAGCTGCGGCTGGCCGGGATTCGGATCAACCCGCTCACCAGCGATCACAGCCGGCAGGGGCACCTGACCGGCGTGGCGCTGCGCAAGATCGACGACCCGACGCTGATCCCCGTCCAGGGCCTGCCCGAGCAGCCGCGCCTGCGGCGCCTGCGCTGGTCGCCCGACGGCGCGCGCCTGGCCGTCACGGTGATGACCCCCGAGGGCGGACAGCTCTGGATCATCGAGGTCGCCACCGCCCAGGCCCGCAAGCTCTCCGAGGCCACCCTCTCGGCCACCCTCTGCGGCCCCTACCGCTGGAGCTCCTGCGGCGAGCACCTCATCTGCTGCCTCATCCCCGAGGACCGCGGCCCGACGCCCCAGGCCCCCGCCGTGCCCGCCGGCCCCATCATCGAGGAGAACGACGGCCGAAAGGCCCCCGCCCGCACCTGGCAGGATCTCCTGACCGGCCCCCACGACGAGGCCCTCTTCGACCACTTCGGGCGCTCGACCATCGCCCGCGTCGACCTCGACGGCCGCACCACACCCCTCGGCCCCCCCGACCTCTACACCCGCGCCTCGCCCTCGCCCGACGGGCGCCACCTCCTCGTCGACGTCCTGCACAGGCCCTTCTCCTACCTCGTCCCCGTCGGCCGCTTCCCCAGGCGAGTCGAGGTCTGGGATCAGCAGGGCCGACGGGTGCACCTCGTCGCCGACCTGCCGCTGGCCGAGGAGATCCCGATCGGCTTCTCGGCCGCGCGCACCGGCCCCCGCGCCGTCTCCTGGCGACCCGACAAGCCCTCGACCCTCTCGTGGATCGAGGCCCAGGACGGCGGCGACCCGGAGATCGACGCGGGCGGCGATCGCGACCGGCTCTTCACCCTCGACGCGCCCTTTGACGCCCCCCCCAGGGAGGTGATCCGCTGCGCCTGGCGCATCTCCGGCGGAACCTGGCGGGACGACCAGCTCCTGCTGGTCTCGGAGGCCTGGTGGAAGACCCGCCGCATCCGCACCTGGCAGATCCGACCCGGCCAGCACGACGCCCCCCCGCGCGTCCTCTTCGAACGCAGCTGGGAGGATCGCTACGGCGACCCGGGGCACCCGCTGATGACCGAGACGAAGGCCGGCGACCTGATCCTGCGCACCACGCCGGACGGCCGCGCCATCTACCTCATCGGCGAGGGCGCCTCTCCGGAGGGCAACCGCCCCTTCCTGGACACCCTCGACCTGGAGACCCACGCCACCGAGCGCCTCTGGCAATGCCAGGGCGAGCTCTACGAGCACCCCATCGACCTCTTCGAGGACGGCCGCACGCTGCTGACCCGGCGAGAGGCCGTCGAGGAGCCCCCCAACTTCTTCCTGCGCGACCTCGACACCGGCGACCTGCGCGCGCTGACCGACTTCCCGCACCCGACGCCCCAGCTGCTCGGCATCCACAAGGAGCTGATCCGCTACGAGCGCCACGACGGCGTCGGGCTGACCGGCACCCTCTACCTCCCGGCGGGCTACGACCCGGCGGCCGATGGCCCCCTGCCGACCCTCCTGTGGGCCTACCCCCGCGAGTTCAAGAGCGCCCAGGCCGCAGGTCAGGTCCGCGACTCACCCCACCGCTTCGTCCGCGTCGGCTGGTGGTCGCCCATCCTCTGGGTCACGCGCGGCTTCGCCGTTCTGGACGACCCGACCATGCCCATCGTCGGGGAGGGCGAGGCCGAGCCCAACGACACCTACATCGCGCAGCTGACCGCGGGCGCCAGAGCGGCCATCGAGACGCTGGCGGCGCGCGGGGTGACCGACCCGGCCAGGGTCGCCATCGGAGGGCACTCCTATGGGGCCTTCATGGCGGCCAACCTGCTGGCGCACAGCGACCTCTTCGCCGCCGGCGTGGCCCGCTCCGGCGCCTACAACCGGACCCTGACGCCCTTCGGCTTCCAGGCCGAGGAGCGCACGCTCTGGCAGGCCCCGCAGTCCTACGCCGCGATGTCGCCCTTCATGTTCGCCGACAAGATCACCGCCCCGCTGCTGCTCATCCACGGCGCCGAGGACAACAACTCCGGCACCTTCCCGATGCAGAGCGAGCGCTTCTATCAGGCGCTCAAGGGGCACGGCGGCCGCTGCCGCCTCGTCATGCTCCCCCACGAGAGCCACGCCTACCGCGCCTTCGAATCGATCATGCACGTCACCTGGGAGACCGACCAGTGGCTCCAGAAGCACGTCAGAGAGCGGGTGAGCGAGGGAGCGCAGAAGGCCGACGGAGACTCAACGACCGCCGCCGAGCAAGGCGAGACGGCAGCGACCTGACACGGCCGCGGCGCGAGGCGGGTGGGAGGATCGGACCGCCTACTTCTCGAAGACCGGCCTCGGCGGGATCTTATGCGCGTACAAGGCGTTGTGGGCGATGGAAAGACCGGCGAGGATGAAGATCAAAGAAAGCGCGACCATCTCTCACCTCCCCTCGACGGACGGCGCGAGCGCCAGGGCAAGATAAAACCACCCAGGAGAAACCCCCTGCGGCGATTCCTACCCCTCCGACTGGCGACTTGCGACGCCTCTTGAATTCAATCTTCAACCAACTCCACCCTAACCCCGACCCGCCGCGCACGTCAACCGGTTTTTCCATCTTTTTTCTTGACTTGCGAGCACACCCTGACCCCCACCATCATCGCCTCGACGCGCTGGAGGGCCGATGTTCGACCTCGTCCTGCTGAGCCTGAACCGCAAGATCGCCGCCGCCCAGCTGCTCCGCACCATCCGCCCGGACATGACGCTGCCCAAGGCCGTCCAGATCCTCCACACCCTGCCTGGCCCCGTCGCCCTCGACATCACCCGGGAGCGCGCCGAGGCGCTCATCCACGACTTCGCCAGCATCGACTGCCGCGCCGTCGCCGTCCCCTCGCTCGACCTCGACTGGCCCGAGGCCCCCGGCCCACAACCCCAGCACCGCGCCCCCCTGCTGGCCCGCCTCACCGACGAAGACCACCCCCGAACCCGCCGCCTTCACTTGATCGGCGGCCCCAGAGGCCGCCACGAACCCGATGACCCCGATCCGCAAGCCCCATGCACCACCCTGGAGGCCCTGCGCGACCTGATCTACACCGCCTCCTCCGACCGCCCCTGGCGGCAGCGCCGCGAGGCCTGGCTCGCCATCACCCGAACCCTCGACGCCAACCCCGAACCCGCCGCCCTCCACTACGCCGAAGGCCACCTCGAACAGATCCCCGACGCCCTGCGCACGCCCTCCAGCGCCGACCTCCAGCGCCTCCTCGACGGCGACATCCCGCCCACCTGGCCCTGGATACGACACTTCCACGCCGACCTGCGCGACGACCTCCAGGCCCTCGCCCACGCCCCCCACGATCACCTCACGATGATCGACCTCACCCTCAGCCTCCGAGGCGGCCAGGATATCCAGAACAACATCAACAACTTGCACAACGCCAACGCCCTGACCCGCCTCGGCCTCGCCGCCATCTTCGACTTCCCAAGAGCCTCCGCCGGCCCTCCCATCGCCGACAAGCCCCACCTCGCCGCACTGACCCACCTCGACCTGCGCGGCAACTGGCTCGGCGACGACGAGATCGCGCCCCTCGAAAAATACAGGCACCTGCGCGCCCTGACATGGCTCGACCTCTCCGGCAACAGGTTCGGCTTCGCCTCCCTGTCCAGCCTCCTCCGATCGCGCGCCGCCGCCTCCCTCCAGCACCTCGCCCTCAACCGCCTCAACCTCAGCGACGAGGGCGCCCGCGCCCTGGCCGCCCACGCGCCCCAGACCCTGCGATCCCTCCACATCGACGAGATCAACCTCAACGACGTCGGCCTCGACGCCCTCCTCGGGCACCCCTCCGCGCTCAAGAACCTCGAAGCCCTCTCCGCCTCCTTCAACCCCCTGGCCAACGCCGCCCTGCCACCCTCCGCCCTCTGCAGCAACCTCCGCACCCTGATCCTCCGCGGCAATGACCTCGACGCCGAGGCCGCCGCCGCCCTCCTCCGGCCCGCCCGCCTCAACAACCTCAAGCGCCTCAGCCTCGACCTCAACCCCCTCAAGGACCCCGGGATCGCGCTCATCGCGCCCCAGCTCATGGCCTCCCCCCTCGACGACCTCTCGCTGCGCCACTGCGCCCTGAACCACCTCGGCGCCGCCGTCGTCGCCGTCGCCTTCGCGCACCTCCACACCCTCTCGCTGAGCGACAACCCCCTCGGACCCGAGGGCGCCGCCGCCCTGGCCACCTCACCCCACCAGCTCGCCCGCCTCAAGGCCCTCGACCTCGGCGCCTGCAACCTCCGCGACGAGGGCGTCGAGGCCCTCGCCGACGCCCCCTTCATCCACCAGCTCACCGACCTGGCCCTCTGGGACAACCACATCGGCCCGCGCGGCGCCCGAGCCCTGGCCCGCGCGCCCCTCCACAACCTGCGGCGCCTCCACATCCAGGCCAACGCCCTCGACGACGAGGCCCTCGACGCGCTCAGATCGGCGCCGTGGTTCGCCGGCCTCGACGAGTTCGATATCTAGAATTTCATGGACGAAATATGAAGATCAGACGGACGTGCGCACGACCCGGAAGCCGCCCGTCTTGAAGCTGCGAAAGGGCGGGCAGTGCCCGCGGTTGCCCAGCCGACACAACCTCGCCGCGCTGTTGTAGCAACCGCCCCGCTGCACACGATCCGCGCCCGACTCGGCACCCAGAGGATCGATCCCCTCGTCGTCGTGCTCGGCCGCGTAGATGTCCCAGACCCACTCCCACACGTTGCCCAGCATGTCGTACAGGCCCCAGGCGTTGGCCGCCTTCTGCCCCACGGGGTGGGTCTTGCGCCGGCTGTTGTTGTCGTACCAGCCGATGTCACCGATCTCCCCGTAGCGCGCCTCCTTGACCCCGGCCCGCGCCGCAAACTCCCACTCGGCCTCCGTCGGCAGCCGCCAACCCTCCGACGCCAGCCCCGCGAAGACCACCTTCTTGCACGAGAACTGCCCACCCGGAGTGCCCGACACGCCCACGAAGCGGTAGCTCGGCTCCAGACCGTCGCGCTCCGAGAGCGCATTGCAGTACGCCAGCGCGTCGTACCAGTTGACCTGATCCACCGGCCGGCTCTCGCCCTTGAAGCACGACGGATCATTGCCCATCAGCGACGACCACTGACCCTGGGTCACGGCCATCTGCTGCATCAAGAAGCCCCGCGTCAACACCACCGGGCGCTGCGCCTCGTCGACCTCACGACCCGGCTCCCGCATGGGCGAACCCATCAAGAATGGCTCGGGCCTGACGTAGACGAAGCCGTCCGGGATCGCCTGTGTCGGGCTGTGCGCGTGGCTCATCAGCTGCACGTCGCTCATCGAGCCCGTCACCGCGCCGTGCGCCAGCGACCCGCTGGTGATCATCACCGACGGCCGCTCAAGCGCG
This sequence comes from Pseudomonadota bacterium, assembly GCA_005804885.1. Classification (GTDB taxonomy): domain Bacteria; phylum Myxococcota_A; class Bradymonadia; order Bradymonadales; genus SYOX01. The sequence continues at coordinate 6,986 of SYOX01000263.1, forward strand.
CCCTCCAGACCCTCCAGGAAGGCCCCCGCGTCGGGATAGCGATCCTCCAGGTTGCGCGCCGTCGCCCGCCTCAACACCGGCATCAACGGATCGCTCAAGAGCCCCGGCGCGAAGTTCAGCTCCCCCCGGATGTGCCGGATCACATAGCCATACAGGTTCTCCGCCTGCACCACCGGCGACCCGCTGATCATCTCGGCCAGCACCAGCCCCATCGCGTACACGTCCAGGGCCGGCGTCACCATCCCCGACTCGAAATACTCCGGCGACAGGTAGTGCGGCGTCCCCACCTTCTGACCTGTCGGCGTCAACCTCGGCGCCGAGGGCGTCTGGCGGCTCCCCTCAGGATCGGCGTCGATCATCCGCGCGATCCCGAAGTCCAGGATCCTCAACACCTCCCGACCCCGCGGCAGCTGCGACAGGAACAGGTTCTCCGGCTTGACGTCCCGGTGCACCAGCCCTCGCTCGTGCGCCTCGAAGAGCGCCTCCAGACAGGGCATGAAGAGCCCCAGCGCACGAGCCCGCTCCATCGGGCCGCCCTCGCGCAGCTCCGAGCCCAGATCCACGCCCTTGAGCAACTCCATCACGATGAAGGGGCGCCGCTGATCGATCAAACCGTAATCGAAGACCGTCACCACGTTCGGGTGGTGCAACCCCGCCGCCGCCTGCGCCTCGCGCAAGAAGCGCGTCCGCACCGCAGGGCTGTGACCCGGGAACATGACCTTGATCGCCACGGGCCTGTCGAGCGGGTGCTGCACCCCCGCGAAGACCGCGCCGAAGCCACCCTCCCCCAGAAAGCCCGTGACCTCGTACTGCTCCTTGAGCATCCCGTCCGGCGGCAAGAGCCCCGCGAGGTGTTCAGGCCATGGCTGCGCTTGCGTCATCAATCCCGTCCCGACAGCGGCCCGAAAAACCCAGCCGCGCCCCACCCAGGGGGCCCTCCGGCGCGCGCACCGCGTCCAGAAATCACCGCCGCGCACCGCCAGATGCGTCAAGGTTCTAACAGATGCAGCCTGCGCTCGCTATGGCCCTTCCACGACGACCCGCAGCAAATTCTGATCCTTTCGCGCCCGCCCGCGTTGACCCAGGGCGGACCGCGCACAAGGGACCGCCAAGCTCGCACGCTGACCTCGACCTGGACAGGGAGACGAACCCATGACCCACTACGACGCACCTCAACCGCCAGCAAGACCCCGGCGAGGCGCCCGGATCGCGCTCTCGACGGCCCTGGCCGCCGCGCTGCTGGCCCTCCTCCCCGGCGCCGCCGCCGCCACCGGGCTCCTGCTCCCCACCCAGGAAGCCCTCCCGCCCCTGGCCATCAAGAGCCACCGCGTCCAGATCGACGTCACCGATCAGGCCGCCCTCACGCGCATCGAGCAGGTCTTCGTCAACCACACCGACCAGCAGCTTGAGGCCACCTTCTACTTCCCCGTCCCCCAGGGCGCCACGGTCTCCGACTTCTCGCTCTGGATCAACGGCAACAAGACCCCGGGCGCCGTCCTCGAAAAAGACAAGGCCCGCGCCATCTACGAGCGCATCGTCCAGCGCGTCCGCGACCCCGGCCTGATCGAGTACATGGACGGCGCCATCTTCCAGGCCCGCATCTTCCCCATCCCGCCCCGCGGCGAGCAGAAGCTCGAGATCTCCTACGCCTCCATCCTCGAACAGGTCGGACCCCTGCGCCGCATGGTCTACCCCCTCAAGACCGGCCGCACCGCCGCACGCCTCATGGATGACTTCACCATCGTCGTCAACATCGACTCCAAGGCGCCCCTGGCCGCCATCTACTCACCCACCCACCGCGTCGACGTCCACCGAAAGTCCAACCAGAAGGCCGTCGTCGGCGTCGAGCAGACCGCCGCCGATCTCGAAGAGGACTTCATGCTCTACATCGGCACCAGCGACGACGACGTCGGCCTCTCCCTGATGACCTACGACCCCGACGGCGCCGGCGGCAAGGACGGCACCTTCCTCATGGTCCTGACCCCAAGGATGTCCTTCGACGAATCCAAGATCCCCGACAAGGCCGTCACCTTCGTCATCGACACCTCAGGCTCCATGGCCGGCGAGAAGATCGACCAGGCCCGCAAGGCCCTGGCCGGCTGCCTCAAGCTGCTCAGACCCACCGACCGCTTCAACATCCTGGCCTTCTCCACCTCCGTCCGGCGACTCTTCGACGCCCCCCAGATCGCCGACGCAAACCACGTCAAGGAGGGCCTCGACTTCGCCGCACAGCTCGAATCCGCCGGCGGCACCGCCATCGACGACGCCATGACCGAGGCCCTCAAGGCCAACACCCCCGCCGGCATGCCCCACTCCGTCATCTTCATGACCGACGGCCGACCCACCGTCGGCGCCATCGACCCCGCCGAGATCCTCGCCCACGCCCGCGCCAACAACACCCGAAAGGCCCGCGTCTTCACCGTCGGCCTCGGCTACGACGTCAACCCCATCCTCCTCGACGCCACCGCACGCGAACACCACGGCTACAGCGACTACGTCCGACCCCGCGAGGACATCCAGATCAAGGTCACCGCCCTCTACAACAAGATCGCCTACCCCGTCATGACCAACCTCTCCATCAACTACAACACCCACCGCGTCCACGACGTCTACCCCAGGCGCCTCCCCGACCTCTTCCGCGGCGGACAGATCGTCGTCCTCGGCCGCTACACCGGCGAGCTACCCCCCAACATCGCCCTCTCCGGCACCCTCAACGACCAGCCGATGACCATCAACTTCACCGAGCTCCAACCCAGCCCCCAGGACGCCGCACGCGCCACCGCCCACGACTTCATCCCCAAGCTCTGGGCCACCCGCAAGGTCGGCTACCTCCTCGACGAAATCCGCGACAAGGGCGAACTCAAGGAACTCAAGGACGAGGTCATCCTCCTGGCCACCACCTACGGCCTCGTCACCCCCTACACCAGCTTCCTCGCCGTCGATGACTCCGAGTTCGAAGAAGACGCCCGCCCCGACGACATCCGACAGCGACACCTGCCCGAGATCAGCGAGGGCGGCTCCTACAACTTCGACGGCGACAACCTCGTCGAAGGACACCTGCGCCGCGACTCCCGCAACTACTGGGCGCGCGGACAACAAGAGGCCGCCCTCAAGGACATCTCCAAGCTCCAGGCCGACCAGGGCAAGGGCTCCGTCGACGTCTCCATCGCCACCAACAACCTCAAGAACGTCCAGTCCAACGACGAGGCCAACAACAACCGCACCCGCTTCATCGAAGGCCGCCTCTTCGTCTTCGAAGACGGCACCTGGAACGAGGTCGGCGCCGACAAGAAGAAGTCCCGCAAGGTCAAGTACCTCTCCAAGGAGTACTTCGACATCGTCGAAGCCAGACCCGACCTCAAGCGACGCATGTCCGTCGGCGACAAGGTCCTCCTCGACATGGGCGCCGAATCCCTCTCCGTCGAGTAGACCCGCGCAAACACGCCACAACCTCCAGCGACCCGCTCGCCCCCTCCCCCGAACCTCCTCCAACGACGACCCGCTCCAACCCTCCCCGAACCTCCTCCAACCGCGACCCGCTCCAACCCTCCCCCGACCCCCCAAAACCGACGACGCTCACCGATCTCCCAAAACCGACGACGCTCCTCGACCTCTCAAAACCGACGACGCTCCACCGACCCCCCAAAACCGACGACGCTCCTCGACCTCTCAAAACCGACGACGCTCCCCGACCTCTCAAAACCGACGACGCTCCACCGACCCCCCAAAACCGACGAGCGCCTCGCCAGAACCCCGCCAAAAACCGACGAGCGCCTCGCCAGCCCCAGGGCCGACGAGGCGCTCGTCGCATCTTCTTGACTGTGTCCAGGCCGCGCGATCACCGCCGCGCGACCTCCTCCCTCACCCGCAGCCCGGGAATCCCTGGCAGTAAGGCACCTCGAACTCGCCCGTGATCGCCTGACCATCCTCCAGGACGAAGAAGAAGTACCCAATGTAGGGCGACGCGTCGAACCCCGTGCTCCTGAAGGAGAACTCGCCCTCACGGATCGGCGCGCAGCGCTCGCCCACACACCGCGCCACCGTGCCCGCGAAGCCGTCGTTCAGCGACACGTGGCCGCCGCTCAGGATCTGGCTGTCCCAGATCGACAGCTCGATCCGATCCCCCGCCTCCTGCGGGTCGATCCCGCAGGCCAGCGGCGCGTCGGCCAGCACGAAGGTCAACGCAGGGCCGTCGTGCGGCGCACAGTCGTCCATGACCCGACCGCTGTTGTAGAGGCCCTCCGGCATCTGGCAGCACTCCAAGGGCAGCGACCCGTCGTTGGGGCCACGGCACTCCCCGCGCTCGTCCAGCCACGCACCCTCGCAGGTCTGGCCAGGCTCCTCACAGCTCTGGGGGTCCACGCACGCCCAGCAACCGCCTCGCGCCGCCACGATCAAACCCTCCGGGCACTCCGGCGGCAGCGCGTCGCAGAGGACATCCGAACCGTCGTCGCACCCCAAGGGTATGCAGCGGCTGCCGCAGGCGTCCGAACCGTCACAATCAAACACGCAGTAGCCGCCCGGGCAGTCGGTGTCGGACTCGCACTCCTGCACCTGGGCGTCGACGCACACGCCCTCCGGCCGCGGCGCAGGCGCGCCGCAATTGCACGGCGCGCAGTTCTCATCATCCTCATCGCAGGGCGCGCAGTCGCACAGCTCGTCGCTCTCGCCATCACCTTCCCGCGCCTCGCAAATCTGACCGTGGCCGCAGTCGCTGTCGTCATAGCAGTAGACCAGCGGCCTCTCGACGCACACACCCGCCGGGGCCACGAAGCCCGGATCTTCACAGGCGCAGTCGCAGTCGGTCCCCGGCTCGCAGTCGCACGCGCAGGGCGCCGGCTCGGGCCGCTCGCCTTGCCCCTCGTCGAAGCTGCAATACTCATCCCGACCGCAGTCGCCGTCGCTGTAGCACTCGCGCAGGTCCTCGACGCACACGCCCTCCTCCCGGCTCGGCCCCTCGCCGCCGCCACACTCGCAGGGCGGGCAGTCGGAGCCCTCCTCGCAGTCTGGGCACACGCAGATGTCCGCGCCATCATCCGGCGCGGGCTGACGACCGCCCTCCAACCCGAACTCGCAGCGCTCGCCGCGCCCGCAGTCCGAGTCCTCGAAGCAGCTCACCGCCACGGGCACGCACTGACCCTCACCCACCACCGGGCCGCCGCAGCTGCAAGGCTCGCAGTCCTCGCCCGGCGCACACGGCGCGCACAGACAGTCCTCCTGGGACGGGGCCAGCTCACAGGCGAAGCCCTCCGCGCAGTCGGCGTCGCTCTGGCAGCTCTCCGGCCCCTCGATCGCCTCGCACGCCGTAAAGACCGCGTCGCAGCGGCGCTCGCCCGGCGCCTGATCGCCCCCCACGAAGCCCTCGCTCTCCGTCGCCTCGCCGCACCGACCCGGCGCGTAGATCGCCTCGCAGCTCGACGCCTCCAGACACTCCGCCTCCCCGAGCGACGCGCAGCTCTCGCCGCCGTCGTCGCCGTCCTCCGAGTAGTCCACGCTCTCGCAACCGGCCAGGAACGCCAGCGACGCCATCAACCCCAACCCCGCGATACGCTCAACCCCGTTCAGCTTCATATCCCCGACCCCCCTGCGCTCTCGTCTCCCTGGCCGCCGCACCCCTCGTGCTGGCTCCAAAACCAAAAGCAAAGACGATGCCATAACACCCTCAGAAAAATTATCACCTGAAATCAAATAGATAGGCAACACAAGCGTCCAACACGACCCCCTCCCGATCCGGAATTCCGCCGCCCGCCCCGGACCCCCCTCAGATGTCTGAGGCGGCGCCCTCGTTGAGAAGAGGGCGATCCCCAGGGCAGCCAGACATCTACGGACGCCCTGCAAGAGCCTCTGTTGAGAAGAGGGCGATCCCCAGGGCAGCCAGACATCTACGGACGCCCTGCAAGAGCCTCTGTTGAGGAGAGGGCGATCCCCAGGGCAGCCAGACAACCCAGGACGCCCCGCTCAAGGCAGGAGCCCGACGTCGTCCACTTGAAGCCCCGCGGCCCCCCAGCTCTGGAGCGCCACCCCGCCGGCGCCGTAGGTGTCGTCCTCGACGTCGATCAGCACGGCGCCGCCCAGCGCGACGCGGTGGCGCGCGCCCCGGCGCTCGACGGAGAGCACCGCCCAGCGCCTCACGGGCCAGTCGACCCCGTAGACATCGGCCAGCACCGCCCCGCCGACCGGATCCAGGCGCACGAGCCACACGCGCCGCTGGTCGACGTCGACCATCACGCGGTAGCCCGCCCGCGCCCCCCTCGCGCCGTAGCTCAACCCCAGCCCAGCGCCCGCTGGCGCCATCACGCGAGCCGCCAGCACCCCCTGGTCGAGCGAGAGCGAGGCGGAGGTCAGCGACGCGCCTCGCCGGACCCCGAGGCGGTCGGCCTTGCCCCGGCACGCGCGGGCGGCCACCGCCGCCCCGCCCTGAGCCGCCCAGACCGGCGCGCTGGCCTCCTGGCCTTCGACGGCCTCCCGCCAGCGCCCGCCAAAACCCCCCTCGAAGCCTTCGGCCTGATCGCGCGCGGCGCCGGGGGCGATGAAGTCCGCCGAGCGCCCCGGCTCCAGCACCAGCGTCTGCGGCGCCGGGGCCAGCGCGCCGGGCAAGGTCGAGGTCCAGCGGATCGTGTAGGCGCCGGGCGTCGCCCACCTCAAGGTCTGATCCCCGTGGCCGTAGAAGCGGTGGGCGCCCTCCAGGCTCCACGCCGACCACGGCGAGGGCGACCGGACGCGGATCTGGCCAACGCCGGCCTGGATCTCTTCCTGGTAGAGCACCTGGCCGCCCTCGCCGATGGCCTTGAAGCTCAAGGTCGGCGGTGAGGCGCCCGCGACCCCAGGCGTGTAATCGATGAGGCCGAAGTTGAGCGCCGGCTTCTGGAGCAGCACCCAGGGCGGCTGGTCCGGAGAGGGGTGCCGGAGGAACTGGGCCAGCGGGCCGACCTGGAGGACCTTGAAGCCTTCCTGGAGGTGATGGACCGAGAGCCAGTGCTGGTCGGCGGTCAAGAAGACCACCCCGCCGATCTGGCGCTCGACGAGGTGATCGAGCAGCGACTGGCGCTCGCTCTGAAACCCGATCCAGTGATCCAGCCCGGTGGTGCCGTGATCGAGCGGGACGGTGGTGACGATGAGCTTGAAGGCCGCCTCGCTCTCGGCCAGCCCGTCGAGCAGCCACTTGAGCTGCGCCGCCCCCAGCATCGTCTTGCCGGCCCCTTCTGGCGCGAGGTTGTCGTGGCGGTGGCTGCGGCAGTCGAGCTGGAAGACCTCGATCTCCGGCCCCCACCGATAGCGCCGGTAGATCTCCCCCGGCGGCGCCCCGGCCACCGGAAAGAACTCCTTCCAGGCCCGCACGCCGGCCGCCACCCGCGCCGGCTGCTTGAGCCCGTCTCGGCCGTCCCAGTCGTTGAGGATCTCGTGGTCATCCCAGACCGCGTGGATCGGCATCGCCCGGGTCATGGCCTGAATCCAAGGCTGCGCGCGCGAGGCGGCGTGCCTGGCCCTGAAGTCGTCCAGCCGCTCGGCGGGCGGCTTCAGGTCCGAGTAGGGCCAGTCGCCCAGGGACAGGTAGACCTCGGGGCGCGCCGCGATCAGGTCGTCGATCAGCCCGTGCATCGAGGCCCGCTCCGACACGTCCGCCGAGAAGGCCAGCCTCACCGGCGCGTCGCGCTCAGGCGCCGTCGTGAACCAACCCGGCCGCGTCGGCCCAGGGCCCCCGACCACCTCCAGGCGATACCTGTAGCGCGTCCCGGGCCGGAGCCCCGACAGCGGGATCTCGACGGCGTGGCCTCGCGCAGCCTGGCTGACGACCTCGGCCGACACCACCTCCGCGCACCTCGGCCCCGCCGAGATCCGCACCCGCAACCTCGACGGCCCGCCCACCCTGGCCCAGATCACCGCGCTCCTCGATCTCACCTCCGCCGACGCAAAGCCTTCGGGGAAGAGGCGATCGGCGGCCTGCGCCTCCCCCGCGCCCGGCGACGGCCACACCCCACACCGCCGCCCCTCGCCCTCGTCCACCTCGGCCGCGCGCCGCGGGAGCGCCCGCACCACCTCCGCCGCCGGCTCGCCCCTCAGGGCCACGGCCCGCTGCGGCGACGCCCGGACGAGCCCCCCCGCTGCCCCCGGCGGCGCTGGCCTCTCTGGCGCCGCGCAGGCCCACAGGACCGCAAGGCACACCACCAGCCGCTCTCTCCCCATCGCGCCTCAGGTCAAGTCGAACTCCTGCTGTCCATTGGACCCCAAAAACCTCCCCCAAGCCAGCGCGCCGCCCAACCCCCGGACGAGAGACCATAAACAACAAAACAGAACCTACGTTCAGGGTTGACAACGTCACCCCCCAAACAGACACTTGAAGGGCGTCAAGACCTCAACGGTCAGGTGGTCCATGAACTCCTCCAGCGCCTCCGCCATCGGCCCCTTCCCTGTCCAAGGATTCTTCTTTGAGGAGAGCGATGAGATCGATCCACTGAACGCAGCGTCGACCCGAAACACCATCCAGGACGAGTGTCAGGTCGGAGACGCGATGCGCTTCATCAAGATCCGGCAGGCGCAACGGCTCAACTCGCGGACACACACGGGATGGTCCAGGACCCCCACCCGACCCTACCTCGCCGCGCCGGATCCCGAGGTCATCGTCCGCGTCACCCTCCCCGACGGGCGACAGCCCCACCTTGAGCGCTCCTGGGGCAACCTGTGCATCAGGATGTGGAACCCCAACCTGCACCGCGTCAACTACCCCAACCGCCGCGGCCCCTTCTGAGAAGCATCCGGCAACCCGTCCTTTCGTTTCCAGATGGCTTCTGAACCCCGACCCCGCGACCTTCAGTGCTGGTACTCGATCCAGCACAGGCCCTCGCCGAGCAGCATCCTCATCATCTCCACCGTCCCCAGCGCGCTGCGCTCGGGCTCCCACTGGCCGCGCACCGGCTCCCCGTTGGGTCCTGACCAGCACACCCGGGCCCTGGCTCCAAAGGATTCGACGACGCTCTTTTTGATCTCCATGCCTTGCCTCTTCTTGTCTTGAAGCTTGAAACCTGAACAAATTATCGGCTGAACTTGATATCAGTCAAGGGATTTTTTTGCGCCGAGGCGGGCGCGCCGGGGTGGCGGGGTTGAAGTGAGCGGCCCGGTGGGGGTATCTGGACAGCGATCAGGAGCGCGCCCATGCTGCAGAGCTTCCACCTCTTCATCCGACGTCACGCCAACGACTGGCACACGGCCTCGGTGCTGACCCACCCTCAGTACGCGGTCTACGGGCCCAAGCCCGGGCCGCTGCGCGAGGAGCTGCGCGAGGCGCTGGCCGACGCGCTCAGCGCTGGCGAGCTGGCCGACGCGTCGCGGCCGACCTTCTTCGAGTCCCTCACCCAACGCGCTCTGTACCTCGACCTGCGGGCCGTGCAGCACGATCGGCTCATCACCGTCCCGATGCGCTTCACCATGCTGGTGCGCCCGCTGGAGGACGACGATCACTTCGAGGTGATGCTGCCCAGGCTGGGGCAGCGCTTCGCGATCTACGGCGAGGACAACATCGCGCCGTGGTCCGAGGAGCTGGTGCGGGGCTTCTTCCATATGTCCGGGGTCGAGCGGCTGCTGGACTACCAGTACGAGAGGGGCGCGCGGATCGAGCGGCTGGACGTCACCTGGCACGGCGCCCGTAAGCTCAAGAAGATCAAGGGCTTGCAGCTGAAGGAGCGAGAGGCGGTCCGGTGGCAGACGCCGCTGTCCGAGGTGGGCGTGGAGCTGACCGAGGAGGCCCGGCAGGGTCGGCTGGACAAGGCGCACTTCCGCGACGGGCTGGTCGACGAGCTCATCGGGGTCCTGTCGGGCCAGCAGAACAGGAGCCTGCTGCTCGTCGGCCCCTCGGGGGTCGGCAAGACGGCGCTGGTCCACGAGGTCGCCCAGCGCATCGCCCAGCAGCGCGTGCCCCCGACCTTGAGCGAGGTGCCGCTGTGGCACGTCTCCGGCGGTCGGATCATCGCGGGGATGAAGTACCTGGGCCAGTGGCAGGAGCGCTGCCAGGCCATCGTCGAGGAGATCCGGGCCGAGCGCGGGATCCTCTACGTCGACAGCCTGCTGGAGTTGATGCTGTCGGGATCGTCGCAGACGGGCTTGAACGTGGCCAGCTTCCTGCTCCCGGCGATCCGCAGCGGGGAGCTGACCGTCGTCGCCGAGGCCACCCCGGACGCCCAGATCATGGCCGAGCAGATCGGCGCCGCCTTCGTCCACGCCCTGCGGCGGGTCCCCGTCCCCTCCTTCTCCACCGAGCGCGCCTACGCCATCCTCGACCTCCACAGCCGCAAGCTGGCCAAGACGCACAAGCTCCAGTTCTCGCCCGCCTCGCTGTCGCGCGCCCTGGACGTGCTGGCGCGCTTCGGGGACGCCGACGCGCTGCCCGGCTCGGGCCTCTCGCTCATCGAGCAGATGGCACGCGTCGCCCCGCCCCCCTCGCCGGGCCGAGGTGGTGAACGCGCCGCGCTGACACCCCAGGACGCGGTGGCGGCCTTCTCGCGGGTCAGCGGCTTCCCCCAGGGGCTCATCGACCCGGACCAGCTCCTGGACGTCGAGGGGGTCGAGGGCTTCTTCCGCGGCAAGGTCATCGGCCAACCCCACGCGACGGCGCTGCTGACCAACCTCGTCGTGCTGGTCAAGGCCAGCCTCAACGACCCCCAGAAGCCGCTGGGCTCCTTCCTCTTCATGGGGCCGACCGGCGTGGGCAAGACCGAGTCCGCGCTGAGCCTGGCCGAGTACCTCTTTGGCGACCGGGAGCGCCTCGTCCGGCTGGACATGAGCGAGTACGCTTGGCCGGGCTCGGCGATCCGGCTCGTCGGCGACGGCCGGGGGGAGGGCGAGCTGACCCGCAAGATCCGCGAGCAGCCCTTCTGCGTCCTGCTCTTTGACGAGATCGAAAAGGCAGACCCCGAGGTCTTCGACGTGCTGCTCCAGGTCCTCGGCGAAGGCCGCCTGACGGACGGGACGGGACGGACGGCGCGCTTCACCCACGCGATCATCATCATGACCTCGAACCTGGGCGCCGACCGCAAGGCGCCGATCCGCTTCGCCGACGCCCGGCAGGAGCGCAGGGACCTCGGCGCCCACTACACCGACGCCGCCGCGCGCTTCTTCAAGCCCGAGTTCATCAACCGCGTCGACTTCGTGGTCCCCTTCGACGACCTCGGCGCCGACTCGGTGCGCCGCATCGCCGGCAAGATGCTCGACTCGGCGCTGGGCCGCGAGGGCTTCGCCCGGCGCGGCATCGAGGTGCGCTACGAGGAGGCCATGCTGGACCTCCTCATGGAGCGCGGCTTTGACCCACGCTACGGCGCAAGGCCCATGAAGCGCGCCGTCGAGCAGCACGTCCTCATCCCGCTCTCGCGCAGGCTCGTGCGGCGGCGCGACGACCCCGAGCAGCGGCCCGAGCGCTTTGACCTCTACGTCGACGGGGGGCGCGCGGAGGTCGTCTCGTCGCGGGGGGTCGGGGGGGCGCCTGCGCCGGTCTTCGTCGGCCCCGCGCTCTGGCACGAGGCGCTCTGGCGCCGGGCGCTGCACCAGATCAGGCTGCGGCTCCAGGAGTGGGCCGAGAGCCAGCTCATCCGCTCGATGATCGAGCGCGGGGATCGCGCCGCCGTCGCCGAGTCCGAGGCGATCCTCCTTGAACTCCAAATCCTTGAGCGCGCCGCGCCCGCGGGCCTGGGGGGGCTGGAGGAGGCGACGCGGACGGCGGCGCAAGCGGCCTGCGCGGCGATCAACAGGCGGCTGGGGGCGCTGGAGCGGGCGCTGTGCCTGGCGGGGCTCGGCGGGGAGCCGCGGGCGAGGCTGGTGATCGAGCCGGGCGCGCTGCACCCGGAGGCGCTGCGGCTGTCCCGGGGGCTGACCGAGCAGCTCCGGGCCTGGATCGAGGCGCAAGGGCTGGCGGTCGAGGTCGGCGGCGACGAGGACGGATGGGTGCTGTCGGCGGTCGGTGAGGGGGCCGAGGCGCTGCTGCGCGAGGAGGTCGGGGTGCACCGCTTCCGGCTCGCCGGGGAGGCCGATCTGCCGCCCGTGGACGTGCTCGCGCGGGCCGAGGGGGTCGAGGCCGCCGGGGTCGTGCGGGAGATCCACCTCGACCCGCCGACGATCTGGGATCCGGTCACGGAGATCGAGCTGCCCGATGGCCTCGATCGCCTCTCGGAACACCTCGACCGGCTGGTCCTGGCCAGGATGTGCGCGCGCCTCTCCAGGGCGAGGATCTGAGAGGTCGGCCGCCTGTTTTTCTGATAGAGTCGGGGAGGATGGCAGGGCCCTTGAACCTTCAGTTGAATAATTGATGGACCTCTTCGAGATCCATCGAACGATCCGATAGATCATGATCGTCGAGGGGATCGAGGATGTCGGGTTCGAGCTCTAAGCGGCCGATCAAGCTGGGTCCCTTCACGCTGCACTCGATCATCGGGCAGGGGGCGATGGGGGACGTGTGGTCGGGCATGCACCGGGATCAGAAGGTCCCGGTGGCGGTCAAGGTGATGGGCCGGGCGGGGAGCTGGGAGGCCGAGCACGTCGAGCGCTTCCGCAGCGAGGTCAAGGCGGTGGCGCGGCTGACCCACCCTGGCATCGTGATGATCCTGGACTATGGCGAGATCAGCGACGTGGTGGCGGCCAACTCGGGGGGCGAGCTGAGGCCGGGGACGCCCTACCTGGCGATGGAGCTGGCGCCCTTCGGGGCGCTGGACAGGATCGGGGCGCCCCTGGAGTGGTGGGCGCTCAAGGCGACGCTGCTCAACCTGCTCGACGCGCTGGCGCACGCGCACGCCCGAGGGGTCATCCACCGCGACATCAAGCCGGCCAACGTCCTGATCACGGCGCGGGAGGATTGGCCGGCGAGCTTGAAGCTGACGGACTTCGGGATCGCGCAGGCGACCGACGACCAGGGCCGCTCCGGGAGCACGGAGCGGAGCATCGGGACGCCGAACTACATGGCGCCGGAGCAGTTCGAGGGCTTGTGGCGAGAGTATGGGCCGTGGACGGATCTGTACTCGCTCGGGTGCATGGCCTACGAGCTGGCCACGGGGAGGCTGCCCTTCGAGGCCGACACCTTCGTCGTGCACGCCTACAAGCACCTCAAGACGCAGGCGCCGCCGATGGAGCTGGGCGACCGGGCGCCAGCGGGCTTCGAGGCGTGGCTGATGCGGCTGCTGGAGAAGGACCCCAGGCGGCGCTTCAGGCGCGCGGCGGACGCGGCCTGGGCGCTGGTGCAGCTCGGCGGCCCGGACAAGGGCGAGATCATCGCGCCGCTGGACGCCCCGGGCTTCACGATGGGCTGGCTGGGGGACGGCAGCCGGACGGAGGAGTCGGACCTGAGGGGGCTCGAGCCGCTCTCCTGGGTCAGGGACGACGACAAGGACACCACGATCGGCAACGGCACCGGCTCCGAAGGGGGGGATGGGCCAGGGACGGAGGTCCAGGCCGCGGCCGCTGGGCAAGCCAGCGCGTCAGATCCCAGCCGGACGGAGGCCGTCCCGCTGCCCGAGGGCGACGCGCCGCCGCTGTCGCAGAGTTGGCGGCGCTCGGTGCCGCCGCCGCCGTCGATGAAGCTCATCGGGGCCGGCCTGGGGCTCTTCGGCCTGCGGGCGATCCCGCTGGTGGGCAGGCAGGCCGAGCGCGACATCATCTGGAACACGCTGCACGCCACCCACCAGGAGGGGCAGGCCCACCTGCTGATCGTCCAGGGGGCCAGCGGCCTGGGCAAGAGCCGGCTGGTGGAGTGGATGTGCGAGCGGGCCCATGAGCTCGGCGCCGCCACGATCTTCTCGGCCCACCACGGCCCGATCCTGGGCCTCGGCGACGGCCTGCCGAGGATGGTGGCCCGCCACCTGGGGTGCGTGGGCCTCAAGCGGGCCGAAGCGCTCAGGCACATCGAGCGGGCGCTGCGGCGCTGCGGCGTCACCGACCCCTACGAGTGGCAGGGGCTGACCCAGATCGTCGCGCCGGCGGGCCCCGACGCGGTCGACGACGGGGCGCGGGTGGAGTTCGGCGCGCCCTCGGAGTGGTACTCGCTGGTGCGGCGGGCCGTGGGCCGGGCCAGCCAGGATCGGCCCGTGATCGTGTGGCTCGACGACGTGCAGTGGGGCGCCGACGCGCTGGGCTTCGCCGACCACCTGATGTCCATCCGGACCCGCACCCCGCAGCCCATCCTGGTGCTGATGACCGTCCGCCAGGAGGCGCTGGCCGACAGGCCGATGGAGGGGGCGCTGATCGCGCGGCTGCTGCGCGATCACCCGCTGGCCAGCGCCCTGGAGCTGGCGCCGCTGGACGCGGTCGAGCGGGCGGCGCTGGTCGAGGAGCTGCTGGGGCTGGAGGGGGCGCTGGCGCATGAGGTCGAGGCCCGCTCGCAGGGCAACCCGCTCTTCGCGGTGCAGCTCGTCGGGGACTGGGTCCAGCGCGGCGTCCTGGAGGTGCGCGAGTCGGGCTTCGCGCTCAAGGCCGGCGAGCAGGCGCTGCTGCCGGACGACATCCACGAGATCATGGATCGGAGGCTGGCCCGGATGCTCGACGGCCTGCCGGACGTGGCCCGCAGCGCGCTGGAGATGGGCGCCGCGCTGGGCCAGGACTTCGACGACCTGGAGTGGCGCGACGTGTGCGCTCTGGCCGGGGTCCAGCCGACGCCGGCGCTGCTGGGGGCGATGCTCAACGGCGACCTGGTCAACGCCACCTCGCAGGGCTGGTCCTTCGCCCACGGCATGATCCGCGAGAGCATCGAGCGCTCGGCCCACGATCGAGGCCGCGCCGACCGCAACCACCTGATGTGCGCCCGGATGCTCCAGGCCCGCTACAGCCACGGGGCCCGCGGCGTGGCCGCGCGCGTCGGCCTGCACTACCTGACGGCCGGCGATCTGGAGCAGGCCCTGACCCACCTGCACCGGGCCGCCGCCGAGCACATGGCCGCCGGCGAGTACGCCCAGGCCCTCGAAGTGCTCTCGCGGCGAGAGCGCGGCCTCAGGGAGATGGCCCTGCCCAAGTCGGACCCCCGCTGGGGCGAAGGGGGCTTGCTGCGGGCGCACGTGTGGCGGCGACAGGGGAGGCTGGAGGAGTCCCGACTGCTCTCCAGGGACATCGAGCGCGAGGCCAGAGCCCACAACTGGTCCAGCCTGCTGCCGCGCGCCCTTCAGAACACCGGCGACGTGGCCCGGATCCAGGGCAACATGCACCAGGCGGCCAACATCTACCAGCTGGCCATGAGCCTCTTTGAGCACGGCCAGGACCGGCGCGGGCTGGCCGAGGCCCACTTCGGGATCGCCGACATCCTGTGCCAGACCGGCGACCTGGAGGGCGCCCGCCAGACCTTCGAGCGCGTCCTCGAGATCGCGCGCGAGCTGGGCCAGGACGACGACGTCGCCGGGACCCTCTGCGGGCTCGGGCAGGTCGCCCTCCAGAGAGACGACCTCGACGAGGCCCTGGCGCTCTTCCACGACGCGCTTCAGATCTTCCAGCACCACGGCGGCCAGCGCCACGTCGCCGACTGCCTCAAGTCCCTGGCCGACGTGGCCCGCTTCAAGGGCCAGTTCGAGGCCGCCCGCGCCGGCTACGAGCGCGCCCTCCAGTTCCACGAGGCCAGCGGCTCCGGCGACGCAGTCCACACCCGCCTTGCCCTCGGCCTGCTCCACCTCCACCGCGGCGAGCACGCACAGGCCGCCGCCATCATCGAGGCCTGCCGCCAGATCTTCGTGGACACCCAGGAGCGCGACGACGTCGGCCGCGCCCACGCAATGCTGCTGCCCTGCACGGCGGCCAGCGGCGACTGGGCGGCCTTCGACCGCCACAGAGAGGCCGCCGAGGCCCTGCTGGGCGAGACGGCACGCTTTGACCGCGACGTGGCCTGGCCCGCACAGCTCGCCGGCACCCTGGCCGCCGCACACAACCAGCCCGAGCGCGCCCGGCTCGCCCTGGAGCTCGCCCAGGTCCAATGGATCCTGTCCCGACACCACGCCCGCGCCGCCGAGGTCTCCGAGGCCCTGGCGCGCCTGCCCTCCAACCTTGAGGCGCCATGAGCGACACCCCCACTGACCTCTTCCTGTCCCTGACCCCCGAAAAAGTCCTCGCCGCCGTCGAGGCCTCCGGGCTGCGCTGCAACCCCGTCTGCTACCCATTGAATTCATTCGAGAATCGCGTCTATGAGGTCGAACTGGAGGACCGCTCCCGGATCATCGCCAAGTTCTACCGCCCCGGCCGCTGGAGCCGCGACCAGCTCCTCGAAGAGCACCAGTTCCTCGAAGACCTCTACAGCGACGAGATCCCCGTCTGCCCCACCGAGCCCTTCCCCGACGGCTCCTCCCTCAAGCAGATCGACGACATCTACTACTGCCTCTTCGCCCGGCGAGGCGGCCGAGCCCCCGACGAGCTGACCGACGCCCAGTCCGAGCGCCTCGGCATGCTCGTCGCCCGCATCCACAACACCGGCGCGCGGCGCGCGGCCAACCACCGCGTCCACATCAACGCCGACACCTACGTCCGCGACAACCTCCAATACCTCCAGGATCACAAGATCCTGCCCAGGCACCTGGAGGGCCGCTACATCAAGGCCGCCGAGCTCATCGCCAGCATCGCCGACGCCCGCATGAAGGGCGTCGAGGTCCACCGCGTCCACGGCGACCTCCACATGGGCAACCTGCTGCTGCGCGAGGACGTCTTCCACGTCCTGGACTTCGACGACATGGTCGTCGGACCCGCCGTCCAGGACCTGTGGCTCATCATCCCAGGCCGCGACGCCTGGGCCCGCCGACAGCGCGAGGCCTTCCTCGAAGGCTACACCCGCTTTCGGGACTTCGACCGCCGCACCCTCAACCTCATCGAGCCCCTGCGCGGCCTGCGCGTCATCCACTACGCCACCTGGCTGGCCCGACGCTGGCACGACCCCATCTTCCCCCGCACCTGGCCACACTTCGACAGCCCCGACTACTGGGAGGACGAGACCCGCGACCTCGAAGACCTCGCCGGCCTCATCGTCGCCGAAGGCGACAACGCCCCACCCCCGCCCCCCGAGAACAGCGAGCTGACCAACAAGGACTACTTCTTCGACTGGGAAGACAATTAGGCATTAAATTCAAGTGCTTACGCCCATAAAATCTCAACATGGGCGCGGGCGATCAGGCACAGAGCAACCCGGCGCTCGCCGCCGACGCAGATCGCGGAACGCTCATGGAAAAGCTGCTCGCTCAACTCGAGAACATCAGAGTCTGGGAGCACGGCGGGGCGCGCGCCCCGCACAAGCCGCTCCTGCTCCTGATGGCGCTCGCCGCGGTCCAGCGCGGCGAGCCGCGCCTGATGCCCTTCGCCCTCGTCGAAGAAGACCTGACGCGCCTGCTGGCAGACTTCGGCCCCCCTCGTCGGTCCCACCACCCCGAGTATCCCTTCTGGCGCCTCCAGAACGACGGCGACTTCTGGGAGATCCCCGAGCGCGCCGCCCTTGAGCAGCGACTCCCCGGACGAAAGCGACAAGGCGACCTGCCCCCCTCCATCCTCCACGAGGTCGGCGCCCACGGCGGCTTCTCGACCTCCGCACACGAGCTGCTCTCGTCCCACCCCGAGCACGTCAACCAGCTTACCGCTCGCCTCCTCCACGCCCACTTCCCCCCCTCGATGCACGAGGACATCCTCGACGCGGTGCAGATGCCCTGGGTCACGGTCGCCAGGGCGCGCTCGCGCCAACCAGGGTTTCGGGACGCGATCCTGCGCATCTACGAGCACCGGTGCGCCGTGTGCGGGTTCGATGGCCGCCTGGGCTCCAGCGATCTCGGCATCGAGGCCGCGCACGTCCGATGGCACTCAAAAGGCGGCCCAGATCGCGAGGACAACGGGCTCGCGCTGTGCGTCTTCCACCACAAGATGCTCGACCGCGGCGCCCTCGGGCTCGACGACGAGCGGCGGATCACCGTCTCTCAACATGTCCACGGCGGACCCGAGGTCCATCTGCTGCTGATCCGCTTCGCCGGCCAACCCCTGCGCGGACCTCAGCGCGGCGCTCCACCCGTCGCGCAGCCCTACATCGACTGGCACGCGCGCGAGGTCTTCCGAGGACCTGCGCGGGAGTCCGCCTGACGACCTCACGACCAAGAGGAGCCCTCATGAACCGCCTCCCGATCGCCCTCCTGAGCCTGGCCCTCCTCGCGAGCCTCGCCATCCACCTCCCCGCCCCCTCTCAGGCGCAAGACGCCCCCGCCGAGAAGGCCAGGCCGCTCACCGACGCCCAGATCCGCAAGCTCCTCATCCAGGAATCCATCGAGGGCTACCCCGGCAACTGCCCCTGCCCCTACAACCTCGCCAGCAACGGGAGCCGCTGCGGCAAGCGCAGCGCCTGGTCCAAGCCCGGCGGCTACTCCCCCCTCTGCTATGATCGCGATGTTACAGATGACATGGTGAAGACCTGGCGCGACGGGCAGGCGACCCCCTGAAGCGCCCCAGCGCGGCCCCCCTCACCTCAACCTCCCGCCCCGAAGGTCGCCATCGCCAGGACATCAGGCGCCAGCGGCCCGTTGCGGCGCCGCAGCGCGACGTTGCAGTCGCGCCACGCCTCCCCCCTCCGATCCTCGCCGATCACGACCACTACGACCTCCACAGCCTGGCACGGCGCTGGCAAAGGCGACGGTCAGGAACCGAACCCCAGGAGGTCATCCATGAACACCTTCTTGACCCTGATCGCCTTCGCCGCCGGCCTCGCCTTCGCAGCCGGCCTTCTCGTCCACGGCACCCTGGTCGTGCTCCGCGGCGCTGGCCTCCCCGCCAGCGGCCCGCGCGGCATCCGCCGGGTCATCTGCATCATCCACGGGGGCCGATCCCTGCTGGCCGGGATCGCGACCGCCGGGCTCGTCTTCGGCCTGATGAGCGACAGCAGCACCCTCGTGAACCTGTCGCTCGTCTTTGGCCTCGAAGAGCTCTACGAGACCACCATGGCCCTCTTCTTCCTGCGCCGGATCGAGCGCCACGAGGCCGACGTCTACGAAGAGGAGACCGCCCCGCTGGCCTCCTTCTCACCCGCCCTGGCCTGACCCCGGCGCCGCGCCCCGCTGGACTTCGACCACGCCGTCGAGGACAGTGGAGAGGCGCGTCGATCGCTGACCTCCCGAGGGCCCCCCGGCGCGCTGACCCCGCGCCGCCAGGAGGCCCCATGACCCGCCCCCGCCTCACCATCGCCGCCCTCGTCGCCGCGATCACCCTCGGGGCGGCGCTCGGGGCGTGGCTCGCCAGCAGGCCCACCTCCACCACCGTCGCCGCGCCCGAAGGCCGGCTCTTGAGCCTGACCCCGCTGCCCGACGGCCGCGCGCTCTGGCTCGGCCTCGACGCCGAGGGCGCGCCGATGGCCTCCCTGCTCGACCCCGAACACCTGACCTGGGCGCCCCGCAAGCCCCCTCCCGCGCTCAACCCCGGCCACTCCGCCACGGCGCTGGACGCCAACCGGATCCTGATCGTCGGCGGGCAGGGCCGCGGCCACCGCGCCATGATCCTCCACCTGAGCCTCGACCGCACCATCGAGGTCGCCACCGCCCCTTCTGCCCGCGCCTACCACACCGCCACCCGCCTCTGGAACGGTGACATCCTCCTGGCCGGCGGCCTCGACCCCGAAGCCGACGACATGGAGGCCTCCGAGACCCTGGAGATCTACGATCCCGCCAAGAACACCTGGTACCCCGCCGGCCGCATGTCCAGCCCCCGACACCTCCACACCGCCACCCTCCTCAACGACGGCCGCGTCCTGATCGCCGGCGGCGTCAGCCCCGGCTGCTGCATCCTGGCCACCGCCGACCTCTACGATCCCGCCACCGGCGCCCTCTCCCCCGCGCCCGACATGGCCCATGAGCGCGTCTCCCATCAAGCCGTCGCGCTGCCCGACGGACGCGCCCTCATCATCGGCGGCGCCACCATGGTCGGCGCCGCCGCGCCGCCGCTCTCGGCCTCCGAGCTCTTCGACCCGCGCACCAACGCCTGGACCCCCGCCGCCCCACTCCCCGAAGCCCGCTGCGACCTCGGCGCCCTGACCCTGCCCGACGGCCGCGTCCTGACCGCCGGCGGCTGGTGGCGACGACCCACCAGCGGCCCCCTGCGCACCCTCACCCGGATCCAGCAGCGCCTCGGCGTCGACCCCGAGGGACCCCAGCGCTCCACCGCCCTCTACGACCCCAGCGACGACACCTGGAGCGACGGCCCCTCCCTCAACCAGCCCCACCTCAACCCCTCCATCCTCCTCACGCCGCGACACCTCCTCATCCTCTCCCCCTACACCGCCGCCGACGCCCTCTCCCCCCTTTAAGTCACGCCACCGCCGCCCCACATGTCGCGCTCCAAACCCCAGCCCTGCAAGGCGTTTTTGCCCCAGAGGGCTTCGGTGCGCCGAGGCGGGATCGGGCTCGCGGGCGACAGGTTGGCTCACCCCAACGCCCCATGCTCCTCGCACCGCCCCACGCTCGACGATCGCCCCACGCTCCTCGCACCGCCCGTTGGGCGGGCTCGTCGGGTGGGGCTTGGAAGCGCGGATGGGCTGCGCCCGCTGGGCGCAGGCCGGCGTGCGGTCGACAACGGATCGAAGGGCCGGATCAGCGCGTCGAAGTGGGCCTGTGGATTGGGGTTTTCACGCCCCCTGGTGTCGACTTGGGTCGTGCGCTGGCCTGCGACCGACAGGTCGCAGCCTACCCCGCGCATCCAAGCCCCACCCGACGAGCCCGCCCAACGGGCGGTGCGAGGAGCGTGGGGCGATCGTCGAGCGTGGGATGATCGTCGATCAGGGACAAGCCCAGCGACCTCAGAGGAGCGCGGCCAGGTCGGCGGCGGTGGCCGGGAAGGGGGGCCCATCGGCGCGGGAGAGCAGGGCGCTGAGGAAGGAGGAGGTGGCTTGAGGCTCCATCAGGCCCTGGAAGTGAGCAAATGCGGCCTGCGTCTCAAGCGGGTTGAGCGCCCAGGAGACACGAGCGCTGCCCCCGTAGCTCCAGATCAGCTCGGCGCGAGCGCCGAGGCGGTTGAGCGCCAGCAAGGCGCTGGGGGTCTGCGGGCCGCCAGCGACACCCGGATGATCGCGGCGGATCTCGACGCCGATCAGCGCGCCGTCGGCGTCGTAGCGCGTCCAGCGGCCGTCGTCGTACCAGTCCACGCGCCAGCCGCGCTCGACGCCCTTGTGGAGAGGCTCGACGCAGATCTGCCCCTCACGGCCATGGATCTCGGTCAGGGCGGCGTCGAGCGCGGGAGACAGGGGCAGCGGGAGGCACCGCAGGCGCCGCCGGGCGGCGTCGGCGGGCAGCGCGGCCAGCGCGGCGATCAGGGCGCGCTCGGCGTCGGTGGGCAAGGGCAGGCCCCAGACGAGCTGGACCTGCCGGGCCGAGATCCAGAAGAAGGAGGGGCCGCAGCAGTCGGTGTGGATCGTGCCGACGACGTGGCCGCACAGGCAGCGGGTGTTGCCGGGGTTGCCGGCGTGGCCGCAGCAGCCGGTGTCCTCGCAGACGATCATGGCCGCGTCTTCGAAGGCCACGCAGAGGTCGTCAGGCTCTCCCTTGATCCAGCCGCTCATCTTCGGCATCAGATCGCGGCAGAGGATGAATCGCCCCTTCTCGACCAGGGAGATCTGCGCGTCGTTCTGAAAGTCGGCGGTCTCGCGGACGGGCCGGATGACGGGCTGGGCGCAGCCCCCGCAGAGGACCTGGAGCCAGCCGGCGCGCCCACCCCAGCCGGGACAATGGGCGTCGAGGTAGTCGGTGACCACCGGATCGGCGTCGTCGTCGATCGGGCCGATCGTCGCCAGGATCGCCATCAGGTCAGGGGCCAGGGCGCGGATGTGGGTCAGAGCGTCGTTGGTGCGCATCGCGGGTATCCTCCTGTCTCAACAGGAGGCTTCGCAACCCGCGTGCCAGCCACCATGAAGCCCCCAGATCGACCTCAAACGCCCTCGCACACCCACAGCAACTATCTGAAATGATAAAACATATCCCAGACTATGTGGCAGACGAGAGGTCTACGAAGCGCTCGCGCAGGCGACCCTGGAGCCGCTCGTGGTGCTCGATGACCGGCCAGAGGCGGCGAAAGTCCCGAGGGCGGATGAAGGGCGCGCGGCTCTGCTGGAGCGGCAGGGCGCCCGAGACGGCGGCCTGGGGCAGGAGCACCCGGAGCCTGATCCGGGCCAGGGCAATCGCATCTAAATCTCAGGGCCGGCGGCGAGGACCTTGAGCATGTAGTTGTGGTCCCAGGCAGCGTTCAAGCGCTTATTCTTGACGCCCACCTTGAGGGTTCGCTCGTTCTTGAGGAGGTTGAGAGCGATCTG
>SYOX01000036.1 GCA_005804885.1 Pseudomonadota bacterium
CCGTCGTGGCAGGTCTTGTGCATCCCGTCCGGCACCCCGATGTTGGAGAAGACGTGCGTCGAGGCCGGCGAGGTCAGCATGAAGGAGAAGACGCGCGTCAGGTCGCAGCCGACGGCCAGCGCCAGCAGGTCGGCCATCGCCCCGGTCCGGGCGATCAGGTCGCCGCTGTCGGTCGGGCGCGCCGGCTGGGCGCACTCCGGCGCCAGCGCCTCCACCCGCGCCTGGAGGGCGCGGACGTGCTCCAGGTGGGCTTCGAGACGCCCCCGATCCCGCGCCCCCAGCCGGGCCTTGAGCCCGCTGGCGTCCTCAAGCACGGCGTCGAGCAACAACCCGCGGCGCCGCGCCGCCGCCTCGTCGGCGGGCGCCGCGAAGAGGCGGTCGTAGAGCGCGCCCGGGTCCATGATCGGCAGGTTGATCGAGTCCGGGCCCTTGGTGGAGATCCCGTTCCAGTGGCCGTAATCGTGGAAGCGCGCCTGGCTGGCGCCGACCTCCAGAGAGCGGAACCTCGGCCGATTCTTGTAGAAATCCGGATGGTTGGCCACGACCTGATCGATGCTCGGGCGCAGCGCCGTCAGCGAGTGCGAGCCGTGATCGAAGCCCGCCGACCGCGGCCTGTCTCCGGTCAGCGCCACCATGAAGCCCCTCATGTGGCCGTCGCCCTGCCCCGGCGGCTGGTCCGGGATCTGCGTGTGCGGCTCCAGCCCCGTGGCCACGCTGACCCGGTAGGGCGCAAGCGGCGCCAGCAAGGGCGTCGGGGCGAAGCCCGGCCCCGTGGCGGCGGGCGTCCATTGATCCGGGTGGCCGACCTGCTCCGGGCCGTGGCTGTCGTGCCAGGGCAGCCCGTTGGCCCAGTAGAAGAGCCCGAAGAAGGGCTCGGCGCTCGACCCGTCGGCAAAGGCCCCGCCGCTGCGCAGCATCGCGTCCAGCGGCGGCAGCGCCAGCGCCACCGCCGCGCCCGCCAGCGATCCTCTCAAAAAAGTCCGTCGAGACAAGTATTTACGGGCGTTCATGGCGCGGCCTCCTGGGCCGAGACGGTGCGGAAGCCCTCGCTGGTCGCCAGGGCCAGCAGCAGGTCGCGGAAGCGGAAGCCCTGGGCTTCGAAGGCCGCCTGCAGGTCGACGATGGCGGCCTCTTCGGAGGGGGCCTCCAGGCGGCCGTTGGCGTGGCGGTAGAGCTGGCGCACGACGCAGGCCGGCAGGCGAGGGTCGCCGGCGAGCAGCGCCGCCAGGTCGCGGGCGTCGGCCAGCCCCACGCCGTCGAGGTCGCCCGAGGTGTCCAGGTCAAAGCCGTCGGCCTGGGTGCGGAAGCGACCGATGGCGTCGAAGTGCTCGAAGAGAAAGCCGGGCGGATCGATGAAGGCGTGGCAGTCCCGACAGGCCGGGTCGAGGCGGTGGCGCTCCAGGCGCTCGCGCAGCGTCTTGGGCTCGGCGCCCATGTCGTCGAGGTTCAGATCCACGTCGTCGGGGGGAGCCGGGACGGTCTGGCACAGGACGCGCTCGCGGATGTACTTGCCGCGCAGCGTCGGCGAGGTCTCGGTGGGGTGGGCGTTCATGGTGAGGAAGGCGCCCAGGGTAAGGATGCCGGCGCGGGGGCTGTCGGCGGGGAACTCGACCGGGACGAAGGAGACGGGAGAGGCGCCGGGGGCGTCGACCTCGTAGAGCGCGGCCAGCTCGTCGTTGACGAAGCCGCGCGGGGCGAAGAAGAGCTCGCGCATGTCGCCATTGCGGCGAAAGACCACGTCGTCGACCATGAGCTGGAGCTCGGTGCGCATGGCCGCAGGCAGCGTGGGGCTGTAGCCGGGGTAGAGCGCCGGGTCGCGGTCGACGCCGTCGAGGCGCGACAGATCGAGGTACTGCGCGAAGAAGCTCTGGGCCGAGACTCGCGCGCGCGGCGCGTCGAGCATCCGCAGGGCGTGCTGGCGCACCGAGCCCTCGTCGAGCAGCTCGCCGCGCGCGGCGGCGTCGAGCAGCGCCTCGTCCGGGGTGCTGTTCCACACGAGGAAGGAGAGCCGCTGGGCCATCTCCCAGGCGGTGTAGCGGCGGCGCGAGGGGTCGGCACCGACGATGGGCTCGCCGATCTCGACGCGGTAGAGGAAGTGCGGCGACTGCATCATCCCCGCGACCGCCACGCGCAGCCCCAGGGCGGGCTCGGCGCCCGGCTCGCCCTCGACCACCGCGCGCGACAGGCCCAGCCAGCGCCCCAGCTCCTCGTCCGTCAGGGGCCTGCGCATGATGCTGCGGCCGATCCGGGCCAAAAAGCCGCGGGCGCAGTCGTCGTCGGGGGCGGCCAGGGCGCAGCCGATGAGCGCCTCGCGCCGGGCCGGATCCGAGAAGACGACCTCGGCCACCTTGAGCGCGGCGTCGCCGTACTGCTCGACGCCGCGCTCGGTCAGCGTCGTCGTCGTCGCGCCGATGCTGAAGAAGAGGTGCGGGTTGGTGTCCTGCTCGACCTCCGTGCGCGGCAAGTCCGGCCCGAAGATGTCCTCAAGGGCATTGCGGTGCTGCGCCGCCGTCAAGCGGGCCATGACCGCCGGCGCCGGCTCAAAAGGCGGCACCTCCCTCCCCCCCGGCCCTCCCCCTTCCCCCGGCCCCGGCTCGACTGAGCCTGCGCCCTGCCTCGCATCGTCGGCGCACCCGCCCATCAGCGCGAAGAGCCCGACGAGCGCGCCCATCGCCACGATCCCGGGCCTCCAGGGTCCGCGCCGCTTGAGCCCTGTCAGGATCGACGGGCGTAAGGGGGATCGGCGGGGTTGGGAGCTTCTGTTCATCGGTCGCCTCCGGCGCGCAGGACACAGGGGCAGGATAGCGCCCGGCGCGCTGGGGCTCAAGAAGCCAGGGCGCGCTGGAGGATGGCGCCGGGAGGCTCCCGCAATGCAACCCTGGCGGTCGTTGAGGAGCCTATCAAGAAGCCAGGACGCGCTGGAGGATGGCGCCGGCCTCGTCCTGGATGGCCTTGAGGTGGTCCGGGCCGCGGAAGCTCTCGGCGTAGAGCTTGTAGACCTCCTCGGTGCCGGAGGGCCGCGCGGCGAACCACCCGTTGGCCGTCTGGACCTTGAGCCCCCCGATGGGCGCGCCATTGCCGGGCGCGCGGGTCAGGATGGCCTCGATGGACTCGCCGGCCAGCGTGTCCTGCTCGACGGCCTCGGGGACGAGCTTCTTGAAGGCGGCCTTCTGCGCCGCGTCGGCGGGGCGCTCGACCCTGTCGTAGACCGGGGCGCCGAAGCGCTCGGTCAACGCGGCGTAGCGCGCCCCGGGGTCCTGCCCGGTCACGGCGGTGATCTCCGCCGCCAGCAGCGCCATCACGATCCCGTCCTTGTCCGTCGTCCACGCCTCCCCGCCTCGCCGCAAGAAGCTCGCCCCCGCGCTCTCCTCGCCGCCGAAGCCGATCTGGCCGCTCTGGAGCCCGTCGACGAACCACTTGAAGCCCACCGGGACCTCGTGGACGCGCCGACCGAGCGAGGCGGCGACCCGATCGATCATCGAGCTGGACACCAACGTCTTGCCCACGGCCAGGTGCGCGCCCCAGCCGGGGCGATGCTGGTAGAGGTAGTCGACCGCCACGGCCAGGAAGTGGTTGGGGTTGAGCAGCCCGACCCCAGGGGTCACGATCCCGTGGCGGTCGAAGTCCGGATCATTGCCGAAGGCCACGTCAAAGCGATCGCGCAGCCCGATCAGCCCCGCCATCGCCCAGGGCGACGAGCCGTCCCGCCGGATCGTGCCGTCCCGATCCAGCGTCATGAACCCGAAGGTCGGGTCGACCCGCGTGTTGACCACCTCCAGGTCCAGCCCGTAGCGCTCCCGGATCGGCCCCCAGTAGCCCACCCCCGAGCCCCCGAGCGGATCGGCGCCGATGCGCAGCCCCGAGGCCCGGATCGCCTCCATGTCCAGGATGTCGGCCAGATCCTCCACGTAGGGGCCGACGTAATCGACCCGGCGCGTCGTGTCGGCCGCCAGCGCGCGGGCCAGCGACACCCGGCGCACGCCCTTGAGCCCGTCGGCCAGCAGCGCGTTGGCCCTGGCCTCGATCCAGCCCGTGATGTCCCCGTCGGCCGGGCCGCCCGAGGGCGGGTTGTACTTGAGCCCGCCGTCCACCGGCGGGTTGTGCGAGGGCGTCAGGATCACGCCGTCGGCCAGCCCCTCGC
>SYOX01000264.1 GCA_005804885.1 Pseudomonadota bacterium
CTCGGACAGGCAGCCGTAGCCGGGGTGGATGGCGTCGACGCCGCGCTCGACGGCGATCTTGAGGATCGCGTCGATGTCGAGGTAGGCCTGCAAGGGGGCGCCGGGGCGGCCGGTCTGCCACGCCTCGTCGGCCTTGTAGCGGTGGATGCTCAGGCGATCCTCGTGGCTGTAGATGGCCACCGTGCGCAGGCCCAGCTCCGTGGCCGCGCGGAAGATGCGGATGGCGATCTCGCCCAGGTTGGCGACGAGGATCTTCTTGAAGGTTCTGGTCATGAGCGCCCCTGGATGGCCGTGATCGAAGCGCCCCCTTGTTATCAGAGATCGCCCCCGGTGGCCAAGATCGGGCGCCCTCAGTCGCGCGGCGCCTCGTCGCCCTCGTAGTCGAGGGCGGGGTGGCCGGGCGGCGGATGGATCCCCTCCCAGGGCTCCTCAAGGCCGAGGGCCGCCTCATAGGGGTAGGGGTTCTGCATGTAATCCACGACTCGCCGGGCGATGCGCCCGATCTTGTTGCCGTCCATCAGGCGGTGGTCGATGCTCGCCGAGGCGCTCACGACGGGCCGGACGCAGAGCTTGCCGCGCACGACCCAGGGCTGATCGGTGACGCCGCCGACGAGGATGATGAAGGGCACCCGCGACAGCGGGACCAGCGGGGCGTAGGCCACGTCGATGCCGAAGCGGCTCACGTTGGTGACCATCACGGTGCCGAAGGGCTCGTTCTGGGCGCCGACCCAACGGGCGGTGATGCCCAGGTTGTACTCCATGAACATCAAGAAGCGCATGATGGGGCCCAGCATCCACGAGGGCAGGAGCGGCAGCAGGCCCTTCTGCGTCTTCTCGTACTGCACGTCCTGGCCCGACTTGAGCCGCCTGGCGCTGGCCATCAGCGCCTCGTTGACCTCGACGATCGTCTTCTTGCCCACGTCCGGCACCACGACGCCGGACAGGTCGCCGCCGTCGTCGATGTCGACCTGGTAGTAGACGTCGACGGTGTCCTTGATCCAGGCCTGCCCCCAGATGATCTTGGCGTTGCCCTCCGGGGTGGCCGTCAGGGCCACGGACACGGCGCGCCCCATGAGCTGGCCTATCGTCAGGCGGATGCCGTACTTCGCCTCGACGTCCTTCTGAAACTGGCGTGTTTTCAGGACGTTGAGCTTCATCGTCCCGTTGATGATCCCGTCCTTGGGCGCCTCCCAGAAGGCCATGGCGAGCTTGCGGAACCCCTTCTCCGGGGACTTCCTGTAGGATGACTTCGGCACGCGCTTCTCCCTCGACGATCCAAGGCGCAAGGCCAGGGTTTGAGGCCAAGTCACACTTCTTGGCCCCCGCTTGTCAAGAGCGCGGCCGCCGCCGCGCGTGACATCGCCGAGCAGTTTGGCTATGAAGCAGGCCTCCACGTCCCACACAGAGGCCGATCATGACACAGACCCCCGATACCAACCCCGCCCGAGGCGCCGTCGAGGTGGTCCAGGGCCTGCGCCGCGCGGGCGTCAACTGGTCGAAGCTGCCGGCCGCCGAGCGGGCCCGGCGCATGAAGGAGGCCGGCCGCATCCTGCTGGCCGAGGCCGACGCCCTGGCCCGGATCGTCAGCGAGGAGACCCACAAGCCCCTGGCCGAGAGCTACTCGTCCGAGGTGCTCGGCGTCGCCGACCTCTTCGCCTACTGGTGCGAGCGCGGCCCCGAGCTGCTCAAGCCCCGCAAGGGCCTCGTCCCCATGCTCGACATGCCCGGCAAGAAGGCCCGCGTCGAGCGCCAGCCGCGCGGCGTCGTGGCCCTGATCACCCCCTGGAACTACCCGGTGGCGATCCCCATGCGCACCATCGTCCCGGCCCTGCTGGCCGGCAACACCGTCGCGCTCAAGCCCTCCGAGTTCACGCCCCGCTGCGCCGCCTGGCTCGTCGAGCGCCTGCGGGCCTCGCTCGGCCCCGTCGTCGACATCCTGCTCGGCGCCGGCGAGGCGGGCGCCGCGCTCGTCGAGGCCGGCCCCGACATGGTCGTCTTCACCGGCAGCACCCGCACGGGCCGCAAGGTCGCCGTCGCCTGCGCCGAGCGCGGCATCCCCTGCGAGTGCGAGCTCGGCGGCAAGGACTGCGCGATCGTCCTGGACGACGCCGACGTCGACCGCGCCGCCGCCGGGATCGCCTGGGGCGTGCTGACCAACGCGGGCCAGAACTGCGCCGGCGTCGAGCGCGTCGCCGTCCACGCCCGCATCGCCGACCGCCTCACCCGCGCCCTCGTCGCCCGCTTCGAGGCCGCCGCCGCCGACATCCCCGCCCTCGTCACCCCCGCACAGCGCCAGATCGTCGCCGCCCACATCCAGCAGGCCCTCGACGCCGGGGGCCGCGTCCTGACCGGCGGCCTGCCCGCCGATCCCGCCGCCCCCATCCCCCCCACCCTGCTGGCCGACGTCCCCCGCGACTGCCCCGCCTGGACCGACGAGAGCTTCGGCCCGATCGCCGTGCTCGTCGTCGCCGACGACGACGAGGCCCTGATCGAGGCCGCCAACGACACCCGCTTTGGCCTGGGCGCCTCCGTCTGGAGCGGCGACGCGCAGCGCGCCGAGGCGCTCGGCGCTCGCCTGCGCACCGGCATGCTCTGGATCAACAACCACAGCTTCACCGGCGCCCTGCCCGATCTCCCCTGGGCCGGCACCGGCGACTCCGGCACCGGCGTCACCAACTCCCCCGAGGCGCTCATGCACATGACTCGCCCGCGCCTCATCGTCGTCGACGCCAGCAAGGCCATCGAGCCCTGGTGGTACCCCTACGGCGACCGGATGCTCGACCTCATGAAGGCCGCCGTGGAGCGCCAGCGCCTCGGCGGGATCGCCAACACCCTCAAGGCCCTCAAGGCCCTCAAGGCCCGCAACGACGAGCTCAAGTCATGATCCCCGACCTCGCCTTCCTCGGCCCCCTGCCCGAGCTCCACCTCCACCTCGACGGGTCGCTGCGCCTGGACACCCTCAAGGCCCTGGCCGAAGATCAAGGCGCCGAGCTGCCCGGCCGCGACCTGCGCTTCACGCCCGGGATGAGCCTGCGGGCCGCCCTGGAGCGCTTCGAAATCACCCTCGGCGTCCTGCAGCGCCCCGAGGCCGTCCGCCGCGTCGCCGACGAGATCTGCCAGGACGCCGCCGCGCAGGGCGTCACCACCCTGGAGCTGCGCTTCGCCCCCCAGCTCCACCGGGGAGCCCCCCCCGAAGAGATCATCGACGCCGCCCTCGACGGCCTGGCCGGCCGCGCCGGGCTCATCCTCTGTGGCCTCTACGGCGAACCCCCCGCCGTCCTCGAAGGCCACGTCGAGGCCGCGCGCCTGCGGCCGGGCGTCGTGGGCGTCGATCTGGCCGGCGGCCCCTCCTCGGGCGACCGCTTCCGCCTGCAGGACTACGCCCCGGCCTTCGCCCAGGCCAGGGCCCTTGGCCTCGGTCGAACCGTCCACGCCGGCGAAGGGCGGCCGCCCCAGGAGATCCGCGTGGCCGTCGAGGCGCTCCACGCCCAGCGGATCGGCCACGGGACCACGCTGCTCGAAGAGTCGACGATCGTCGACCTGCTCCTGGAGCGCGGCGTCACCGTCGAGGCCTGCCTGTCCTCCAACCTGCACACCGGCGCCATCGCCAGCCTCTCGGCCCACCCCCTGCGGCGGTGGATCGAGCTCGGCGTCGAGGTCTGCGTCTGCGCCGACAACGCGCTCTTCTCCGACACCACCGCCGCCAACGAGCTGACCCTGGCGCGCGATCACTGCGGGCTGTCGCAGAGCGACCTCCGGGCCGCCGTCGCCTCGGGCCACGCTGCGAAATTTGTCCGGTGATATCAATGGCTTGGGCGTGCGGTGGGGCGGCCTGCCGGGCGCCGCGCCGAGGCCCGGGAAGATGCCGCGGCCCTGGCGCCTTGTGGGGATGGCGACACGGCGCCGCATGACCCTGGAGATCCATGAGCGAACCTGTCCCTGATCCCGCCGGGCCTGGACCCGAATCGCGCTGGCAGCGGCTGCGCCGCCGCTGGTGGGCGCGCTGGCTGATGGACGGCGCGCTGGCGCTGGCGATCTTCTTCGTCGCGATGGCCTTCCAGGGGCGCGACCTGATCGGCTCCGGTCAGGTGGCCCCCGACTTCACGCTTCCGGCGATGGAAGGGCAGGCGCGCGCGCTGTCCGACATGCGCGGCAAGAAGACCCTCCTGGTCTTCTGGGCGCCCTGGTGTGGGGTCTGCGGCGCGGAGTCTGGGACGATCTCGTCCATCGCGCGCTCGGGCGACGAGGGCGTCGAGGTCCTCTCGGTCGTGCTCGGGTACGACGGGCGAGACACCGTCCGGCGCTTCATGGACGAGCACGAGGTCGACTACCCGGTGCTGCTCGGTGATGACGAGATCGCCGAGGCCTACGCGGTCAACAAGTTCCCGACCCTCTACGTGATCGACGAGGAGGGCCGGATCGAGCACGCCGACGTGGGCTACACGACGGAGCTGGGCTTGCGCCTGCGGCTCCTCTTCTGATCCCCTGTCTGGCCGCCCCGGCTGTCGCCGGGCCGCTCGACCCGATGGCGTGAGGTGTGATCTGATGTTTCTGATTGCGCGGCCGTCCGAGGCGAGGATCAACGCCTTCCTGGAGTCGCTCTCCGAGGCCCCCTTGAGCTACCCGGACGTGGGGCTGTCGCGGGATGGCGGGGTGCCCGCGGGCTACCACCTGCACCACCGTCGTGTGCTGCTGGGGCACGGCGCGGAGACCTTCGCGGCGGCGGCGGCGGCGCTGGGGCGCTGGTCGATGTTCGACGTCGGCTGGGCGCGGCTGTGCTGGCCGACGGCCTCGACCGAGCCCGGGTCGACGGTGGCGGTGCTCGCGCGGGTCTTCGGGATCTGGTCCTTGAACGCCTGTCGGGTCGTCTACACGCTGGACGATCCCGAGGGCGGCGCGGTCCGCCGCGTCGGCTTTGGCTACGGGACGCTCTCCGAGCACGCGATGAAGGGCGAGGAGCGCTTCATGGTGGAGTGGCACGCGGCCTCTGGGGAGGTCTGGTACGATCTGCTGGCCTTCTCCATGCCGGGGGGGTGGATCTCGCGCCTGACGCTTCCGATCGTGCGGCGGCTCCAGTGGCGCTTCGGGACGGGCTCGCTCGACGCGATGCGCCGCGCCACGTCGCCGCGCGGTTGAAGCCCGCGCGCCCTCCGTGCTATCCCAGAGTGGGAGGGTCTCTTTCCGTCGTAATTTTCTGGCTTCGCGGGGTGGATCATGTCGGTGGTGCTGCTGGCCTTCCTGTCGCGGGAGGATCTTCGGCAACTGAGCAGGGGGGAGGGCGTCAAGGGGCGAGACGCGCTGCCGACGCAGATCGCGCGCTTCTTGGCCAAGGCCGACTTCAACTGCGACGAGCGCTTCTTCTCGGCTCTGGCGACCGAGGCGGACGCCAGCGGCTGCCTGTTGAACATCCAGCCCCCCACGAACCACAAGGTGGCTCTGCTGGACCCCGAGGCGATCCTGCCGGACCTGGCCTTGATCTGCGATGGCGCGGTGCAGCGCGTGGCCGTCAAGGCCCTCAAGTCCATCGAGGATCCGGTGGCGTGGCAGATGGCCATCGGCTGCCTGCACCGGCCCTGGCCCCACGGCCAGCGCATGGAGCAGATCGTCCACCTGCTCGGGCGCGCGCGCGTCCTGGAGCTCCGCGTCAAGCGCCCGCTCGTGCAATCGGATGTCCGATCGATCCTCGACGGCGTGATCGTCAGGTGATCCTTGATCAGTCCGCCGCGCTCAGGCGTCGCCGGGGTAGGGGCGGTGCTCGGCGCGGCGGTAGAGCTCGCGCAGCAGCTCGGCGGCCGAGACCTCGTAGACCGCGCAGATGGCCTCGAAGCTGAACTGCTGTGGCTTGTGACGGCCAGCCTCCCACCCCCACAGCGTGTCCTTGGACAGCCCGGCGGCCTCCGCCGCGCCCCTCATCGACAGGCCGCGGGCGCGCCGCGTGTCTCGCAATACGCGCCCGAGGGTGACGAGCTCGTAGGTGTTGAGGCGAGGCATCATGGGGTGGACTTGAGGGGCTTGGGGCCGAGCGCGGCGCCATGGGCATTCAGGGACATTCTAGCCTGAACATTCAACTTTCGCATCCATTTGTCGACTTGGATCGGTGAGGGCAGATGCAGTTGCGATGTATATCGTCGACGGCGTCGATCTAGGCAAGGCGGCGCAGTGGACTTATGGTGTTCAACGTGCTTCGTTCCGCGCTCTGCCTTTGGATGTTCGATCAGGACGGTGCCTTTCACGACACGAAGAGCCCTGAGCCACGCCCATGATCTTCACCCGCAATGAGCTCGTCGTCCTTGAGACCATCATCCACGACACCCACAAAGATCGGATCACGTCGCGCGAGCGCCTCATCGAGGAGACCAAGGTCCTGGCCCTGGAGAAGGTGATCGCGGTGCTGCTCCGCAGAGGCTACATCAAGGACATCGAGGACAAAGGCTGGTTCGCCCTCAAGGCCATCGACGGCTCCTACATCAGCAGGCCCCTGGCCTCGCCCCATAGCACCCTGAGGCAGCGCACCCCTCGGACCCCACGTCCTGACATCCCCTTCGTGACCAAGAAATAGGCGCCCGCCCTCAGAAAAAGCCCAGCGAGGTCTGCACGGCGTCCAGGCGCGCGGGCGCGCTCGCCTGCGTCGCCGCGCGCCCTTGGCCGGCCAGCGCCTGGGCGCGCGACAGGATGAGCGAGAGCGTCCTGTCACCCTCGAAGGGCAGCGGCACGGGCAGCTCAAGGTCCGGGCTGGCCTCCACCTCGACCTCCTCGCCGCTCTCCTGCCGCGTCACCTGGCCGCTGCCCAGGTGGATGCGGTGCGTGTGGAGATCGCCCCGGACGACCAGCGCGCGCGGCTCCAGCCGACACCGGAAGACAAAGGGCAGCCTCGGCAGCATCTCGCGCAGCACCTCCCGCCGCGTCCGCGCCGCCGCCGACAGCTCCTCGGCCTCGCTCCCCTCGCCCTGCTCGTCGCCGCAGATCGTGACGAAGAGATCGACCCCCCGCATCACCTCCGAGAAGACCCTCGGCGGGACGCTGCCCAGCGCGCACAGCCCGCCCCCCTGGCCCTGCCTCCGGAACTGGACTCGCCCCGCCGTCACGAAGAGCGAGACGCCAGACTCCGACACCGCCCGGCGCCCCTCGACCGGCTTGATCTGGAACTCCGCCTCCAACCCCCAGGCCGGCAGCGAGAGCGTCGGCCCGGACGAAACGCCAAAGCCCGGCCCCTGGAGCTGGTAGCGCCACCCGCGCTGCTTGCACAGCGCCGCGAGCTGGTGCTGCTTGAGGAAGTTCCCCTCGAAGCGAGCCGATCCCACCACCGACTGCTCGCCGACCGACGCCGCCCAGATCTCGCGGTGCGCCTGCTTGAAGGGCTGAGTGACACCGAACTCCATCAGCCGCTCGCGCCACCACTGCTGGACGACCGGCGCCGTGTCCGCCGGGTGCCACAGGTGCACCGTCGTCCCCTCGTCCGCCCAGGTCTGCGCGTTGCCGTGCGCGTCCACGAACCCCCCCCCCTCGGCCTCGCGCCACATCACCGTCTGCGCCCTCGGCCCGCGCTGGAGGTGCCACACCAGCCCCTTCGAAAGCGCCGCCAGGACAGGGTGATCGACGAAGCGCGCCTTCCACTGCGGGTACGACCAGCACCGATCCGTCAACCAGAGCCCCTCGATCCGATCCCGCTGCGAGGCCAGCAGCGCCTGAAGCTCCCTCAAGAGCGCCTTGGCCCTGGCCAGCTCCTCCGGGTGATCGCGCTTGAGCTGGGCTGGCGCCGACTTCAGCGGCCGACCATCCGCCCGCAGCCACACCAGCTCCGCCTGCAGCGACCCCGTGATCGCCAGCCGCGCCGCGCCCCCGCCGATCGCCATGAAGCGCTGGCCCGAGGCGTCCAGCCCGCAGTCCGGCACCGCCAGCTCCTCCAGCTCCTCGACCGACGCGCCCCTGCGCCCGGCCTCCTCCGCCATCAGCTCCTCGATCCGCGCCTGCGCCGACGGGTACTTGATCCGCTGGCGCAGCCGCGCCAGCTGCACCAGCCCCTCCCAACCCATCTCGCCCAGCGCACCCAGGCACGCATTGCCCACCTTGACGCTCCTCGGCCCGACCTCCGGCACCTTCCGGAAGCTGACCTCCGCAAGCTCGCACACCGCCCTGGCCATCGCCTCCGACGACGCCAGCGCCCCGCACCACGCCAGCCCCTTGAGCGCCTGCGCATTGCGATCCGAGGGCGTCAACCTGTGACCCGCCCCCGCCGCCGTCCGACCCACCCTCACGCTCCAACCCTCAAAGGCCACCTGGAAGGCCTCCACGCCCACACCCTCGATCAACGCCCTCGCCCGCCGCCTCCAACGCTCCGAGGGCCTGCCGCCCCCCAGCCCCGCCGCGTGCTCCAGGAGCGACAGCCACCCGCGCCGCTCCACCTCCCCCATCCCCGAGATCGCCTCCAGCGCGACCTCAGACCACCACTCCCCGCCCTCAAGCGGCTCGCCCGGGGCCTCCCCCTCTCCCAGCAGCCTGTCAACCCGCTCGGCCACCTCCCGCGTCTCCGCGCTCCGCTCCGACGCCAGCCCCGACGCCCTCAGCCGCCTCAAGCTCGCCTCCAGCGCCCCGCCGAGGCCCCCCTGCGCCTCGACGTGCCACTCCACCTGCCTCAACACCGACCGCACCGGCCACGCCATGTCCTTGAGCGCCGGCTTGTCCACCATCCACCTCAGCGCGAAGTCCAGCGCCCCCACCGCCCCCTCCAGCCGATGGCGCAGCAACCGCCCCATCAACACCCTGAGCGCCCCAGGCCACCGCGCCTGATCCCCCCCTCGGCCGTCATTCCACGACAGACGCACCAGCCCCGCCATCACCACCTCCGACCGCTCGACCGCGCCCAGCGCCAGCAAGCCCGCGCCGACCTCGCTCTCCTCCGGCCGCGCCGCCTCGTCCGCCACCGCGAGCCACTCATCCAGGCGCGCGTGACCCTCAAGGTGCGGATCACCCTCGAACATCGGGTAGCCGTCCACGCCCCTGCGCGTCGGCACCGCGCCTTCGAACCAGGGAAAAATCGCCGACATCTCCACCTCGCTCCGAGCACCCCGACCGCCCGCGACCCCAAAGGCCACAAACGCAGTCAAACCATCACCACCCCTCAAGAATAAGGATCCAACTCGAGCCGCGTCAATCGAAAATCTGAACAATGTTTCATTAGTTTTTAGTTCAGGTGTTCACGGCGGCCCCCACCTGTGCGAAGATCGCCGCGGACGGGCCTCTCGAGGCCCAGATGCCCGAGGATCGACCATGAACAGGGAGGCGATCATCGTGGGGGCGGGCTTCGGCGGCGCGACCCTCGCGCTGCGGCTGGCCCAGGCCGGCGCGCGCCCCCTCATCCTTGAGCGCGGCCCCTGGTGGGAGCGCGCCCCCGGAGCGGCGCGCGACGCCGACCCCGTCGCCTTCCCGCGCGGCCTCTCCGGGGCGCTCGCGCGCGGCCTGCGCTCGATCTGGTGGGCGCGCTCGGGCCCCGCCCGGCAGATCATGCTCCGCCCGCGCGCCCTCTTTGAGTGGCACGCCTTCAGCCACCTCGACGTCTTGACCAGCAGCGGCGTCGGCGGCGGCTCGCTCGTCTACACCGGCATCATCGAGCGCCCCTCCCCCGACCTCTTCGACGCCTTCCCCCCCGAGATCGGCGCCCGGGACATGGACCCCTGGTTTGAGCGCGCGCGCGCCTGGCTCGACCCCGCGCCGCCCCCCGCCGACGCCCCCCGCGCCCGCCGCTTCGACGCCGCCGCCGCCCACCTCGGCCTCGAAGGCCGCGCCCCCGATCTGGCGATCTCCTGGGGTGACCCTTCACCCGGCCCCGGAAGCCTGAAGCCCTGCGTGGGCTGCGGCCAGTGCGTCGTCGGCTGCCGCCACGGCGCCCGCGGCTCCCTCGACCTGACGCTGATCCCCGAAGCCCTGCGCCTCGGCGCGACCTTGCGCCCCATGTGCGAGGTCGAGGCGATCGGCCGCTCGGCCGATCGATGGATCGTGCGCTACCTCGACCGCCGCACCGGCCAGCGCCTCCAGGTCCAGGCCCCCAGGCTGATCCTCGCCGCGGGCGCGCTCGGCACCGTGCGGCTGCTGATGGCGGCCCGCGATCGACACCGCGCGCTGCCCGCGCTGCCCCGGACCCTCGGCCAGCGCTTCTTCACCAACGGCGACGCCGCCGCGCTGATGCTCTCCCTGACCCCCGATGAGCGCGGCCCCTCCGTCACTCGGATCGCCAG
Organism: Pseudomonadota bacterium; assembly: GCA_005804885.1. GTDB lineage: Bacteria > Myxococcota_A > Bradymonadia > Bradymonadales > SYOX01. The sequence continues at coordinate 10,233 of SYOX01000264.1, forward strand.
CGACGCGGCGGGCTTCCTGGCCGAGTTCTCCGCACCCCTCGGGGCCCTGGGCCTGACGGCGCCCGCCCTGCGCCGCCTCGTCAGGATCTCGGGGATCGCCGCGATGGGCCGGGATCAGGGCGGCAGCCTGACCTTTGACGGGCGCGGGCTCCACACGGCGCTGTCGCCCGCCTCGGACGGGCTCCACGAGCGCCAGGAGGCGCGGCTGCGCGCGATGATCGCCGCGCTCTCGCCAGGGCTGGCCGCCTCGACCCGGACCCGGCTTGCCAGCGTCCACCCCCTCGGCGGCGCGGCGATGGCCTCCACCCCCGAGCGCGGCGTCGTCGATCACCGAGGGGAGGTCTTCGGGCACAAGGGCCTCTTCGTCGCCGACGCCGCCGCGCTGCCCCAGGCCCCGGGTGTCCCTCCGGTCTGGACGATCGCGGCGCTGGCCGAGCGACAGGCCGCGCTGATGATCGAGGCCGAACGATAGGAGGCGGGGCGGCCGCGCCCCTGGACTTCACCGCAGGCGCAGGGCGCGCTCGCCCTTTGGCGCTCGAACGCGTTGGGAGCAGACATGTCACCAAGGGAGCAGGAGGAGGTCGGCGCCGGGGCGCTGGCCGACCTCGGGATGCGCGGCCTTGAGCGCCGCTTCGAGGCCCTGAATCCGCCCGAGCCCGACCAGCCCGTCGGCGCCCTCTCGGGCAGGATCGTGGCCGCCGTCGCCCTGGACCCCTTGCCCGCGCCGCTCCGCCGAGCGGCCCTCGACCTCGTCGCGGGGCTGTCCCCCTGGCGCGGCAAGCACTTCGGCGCGGGGCGCGGCTCAAACCGCTGGGGGCCGCTCGACCTGCGGCGCGTCCACTTCCGCGCGGCGCTCGATGAGCGCGCGGGCGCCCTCGTGATGGACTACGACGTCGATGAAAACCCGAGCATCTTCAAGGGGATGCGCGGCGATCTGAGGTGCCTTGGGCCTGGCCTCTACCTGGGGCGGATGTCGTGGGCGGGGGCGGCCGTGCTCTTCTTCACGCTGGAGGCTTGAGGGGCGCTTTGTTCCCGGGTCGCGGCTGTGTCAGACTGTCGGGCGGAGCGGGCGTGGGGGGGCTGATGAGGGCCATTCTGCTGGCGTTGATCCTGTCGTTGACGGGCTGCGCGAACATCTTCGATGTCGACGAGCTGGAGTTCGCGGAGGCCGAGCCCGACGAGGAGCCCGATCCGCCGCCGGACGTGCCGCCGAGGGACGCGGGCGAGCCCGTCGAGGACGTGGAGGGGAGGGAGGACGTCGAGGGAGGGGAGGACGTCGCGCCGCCTGAAGACGTCGACGACCGCCCGGATCTCGTCGAGCCCCCGCCGGACGTGCCCGAAGGCGGCAACACGTGCACCCGGGAGCAGGTCGAGGCGATCGTGGCGTGCTTCGAGCGCGAGTGCGCCTCGGTGCCACAGGATGACGCGGTGGACGACTGCCTGGTGCAGTTCTGCTCGGATGAGCTGGCCGCGACCGCGGCCAACAACTGCAACGCCTGCCTGGTGAACTTCCTCGACAGGCGCTTCGCCGAGCAGGCGGGGGCCTGCGTCGAGGACTGAGCTGCGGGGACTGGGAGGGCCAGAGCAGGTTCGCTCAGCGAAGGCTCCAGGCCCCTTCGACGCTCCACGAGCGCCCCACGCTCCAAGAGCGCCCCACGCACGACGAGCACCCCACGATCGACGATCGCCCCACGCTCCTCGCACCGCCCCACGCTCCTCGCACCGCCCCCGTTGGGGACGGGCTCGTCGGGTGGGGCTAGAATCTCAGGGTGGGCTGCGCCCTCTCGGTCGCAGGCCAGCGCACGACCGAAGTTGACCTCAGGGGGCGTGAAAATCCCAATCCACAGGCCCACTTCGACGCCGTGATCCGCCCCTGCGATCCGCCCTCACCCGCCCGCTGGCCTGCGCCCAGCGGGCGCAGCCCATCCGCGCTACTAGCCCCACCCGACGAGCCCGCCCAACGGGCGGTGTGAGGAGCGTGGGGCGGTGCGAGGAGCGTGGGGCGTTCGTGGAGCCTGGGTTTCGATCGTGACTTCACCGAGCGAACCTGAGGGCCAGGGGCCTGCGTCGACTGGGCGCGGCGCCGCCTCGGGGCGGATCAGGGCAGGGCGTGGTGCTCCTGGAAGTAGCGCCAGTCCTCTTCGCTGCGGATCTCGCCGACTTCGAACTGCTGCTGGCGATCGAGGTCGTAGAAGAAGAAGCGCGTGGCGCCCTCGTGGACGGTGCGAAAGTAGAGGAAGTGCCGCTGCCGGATGAAGGAGAAGGGCAGGTCGATGGAGAACTGCCCCGAGTCGCCCAGCCGGGCGCTCCCGTCCGGGTTCATGAACTGGGCCAGGCCGGGGATGGTCGAGTCGATGAAGAGGGCGGCGTTCGAGGGCATGGGCGTGATGAAGATCACGGCGCCTGTGACGCTCTCGGCGTGGGTGGTGGTGTAGTTGAACTGGACGTTGACGCTCTCGCTCTGGGCCAGGAGGCTGCCGGCGGGGTTCTTGACGCTGGCCACGAGCTGGTGGAGGTCGGCGAGCTGTGCGAAGAACTGCGCGGGGTCCAGCTCGCCCTGGACGAGCCGGAGCGCGCAGATGACCTTGGCCTTCTGCTGCTTGCAGTCCAGCGGGGTGGTTTGATCGCGGGTCAGGCTGTTGATGAGGAGCTGCTGCTCGTCCTCGGAGAGCTCGCCGAAGGCGAACTGCACTGAGGGCTGTCGCAGGACATGGGCGCGCTCGGGCGTGGCGCAGGCGGCGGCGCCGAGGCCGACGACGAGGGCGATGGCGGCGAGTGCGGTGTTTCGGTTCACGGTGGGCCTCTCCTGGGTTGAGGTCCTCAACAGGCTGCTCAATCTCTGGTTATACCCCCGTGTAGGTTCATGTCAGGAAAATTGCCGCGTGGGTTGGCGAGGTTCAGGCGAGGCGCCGGTGCTCGACGAGGAGGCATCGGTCCTGGATGACGTGGACGCCGGCGTCGGTGAGGGCGTCGGCGGCCTCGGGGCTGCGGACGCCGAGCTGGAGCCACGCGACGCGGGGCAGGGGGTTCATGGCGAGGATCTCGGGGATGTGGTCGGGGACGAGCTCGCTGCGGCGGAAGATGAGGACCATGTCGACGGGGTGGGGGAGGTCGGCCAGGGAAGCGATGGCGGGCTGGCCGAGGAAGACGTTCAGGGCGGGGTTGACGCCGACGACGCGGGCGCCGTGGGCGCGCATGTGGGCCGGGACGTAGTAGCCGGCGCGGTCGGGGGTGGCGCTGGCGCCGAGGACGGCGATGGAGGCGGTGGCGGTGATCAGGTCGCGCAGGGTGCCGTCGTCGTCGCGCAAGAGTTCGTGGTTCATGGGTTTTTCAGCCTCGCTTGAAGAACTTGATCAGGGGTGAGACGCGCACGGGCTTGCCCATGCCGACGAAGTGCCACCACCAGAGGATGGTCCAGCAGGACACGGCCATGGTCAAGCAGAAGAGGCTCAGCCAGGGCACGCCGAGGGCGCGCGTGGGGTCGTCGGGCAGCAGCAGGGCGGTGCAGACGGACATGCTGGCGGCGAAGAGGGCCATGCAGAGGCGGCTGGCGACCTGATGGAGGGTGGGGGCGACCTCGGTCAGCCCGGGGGTCAGCGCGCGGACCTGGACGTTGCCGGTCTCGATGTCGTGCAGGACTTGATCGAGCTGGCTGGGCAGGTGTCGGATGAGCGAGCCGACGCCGGTGACGCCGGACATGGCCTCCTCGACGAGCTTCTGGGGGGTCAGGCGCGCGCGGATGATGGGCTCGGCGTAGAGGCGAGCGATGCCGGTGATGTCGACCTCGGGGTGCAGGGCCGCGACGATCCCTTCGAGGGTGCCGGCGGCCTTGGTCAGCACCGAGTACTCGGAGTTGAGCTTGATGCGGAAGCGCTGCGCGGCCAGGGCGAACTCCTGGATGAACTGGCCCGAGTCGTACTCGTCGAGGTTGGCGACCTCGAGCTGTTCGCCCTTGATGCGTCGGATCTCGGCCTTGAACTCGGCCATGTTCACCCGCTCGGTGGGGGTGCCCATCTTGAGCAGGATGCGGGCGAGGGTGTCGACGTCGTTGGTGATCGCGGCGAGGATGAGGGTGACGAGGTCCTCGCGCTGGGCGGTGTTGAGGCGCCCGACCTGCCCCCAGTCGATGGCGCAGACCGTGCCGTCGTCGCCGACGAGGATGTTGCCGCTGTGGGGGTCGCCGTGGAAGAAGCCGTCGACGAAGACGTTCTTGAGCCCCATGTGCAGGAGCTCCTCGACGGCGTGGCGGGCCTCGTTGCTGCGGGGTTCGAGCTTGCGCAGCGGCCGCCCTTCGAAAAACTCCATCACCAGCACGGTCTTGCAGGACAGGGCCTTGAAGGGCCGGGGTGCGGTGGCGCGGCGGTTGGGGTCGAGCAGCTCGCGGGCGGTGACGAGGTTGCTCAGTTCGAAGGCGAAGTTGAGCTCCTGGACGAGCGCTTTTTCGAACTCGGCGACGACCTGGGAGGGCGAGTAGAGGTCCATCTCCTCGATGGTGGCCTCAAGGATCCGCGCGCCGATGTAGAGCAGGTCCAGGTCGCCCCGCATGATGGCCTCGATGCCGGGCCGCTGGACCTTGACCACGACCCGCTCGCCCTGGTGGGTGGTGGCCAGGTGGGTCTGGGCGATGGAGGCGGTGCCGAGGGCCTTGGGGTCGAAGTCGGCGAAGAGCACCTCGATGGGCTTGCCCAGGCCCTCCTCGACCACGGCGCGGATCTGTTCGAAGGGCAGCACGGGGGTGTCGTCCTGGAGGGCCTGGAGGGCCTGGATGTAGTCCGGCGGGAGCCTGTCTGGCCGCATCGAGAGGATCTGGCCGAGCTTGATGTAGGTCGGCCCGAGCGCCTCCAGCAGCCGCTTGAAGCGCACCGCGGCCGGGGCCTCGATCACCTCCTGGCCGGGATCGACCTTGTGCGCCCCGTCGAGCAGCTTGCCGACCGGCGAGCGGGTCAGGATCTCGCCGAAGCCGTGTCTGGCGACGATCCCGCAGACGGTCCTGAAGCGGTTGATGTCGCGGACGGCGACGCCGAGGATGGAGGTCGTGGACTCTGACATGGGCGCTCTCGGTGATCCATGGCGCCGGTCAGGGCGCCCGATCCCTGTATGACACAGCGCGGCGGGGCTTGGGTAGCGGCGGAGCGCCAGGGCTGGTCGTGTCGCCGAAGGACGAGCGCGCGGCGATCATCGGTCGTTGAGGCGCGTCGATGGCCCCCGCTCCTGACGCTCTTGCGGGGGCTCGTCGGGTGGGGAGAGCGTCGGGTCGCCCGGGCTGAGGGTGTCACAAGAGGATCGCGCCCTGTTGTGATTTGCCAGTGGTGAGTGGCGAGGGCCCTCTGAGGGGGCCGACCTCCCTGCGCTCCCTGTGGGGGGGCTTGAGGAGCGCGTCCTGCCTTCAGAGGTGCACCGCCGAGTGAGCGCGTTGGCCTTGCGGAAGACAGCGCAGCTCTCGGTGGCGTGAGCCCCTTGTGACACCTTCGGCCCGGGCGACCAGGGCGGGCTCAGCCGTGCGCGGCGAGCCCCCCCTGTGGGCGGTGGTGCAGGGCGTGGGGGGCGCTCTGCTCGGTGGCGTGGACCTCGGCGACGGCGCAGATCATGGCCTGGTGGTGGCGATCGGCGGCCGAGAGGGTGGGGTTGGCGCAGGCCAGGTGCCAGCGGTAGCTGGCGCAGTAGAGGTCGAGCATGGCGTGCTGGGCGTCGCGGGGGTCCACGCAGAGGATCATCATGCGGGCGCGCTTGAGGTCGACCCAGACATCGTCGAAGGAGCGCAGGCCGCCGCCGTCGGGCTCAAAGAGCCAGGCGTCGAGCAGCTCGGCGCTGATGTTCTGCTTGACCCACTCGGCGGCCTGATCTTCCCAGGTGTCGGCCTGCGGGGTGAGGGCACGGTGGACGTTCATCGGGCGCTCCTTGAGGGGGTTCGGGGCCCGGCGCTTGAGCGCCGAGGGCCGTCGGGGTTCGGATTCTGGCCAGGAGAGCGTCGCCGTCGTCGGGCCAGGCTTCTCCAGGCGCGAGACTAGAGCGCTGATGGGTTTGACTCCCGTCGGTCATCGGTCCGACAGAGCCGATGCCGTCGTCGTCGATGCTCGGCGGGCCTATTGGCCCGCCTGCGCTCTCCTCCTTGGCCTCGACCCTGTCGGCCTCGACGACCTCGGTCCCTCAAACCCATCAGCGCTCTAGATCAGGAGGCCGGCCTGGGCGCCGCCGGTCGAGGCGCTCGGGTGGCGGCCGTCGTCGCGAGGGGCGGTCATCTGCCTCCAGATCAGGAGCTGGGCGCGCACGGAGGGCTCGCCCTCGGCGGCCAGGGCGTCGAGCTCCCTGGCCAGGGCCAGGAGGCGCTCGGTGCCGATGGCGCGCGAGTCCGATACGCCCTCCTTGCGCTTGAGGGCCTCCAGGACGAGCTCGTGGTCGCCGTTGAAGTGGCGCCGCGCGGTGTTCTTGAGCTCGAGGGCGGCCTCGCGCCAGGCCTGCAGGTCGTCCTCGTGGAGGGAGGGGGCCTCGGGCTCGGCGTTCTGGCGGGCGGCCTTGCGGCGCGCGGGCTTGGACTCCAGGGCGGGGGCCTCGGCGGCGACGAGGTCGACGGTGGAGGTGCGCTCGGGTGGGGTGGTGAGGGCCTCGGAGACGCGGGGCGTGGCCGGGTCGCTGAGCCAGCGGTTGACGATGGCGGCGACGTCGAGGCCGGGGCGGCGGAAGACGGCGCCGTCGAGCTCGCGGCAGCGGGTCTTGGAGATGATCATGTTGTGCTCCATGTCCATGTCGGCGACAATGTCGAACTCGTACTCGATGCCGTCGCGCTGGACGGGGGCGAGGCCGACCTTGCGGGGGATCTTGCGGCCCTTGTCGTCGGTTTCGATGACGTAGTCGGTCTTGGAGCGCATCGTGGCGATCAGGTGGCTGTTGCAGCGCACGATCGCGTCGACCATGGCGTTGTGCAGGGGGGTGACGTCCCTCCAGGCGGCAAAGGAGTTGCCGTGGTAGCGCTTCTCGGCCTTGTTGACCAGCTCCAGGGCGCCGCCCTTGCCCATCCAGGCGTGCGAGAGGCTGTCGATGACGATGACGTCGAAGCCGGCCTCCTCGGCCGCCTCGATGGCCCCGGCGTAGTTCTGGGGCGAGAAGTCCTCCAGGCGCAGCACGAAGAAGTCGAACTCGTCGGCGTACTTGGAGGCGCTGCCGTTCTCGGTGTCGATGACGGCGATCTTCGAGCCGAGGCCCTGGGCCAGCTTCAGCGCCGTGTAGGTCTTGCCCGCGCCGCTCGGCCCGATGATCGTCATGCGGGCGCGCGCCTGGGAGACCTGAGCTTTGTTGAAGACGAACTTCATGGATGGTTCCTCCGCTGGTGTGTGGCTGTACACACGTCATTCACTGCACAGGGATACAGTATGGATCGAGAGCGGCCTTGTCAAACCATTTTTCAGTGTCCGCGCAACAATTATATATAGGGCCGTGGGCCCTTCGTTCAGTGGTCTGAGGGGAGGCTTGAGGGGGGCTTGAGGCGGGCTTGAGATCCTGGCTTGAAAGTCCGATGAGGAAAGGGAAGATGATTGGGCCTCAAGGGGCCTGGTTGCGAGACAGGGGGCCAGGACGTGGATGTGCAGCGGGGCGTGACGGCAAGGGGAGGGCGCGCGGCGTGGATGGCGGCCTGTGGGGCGCTGATCGGGGCGCTGGGGGCGTGCGGGCACGGGCCTGACGTGCACGTGCGTTCGGAGAACCTGGAGCGCCATACGGGCCGCTCAGGCGATCAGGTGGGGGCGCCGGTGGTGGTGATCTCGGAGCCCTTCTTCAGCGGCGACTTCGAGCCCTATCAGGTCTATCAGAAGACGTGGGACGTGGTCTCGGCCTTGACGCGGGCCTCGGTGCCGACGATCGCGCCCTGGGAGTATCGGCAGCTGAGGTCGGGCCAGGGGCTCATGCTCGACACGGACGTCGGGCTGCTCCTGCGCAACGAGGGGATCTCGCCGGACGAGGCGATCCAGATGGACGTGCGGGTGGTGATGCTCGGGGGCAGCGCCCGCGTCGGGGTGCTGGAGCAGCGGGAGCGGCTCGTGAGGGTGCGCTCGGCCGAGCAGGGGGAGATCCGGATCAAGCTGCGGGATCTCTCCGAGGGTCGGGAGCTGGCCAGCCTGGTCGTGGGCTTCGTCGAGGACGGCCTCAGCGCCGCCGTCACGTCCCGGGATCAGACCCCTGCGTTGACGCTGGCGCTTCAGCGGAGCGTGGCGCTGATCGTCGAGATGCTCGCCGATCACTACGCCATCGACGCGGGGCGGCGTCCCCTGGCCGATCTGAGGTTCAACCCCAAGCCGATGTTCACCTACACCACCGCGTATGGGAGGGAGCCGCTGGAGGCTCGCTTCGAGGACATGGACGCGCTGGACTCGATGGTCTCAAGGATGCGCTTCTATCAGTACTTCGATCCAGAGATCTCGATCGAGCACCTGATGGACTTCGAGTCGCGCGGCGGGGGCCTGCTCGTGGCCGAGCCGGGTGATCTGCGCGAGCACGGCCTTGAGGAGGGCGACTTCATCCTGGCGGTGGGCGACCACCCGGCCCTCGGCGCTCAGGTCCTGTTCCGGCCCCTGCTCCAGCGCCGCCAGCAGGCGGTCATCCTGCTGATCGAGCGCGGCGGCCGGCCGGCTCAGGTGATCCTGCCGCTCCAGGAGCCGCGGGTCGAGGTCGACCCGTGAGGCGCGCCGCTCGATCACCTCAAGACCTCACCAAGACCGCCGAGAGGCGGCCTCGCCGTCCTCGTCGTCACCTCAAAGAGACCCGATGCTGCCACTGAGCGACGATGAGATAGGTGTCCTTCGCGATCGGGGATGGTTCTGTCGAGAGGGCCTCATTGACAAGGTCGAGGCCCTCCAGATCCGCAACGCCGTCGTGGCCCTCGACGACCAGGGGCGCACGCGCGCGGCCAAGGTCGGCGGCGGCGCGAGGGTTCAAGTCGACCTCGACCAGCGCCGCGACAGGATCACGTGGCTGCTCGACTGCGGCGACGTCGAGGCCCTCAAGCCGCTCAATGAGATCTTCGAAGGCGTGCGGATCGCGCTCAACGAAGGCGCGTGGCTGGGCTTGCGGCGCTTCGACGTCCAGCTCGCCTTCTACGCAGGCCAGGGCGGCTTCTACAAGAGCCACCGGGACTCCTTCCCTGGCCGCGCGAACCGGATCGTGACCGCCATCCTCTACCTCAACCTCGACTGGGTGACTGCGCACGGCGGCGCTCTGATGCTCCACGTCGAGCCCGTGGTCGTCGAGGTCGCTCCGATCGCCGGCCGCCTCGTCGTCTTCATGAGCGAGGTGGTCGAGCACGAGGTCCTGCCCGTCTTCTCGCCCCGCGTCGCCGCGACGGCCTGGTTCTACCAAAGCGAGCCCTTCATCGCCCGGTAGCTCCGGGCGGCGTGAGGCGCTCGGAGCTACCGGGCGATCAGCGGCGGGTGATGCGGTTCAGGACGCCGACGAGCAGGGGGTTCTGGGCGGCGGCGTGCAGTTCGAAGGCGGTCAGGTCCAGGGGGCCGGCCAGGCGCCCGGTGCCCTGCTTGAGGACCGAGAAGCCGTCGCCGCCGTCGGCCAGGAAGCCGTTGACGGTGATGCGGTAGGTCCGGGTCGGGTCGATCAGCTCGCCGTTGAGGGTGATGCTGGCCGGGTCGACGCGGTCGCCGATGGGCCTCGTGCTGTCCCAGGTGTAGGCGAAGCCCGCGGAGACGGCCAGGATGTTGGCCTTCTCGGCGCCGTTGACCAGGGACCACTGCTGCTCGAGCATGGTCTCGAGCTGGGCGCCGGTGATGTCCAGGGTGATGAGGATGTTGCCGAAGGGCTGGACGGCGAAGAGCTCGCCGAAGGTGATCTGGCCGGGGAGCTCGCCGCCGCTGATCTGGGCAAAGACCAGATCGGTGCGGATGCCGCCGGGGTTCATGAAGGCGGCCTGCGCCCCGTCGGCGCGGGTGGCCCCGAGCTGGGCGTCGGCGATGTGCTGGCCCAGGGTCGACTCGCCGGAGGGGGCCTGGACGCGGGTCAGGTCCGCGGCGATGGCGGCCACGACGCGGTTGGCCAGCGGGGCGGCGAAGCGCTCGTACTTGGTGATGAGGGCGGTCTGGTCAGGGTCGGGGGTGACGTTGCGGGTCACGATGTTGTTCTGGCCCTGCATCGAGACCACGTCGCCGGTCTTCTCGTTGATCACCAGGTCGATGTCGGTGATGAGGCGCCCGAAGCTGGCCGCCGAGGTCACCAGCCGGTTGTTGATGTTGCAGACGTGGGCCGCGTTGGTGTGGCCGCTGATCACCACGTCGACGGCCGGGTCGAGGCGGTTGACGATCTCGAAGATCGGGCCTGAGATGCCCACGCACTGGTTGAAGAGGCCGGTGGCGGCGCCGCCCTCGTGGATCAAGAGCACGATGGTCTCGACGCCCTTGGCCTTGAGCTCGGGCACCAGGGCGTTGACCGTGTCGGCCTCGTCCAGGAAGGTCAGGCCGACGGTCCCGGCCTGGCTCGTCACCAGCGGCGTGCCCTCCAGCGTCATCCCGATGAAGCCCACCGAGGCGTGCCCGAAGCGGCGGATCGTGTAGGGGGGCAGGATCGTGTCGCCGACCTCGTCCTCGATGACGTTGGCGGCCAGGTAGCTGAAGTCGGCGCCCTCGAAGCCGTCGCCGTCCTGGCAGCCGTCCACGGGGTGGCAGCCGCCGTCCTGCATCCGGTAGAGCTCGTCGAGGCCCTCGTCGAACTCGTGGTTGCCGACCGAGGAGATGGTCAGCCCCATCAGGTTCATCGACTCCACCGAGGGCTCGTCGTGGAAGAGCGCCGAGAGCAGCGGCGTGGCGCCGATGATGTCGCCAGCGGCCACGATCAGCGTGTTGGGGTTCGTCGCCTTGAGCGCCTTGATGTGCGTGGCCATGAACTCCGCGCCGCCCGCGTCCACGCGGTCGACGTTGGGGTCAGGGCCCGTCTGGATCCGGCCGCTGGAGCCCGAGGGCGCCTTGAGGTTGCCGTGGAAGTCGTTGAAGGACAGCAGCTGCACCGACACGTCGCCGCAAGCCCACCTGCTGTCGGTGGCCGCCGCGTCGCGCAGCCTGCGGAAGGCCGACGGGCCGACGTGCTTGACGTTGTCGAGCCCCAGGAGGGTCGTGAACCACACGTCGTCGTCGGTGCCCTGGACGCCGTCCAGCCCCAGGCGGACCCTGGCGATCTCGCGGGCGGCCTTGGCGTTGAGCCGCACCGGCGCGTTGTCGAGCTCCGACTCGGTGGCCAGGCTGGCGAGCTTGAGCACCGCGCAGGCCTCGTCGCTCCCCTCCTCGATCCCCAGCCCGTCGGTCTTGCCGCCGCTCAGGAAGTCGTCGTCCTCGCCGTCGAGAGGGTCCAGATCCTCGCCCGGGGGGACGGAGGGCTCATCGGGCGTCGAGCAGGAAGCCTGCCCCATCAAGGCCATCGCCAGAAGCCACCCCATCGGCGCCGAACGAAGAACACCGCGACTCATCCCTCTCATACAGCCTTGCCTCTCGTGTATCGAAGGTCAGGAGGGCGTGCGCAGCCAGCCAGCCGCTTGCGCCACCGGGGGAAGAGAGGGGAGAACCCTGATCTTCACCAACCCGTCTTTGCGCGGACCAATATCCGAGAAAGTGCGATTTGTCAACGCGAACATTGAAGTATTTTAAGTGCTTGATATTGCTTTATTTTTCTGGATGGACGCCCTGGAGCATCTCGGGGGCGGCTGGCGCCCCTGGTCGCCGAGGTCGATCAGGCCCTCTGGTCCTCATCCGTCACGGGGCGACGGTGTTGACGCTGAGCAGGTTCCAGGTGTTGACGCCGTGGTTGTGCAGGTGCAGGACGATCTCGTCGCCGGCCCGCGCGCCCGCCGGCAGCTGCCAGCGCGGCGTCAGCAGCCCGCTGGGCGAGGGGATCGGGATCTGCTGGTCGAAGACGATCTCGCCGTTGATGAGGATGGAGACGTGGGCCGTGGCGGGGTTGACGTCAAAGAGCGCCTCGTGGATGAGCACGGCCTGGACCGTGTCGCAGGGCTGGACGTCGATGAGCAGCGGCTGCTTGATGGCGACGTAGTTGCACCGGCCGGTGTCGAGGTCCAGCACCCCGCCCTCGCTCGTCAGCGCGCCCTCGGGGCAGTCGATCGTCTCGGGGCGGTGGTCAAAGAAGGGGTCCTCGTCGGCGCTCTGGGTGATCCAGGCCCCGTTGTCGATCAGCGCCGTGGGCGTCAGGCTGGGCTCGCAGGAGGGCGCAGGGGCCGGAGCGTCGCCGCAAGAGGGCAGCGCGGCGGCGGCGAGCAGGAGCGAGGCTGTCAGCGTGATTCTGGTCATCTCTCCAGGGCGCTTGAACCCCGCGAAGCATAGCGCGGCCCGGGCCCCGGTCAAGGCGGGTTTGCGTTCAGGCCCGCCGCCGCTATCGTTCCAGATTCGACCCGCCTGCCGATGGGAGGCTTCGCAGACGCGCGCTGCAGGCCAGGAGGGAGCCATGAGGCCATTCGACGACGCTCAAAGAGAGGCCATCGCCGCCGTGGTGCGCCGCGACGACGGGCGCTACCTGCTGGTGAGGCGAGCCCGGGGCGTCTCGGCGGGGGGCTACTGGACGACCGTGACCGGCAAGCCCGATCCGGGCGAGTCGCTGGCCGAGGCCCTGCGCCGGGAGGTCCGCGAGGAGGTCGGCCTGTCGGTCACCGCCGGGGCCGAGCTCTACCGCTGCGACACCCACGATCGCCGCTTCGTGATCATCTGGTTCGAGGCCGCGCTCGACGAGCCCGCCTCGGCCTACGGGCCGCTGTCGCTGCTGGTCGCCGAGATCGATCAGGCCCTCTGGCTGACCGCGCAGGAAGCCGCCGGCTGCGATCCGATGTTCCCCGACACCCGCCGCTTCTTCGAGGCCCGAGTGGCGATGCGGGGTTGACAGCGGCCTGACGCGGGCATCCCTGCGGGTGCGCCAGACGCTTCTTCGAGGCCCGAGTGGCGATGCGGGATTGACAGGGCGGCCCGCTTTGGCTTCTCTGCGCGCCCAGGATCGCCGCGGCGCCGCGCGGCCCACGAAGCCCCGAGACGAGAGGTGAAGGTGATGAGCAAGAGGCGATGGTTCGCCGCGGCCGCGCTGGCCGCGCTGACGATGGCGCTGGCCGCGCAGGTCGGCGCCGAAGACTCCGAGAGGAAGATCCTGCTCGTGGGCGACTCGATGGCCTGGAGCCTGGGGCTGGAGATGCAGCCGCTGGTCGAGGCCGGCGGGGACGAGTTCCGCTTCCGCCACAAGACCAGCGACTCGATCCGCGCCTTCGCGGCCAACAACCGCCTCAAGGAGGACCTGATCAAATACAAACCCGACGTGGTGCTCATCTCCCTGGGCTCCAACGAGGGGCTCATCCCCAAGCCCGAGTCGCTGGCCGCCCCGATCAAGAAGATCGTCGCGCAGGTCGGCGACACGCCCTGCTACTGGATCGGGCCGCCGATGTGGACGCCCGACACCGGCGTCGTGCGCGTCCTCGAAGAGAACGCCGCGCCCTGCCGCTTCTTCAACTCCACGCCCTTGAAGCTCGACCGCCGCCACGACGGCTACCACCCCAGCCGCGAGGGCTCGAAGAGGTGGGCCGAGGCGATCCTGGCCTGGATCAAGGCCAACCCGCCCTCGGAGCCCGCCCCATGACCCCACCCGACGGACGATCCCTTGAGCGCGCCCGCGCCCGCTTCGACGCCGGTCAGGACGCCGCCGCGCGCGGCGAGCTGGACAAGGCCGCCGAACTGCTCCGCGAGGCCGTCGCGCTGTGCGCGCCGATGTGGCGCGCCGACGCGGCCAGCGACGAGGCGCTGCGCCCCCAGGCCGCGATCCTCGGCGCGGACGCGGCCTACGCCGCCGGGATGGCGCAGATCCAGGGCGGCGCAGGCGCCGATCAGCTGCGCGCAGCAGTCCTGATCGGCGTCGAGATCTTCGAGCGCGAGGCCCTGGGCGAAGGCCCTCGCCTGCACGGGCTCTACCGGGCGCAGTGCGCCGCCTTCGAGGTGGCCCACAGCCTGAGCGCCGATCACCCCGAGGACGCCTCGGCGCTCTTCGGCGACGCGGCGCGCTGCGCCGAGGCGCTCGACGGCCTGGAGGCGCCCGACGCCGAGAAGGCCGCGCGGGTGCTGGCCAACGCGGCGGCGGCCTCCCACGCGCTGGCCAGCATCGCGCGGGCGCGCGGCGACAAGTCCTTCAAGGCGGACCTGGAGAAGGCCCTCGAATACGGCGAGCGCGCCGTCCAGGCGATCGAGCTGCGCGGGGCGCTCCAGGCCGAGACCTTCCTGATCCTGGCCGAGGTCAGCTACGAGCTGGCCCTGACGATAGAGGCCCCGTCCGAGGCCGCCGAGCTGCTGCGGGCCGCGCTGGGCTGGACGCGCGAGGCCGCCGAGGCGCCCGGCGCCAACGCCTTGATGCAGGCCGAGGCGATGCAGCGCGGCGCCAACTACGCCTGCGTCTACGGCCTCTACCTGCGCAACGAGGACTTCGAGGCCGGGATCGCGGCGCTGGAGGGCGCCGTGGATCTGGCGCTGGCGGTGGCCGACGAGCCGAACCTGCCCATGGCGCTGCGCGCGCCGGCCTTCGACACGGCCATCCGGACTCGCCAGAACGTCGCGCTGCTGCTCAAGGAGCGCGACCAGCACGCCGCGCGGCGTCACTTCGAGGCCTCCAGCGCGCTGGGCCGCCGCGCGGCCTCGACGCCAGGGCTCTCGGGAGGGCGGCGGGCCGGCTTCCTGTACCTGGCGGCCAACGCCCAGCTCGAGCACGGGATTCTTGGGCAGTCGCTGTCCAGCAATGAGGCCGACAGCGCCGCGCTCGCCTCGCTGCGCGAGGCCCGCGAGCTGGCCCAGGCCGCGCTGGAGCAGCCGGAGTGCCCGCCGGACGTCGAGGCCCGCGCGGCGCTGACGGTCTGCGGGGTCAGCGGCCGGCTCCTGAGGGCGCAGCCGACCCTCGGCGGGCGGGCGGAGCTGGCGATCATCGAGGCCTTCGGGCGCCGCGCGGCTCAAGCCGAAGGCGCCGCCCAGGAGCTGCGCGACACCGGGGCGCGCTTCGCCGCCGATGCCGCAGCGCGGCTGTCGGGCGATCCCCCGTCATCCTGAGCCCGTTCGTCTAAAAAGTTGAATGAAGTTCAGGCGTTGAACGAGGGTCGGTTCTTGAGGCGGGTGTACCACTGGGCGACCTTGGGGAGCAGCTCGCTGATGGGGGCGCCGAACTGGGTGGCGTAGGCCAGCGAGGGGGTCATGGCGGCGTCGGCGATGGAGTAGTCGTCGCCGAGGAGGTAGGGCCGGCCGTCGTCGAGCAGGAGGGCGAGCCTGCGGAGGAGCTCGATGGCGCGCAGGCGGGCCTCCTTGATCTTGGCGCTGTTGCGGCGGCGCTCGGAGGTGAAGACGTTCTGGGCGAAGAGGACGCCGATGGGCTCGACGAGGTTGTTGTCGGCCCAGTCCTCCAGGGCGCGGGCCATGGCGCGGCTGGCGGGGTCGCGGGGGAAGAGTGGGGGGTCGGGGTAGGCGTCCTCAAGGTACTCGTTGATGATGGTGGAGTCGTAGACGATGACCTGCCGGGGCTGCCCGTCGGGGCTGGGGCGATGATCGAGCAGAGCGGGGACCTTGCCCTCGGGGTTGAGGGCCAGATACTCCTCGGAGCGCTGCTCGCCCTTGGCGATGTCGATGATGCGCCGCTCGTAGTTCAGGTTTTTCTCGGTGAGAACGATGCGGACTTTGCGGCTGTTGGGTGAGGCGGGGTAGTCGAAGAGGATCATGGGGACTCGAAGGTGACGCCGGACATGTAGACATCGAAGCGGACGACGGCCTCGGTGGTGCCCTTGTGGGGGTCGAAGGTCCAGGCGCGGATGCGGTCGGTCAGGCAGCGCTCGATGGCGGAGGCGTCCTTGAGGGTGCTGCTGCGCACGACCGAGGCGATGACCTGTCCGGTGGGCGCGGAGACGGTGAACTGGACGTTCATCTCGCCCTTGATCGAGGTGTCCTTCTTGAGGGCGTCGCTGTAGCAGCGCTCCAGCGAGATGCGTTCGGAGACGATGCGCTCACGGGCCTGCTCAAGCGGCATGGAGCCCTCGGCGATGACCACATTGCCGGCCAGGAAGACGGGGTAGGGCTCGTTCTTCGTGGGGAGCGGCTTGTCGCCCTTGTCGCCCTTGTCGCCCTTGTCGCCCTTGTCGTCCTTGTCGTCCTTGTCCTGATCGCACTTGCACTCGCAGGGGCAGCGCTCGGCGCAGTTGACCTCGGCCTGGGGTGAGGTCGGCAGGCCCTTGCAGGCAGAGAGGGTGAGGACGAGGATCGGGGCGAGCCAGAGCGCGCTGGGTGGGGATGAGGGCGCGGGGGGTTGGTTCGAGGTGCGCGAGACTCTATACATGGAGGCCTCTGTCGATGGGCAGCGATCTCTGGGTCACCGGGTATACACGATCCCGGTGGGGAGTCCAAGGAAGGGCGGGGGGGTGAGGATGCGGGTGATGGGGCTCGATGTGGGGATGCGGCGGATCGGCGTGGCGCTCAGCGACGCGATGGGGTGGACGGCGCAGCCGCTTGAGACGGTCGAGGTCAAGCCGGATGGGTCGCACCTGAGGCGGATCAGGGCGATATGCGAGGGCCAGCAGGTCGAGTCGATCGTCGCGGGGGTGCCGCTGGAGCTCAGCGGGCGGGCCGGGGTGATGGCGAGGCGCGTGCGGGCGATGATCAAGGCGCTTGAGGAGGTCACGGGCCTGGAGATCGTCGAGATGGACGAGCGGCTGACGACCCGCCAGGCCGAGCGGGCGCTGGACGAGGCCGGGGTGGGCGAGCGGGGGCGGCGCAAGGCGGTCGTCGACCAGATCGCGGCCAGCCTCATCCTGCAATGTCACCTCGACGCCCGAGGGCGTCGGTGAGCAGGTCGGGCGGGCGGGAGGCCGGGTCGGCGGGCAGGGCGCGCCGGCCTCGTTGGGGGGCGCTGTGGGTGGCGCTGTTGCTGGTGGTGCTGGTGTTGCTGGGGGCCTCGGCGATCCTGGGCCACGCGCAGCGGGTGCTCAAGAGCCCCATCGAGGGCCTTGAGGAGGACGCCCTGGTGGTCATCGCCGAGGGGAGCGATTTTTCGGCGACGATGAGGTCGCTGGAGGGGGCGGGGCTGGTCACGCACCCGCTCTACTTCCGGGCGATGGTGTGGCGGCGCGGGGCCGACACGAAGGTGCGCGCGGGGCGCTACGAGATCCCGGTGGGCTCAAGCCCCAGCGAGCTGCTGGACAGGATCACGGGCTCGGGACCGGGCGGCGCGGTGCGGCTGACCGTGCCGGAGGGGTGGACGATGTACCACATCGCCGACAGGGTCGAGGCCAGCGGGATCGTCGATCGGGGAGCCTTCCTGGCCGCCGCCACCGACCCGGCGCTGCTCAAGGCGCTGGGCGTGCGCGCCGACAGCTTCGAGGGCTACCTCTACCCCGACACCTACTTCTTCTCGCCCGGGGTCACGGCCGAGGGGATCATCCGGCGCATGGTGGGGCGCCACAGGGAGGTCTGGGCGCAGCTCGTCAAGAAGATCGGCCCCGAGGTGGTCGAGGCGCGCGGTCGGGAGCACAGGCTGACGGCGCGGGCGCTGCTGATCCTGGCCTCGCTCGTGGAGCGGGAGGCGGTGGTGGACGAGGAGCGGCCGATCATCGCGCGGGTCTTCCTCAACCGGCTTGAGCGCAAGATGAAGCTCCAGTGCGACCCGACGTGCATCTATGGTCCTGATATCTATAAGGAAAAGCCGAGCCCCGCGCTCTGCCGGGACAAGGCGAGCCGCTACTCGACCTACGTGATCAAGGGGCTGCCGCCGGGGCCCGTGGCCAACCCGGGCAGGACCTCGCTGCAGGCCGTGCTGGCGCCGACGGAGGCGGCCGGGGAGCGGGATTTCCTGTACTTCGTCGCGAAGCCGGGGGGGCGTCGGCACACTTTTTCAAAGACCTACGAGGCGCACCAGGAGGCGATCCCGCGCTGACGTGGGGCGTCAGCTTGGCCTTCTCGGCGCGCCGGGTGGCGGCGGCGATCCCGCGTCATCTCAGGGGGAGGGCTTGAGGGAGCGAGGGTCTGCGGGGGTTGGGCGTTGAGGCGGTCGGTCGGGGCGTGCTAGAGTGCCGAGGATCGGGGAGGGCTCCTCATCGGGTGGAGGTGGGCATGGGAAGAGGCAGGCAGAGCGCGGGGCGGTGTTTGGCGGCCGTGTTGTGCGCGTCGTTGTGCGCGTCGCTGGGCGGCTGCGCCACCGAGAAGACGGTGATCGAGGGCAACCGCTATGTGATGTCGGGCGAGCTGTCCTCGTCGCAGATCCAGTGCACGCCTGATCTGCCGAGCCGGAAGTGGGCCGTGGTGGTGGGGGTGAACTTCTACCAGGACGAGTTCATCCCGGATCTGTCCGGGGCGGTCAACGACGCCTGGGCCTTCTACCACTTCCTGGCCAGCCCGAAGGGCGGCGCGGTCGATCCCTTCCGGCTCAGGCTGCTGCTCAACGAGGAGGCGACGCGGCGGGGCGTGGAGGACGCGCTGGGCGAGTTTCTGCAGTACGCCTGCCCGCAGGATCAGATCATCATCTACTTCGCCGGTCACGGCGCGCCGGAGCCGGACAGGCCCGACGAGGCCTTCCTGCTGCTGCACGACACGGATCTGAACTCGATGGTCTCGACGGCGCTGTCGATGAGCCAGCTGCCCAACTTCCTCAAGTGGCGCACGGGGCAGACGGGGCAGCTGTTGATGCTGATCGACGCCTGCCACTCGGGCAACATCCAGTTCCCGGGCAAGCGGGGGATCAAGCCGCCGAAGGAGGCGATCAAGCTCGAAGAGGACGCGCGGGCCAAGAGCGTCGCGGACAGCGTCTCGAAGCTGGTCGAGGGCAGCGCGGGGTGGGGGGCGATCAGCGCCACGGCGGCCGATCAGCTCGCGGGCGAGACATCGGCGAGCTGCGTCATCGGCGGCAAGCCCTACGCGGGCGGGATCTTCACCTGCTATCTGCTCGAAGGGCTCAGCGGGGGCGCAGACGGGGACAAGAACGGCCAGGTGACCTTGACCGAGGTCTTTGAGCACCTCAAGGCGAGGGTGTCGGAGGCGCGCGACGGCGAGCAGGTGCCGCAGATGTCGGGGCAGCTCGATCAGGGCATGGTTCTGTCGTCGACGCGGAGCATGGCGATCGACATCCCGGAGGTGCCCGAGCGCTACCTCGTCGAGACCCTGGACCACCCCGCGCGGCCCTACATCTATGTCGCAGGCGGGCTGACGGTGGCGGCGCTGGGCGCGAGCCTCTTCTTCAACCTGGACGCGAACTCGAAGGTCGATGAGCTGAACAAGTTCGACAACCTGGGCAGGACGCGGGCGCAGTACGACGCGCTGCTTGACGAGCAGGCCGCGGCCGAGCAGATCGCGCTGATCGGCTATCTGTCGACGGCGGCGCTGGGGCTGATCACGCTCTCGGCGCTGGGCTACGACGTGCTCGACGAGCCTGAGGGGATTGAGGACGTCTACGAGCGCGGCCCCTCCTTCCAGATCGGCCTGATGCCGGTGGGGGCCGGGGCCGGCGCGGGGCTCCAGCTCGAGGTGGGTTACTGATGGCGGCGCTGACGGACGCGGGGAGGCCGATGAAGACGATCGCGAGGGTGGCCGTCGCGCTGGGGCTGGCCGGGGTGCTGTCGGGGTGCTTCGAGGCGCCGCCTGACCAGCGGCCGGAGTGCTTCCAGGGCGGCGGGGTGGTGCTGGACCTGCAGACCAAGGTGACGCTGGAGATCGACGAGGATCGGGACTCGGACATCTGCTGCGAGGACAACCGCGACTGCCAGACGCGCTTCGAGGAGGCGGGCCTGGGCATCAAGATCGGGGCGCTGGCGGTGTGCGAGCCGATCCGCGACGGTCGCGGCAATGGCAATGTCTGCGCGCTGGACTGTGATCTGGACGTCAACTGCGAGTGTGTCCGCAACAGCGACTGCGATCCGGTCGATCCGGCCGATCCGATCACCGCCCAGTGCGTGACGGGCTCCGGGGCGCAGTGCGACTTCGCCTCCGAGGACGCGACGACCTCCAACAACGACTTCCAGGTCGCCGCGGGCACGGGCCGCTGCGCTTACTGCGCGCGCTGCGCGGTCAACGGCGACTGCGCCGACAAGGCCGGCCGGCCGATCTGCGACAACGGAGTCTGCGCCGAGTGCGCGGCCAACACCGACTGCGCCGGGGCGCCCGGCAGGCCGATCTGCGGCGCTGGCGCCTGCGTCGAGTGCGTCGAGGACAGCGACTGCGGCGAGGGCCGCAGCTGTAATGTGGATACGAGCGCCTGCGAGGGGTGATGGAGAAGCTGCGCGCGTCGGTGGAGTCCCTCTTTGAGCTTTCGCGTGAGGCGCTGCTGGCCCACCCGGAGGCCCGCGCGACCTTCGCGGCCTTCCTGGAGGTCATCGAGGCGGGCCAGTGGCGGGCGGCCAGCCGCCAGCCCGATGGCGCCTGGGTGGTCGACGCGGCGGTCAAGAAGGGGATATTGCTGGGTTTTCGGCTCGGCGAGAACACGATCTACAGCGCCGGGCCGCTGCCGATGGCGGACAAGGACACCTTCCCGCCGCGCACGCCGCCCTTCCTGGAGCGCAACATCCGGATCGTGCCTGGCGGCAGCGCCGTGCGGGCGGGCGCCTACCTGGGTCGCAGCGTGACCTGCATGCCGCCGATGTACATCAACGTCGGGGCCTACGTCGACGACGAGACGATGGTCGACTCCCACGCGCTGGTGGGCTCCTGCGCCCAGATCGGCAAGCGGGTCCACCTGTCGGCGGGGGTCCAGATCGGCGGGGTGCTCGAGCCCATCGGGCTGGCGCCGGTCGTCATCGAGGACGACGTGATGGTCGGGGGCAACTGCGGGGTCTACGAGGGCACGGTCGTGCGGCGGCGGGCGGTGCTGGGCAGCGGGGTCATCCTCAACGCCTCGACGCCCGTCTACGATCTGGTCCGCGAGGTGATCCACCGCGCTGGCCCCGAGGGCCCGCTCGTCATCCCCGAGGGCGCCGTCGTCGTCCCCGGCAGCCGCCCGGCGCGCGGCCCCTTCGCCGTCGAGCACGGCCTGTCCATCGCGGCGCCCTTGATCATCAAGTACCGCGACGAGGCCACCTCGGCCCGCACCGCGCTGGAAGACGCGCTGCGCTAGCCCAAGGCGCCCCCATGATAGAGCTCCACCCCCGGATCGAGGCCATCTCGCCGAGCCTGATCCGCAAGGTCTTCGCTGCCGCCCCGCCGGGCTGCCTGAACATGGGCCTGGGCCAGCCCGATCTGCCGGTCCCCGAGCCTGTCGTCGAGGCCGTCCGAAAAACCCTTGAGGGTGGGATGGCGCCCTACAGCCTCAACGCGGGCCACCTGGCGCTGCGGGCCTCGATCGCCGACATGTACGCCCGCTGGGGGGCTCAGGGTGCGGGGGTCGGCGGCTGGATCGAGCCCGAGGGGGTGATCATCACCTCGGGGGTCCAGGAGGGGCTCTTCGTGGCGCTGTCGGCGCTGTGCGGCCCCGGCGACGAGATCCTGGTGCCGGACCCGGGCTTCCCGGCCTACGCGATGATCGCCCAGGCCATCGGGGTGGGCGCGCGGACCTACGCCTGCGGCGCGGCGCGGGGCTTCCGGCCGCGCGCCGAGGCCATCGAGGCGGCGCTCGGGCCGAAGGTCCGGGCGGTCGTGATCAGCGCGCCGGGCAACCCGACCGGGGCGCTGGCCGATCCCAAGGATCTGGAGGAGATCTGCGCGCTGCTCGACGCCCGCGGCGTGGCCTGGGTGAGCGACGAGATCTACGATCGCTTCACCTACGAGGGTCAGTTCTGCAGCCCCTCGGCCGCTTCGCAGGAGGGGATCGTGCTCAGCGGCCTGTCCAAGAGCGCCAACATGATGGGCTGGCGGCTGGGGTGGATGGCGGCGCCGCGGCGCCTCGCGGTGGGGTTGACGGCCACGCACCAGATCGTCAACACCTGCGCCAGCACGCTGGCCCAGGCCGCGGCGCAGGTGGCCGTCGAGGGGCTCTGCGGTCGAGGTCCGGCGGTCGGGGCGATCGAGGCCAACGTCGCGATCTTCAAGGAGAGGCGCGATCGGGCGGTCAAGGCGCTGGCGGATCTTGGGCTCTCGCACGCGCCGGCCGAGGGGGCCTTCTACATCTTCGTGGACGTCAGGCCGCACCTTCGAGGGGGGGAGGATGACCTCGGGCTGTGCATGAGGATGTTGCAGGAGGTCGGGCTCATCGCGATCCCGGGGCAGGGCTTCGGGGAGGGCGGGCGAGGGTGGGTGCGGCTGGCGACGACGACGGGGGAGGTGGAGGAGGGGGTCCGCAGGCTCGGCCAGGGGCTGGGGCTGGTGTCGGGTGCGGGCGGCGCCTGAGCGGCGCGAGGGGGGGGAGAGATGAGCTGGTCCGAGGGGCGTCTGGTGGAGGTTCGTCGTCGGCTGCACCGGCACCCGGAGCTGTCAACGCAGGAGCGCGAGACGGCGGCGTTCATCGCGGCGGAGCTGCGGGCGATGGGCCTGGAGCCGCGGGAGGGGCTGGACGGCGCGCCGACGGGCGTGGTGGCGGTGATCGAGGGCGGGCAGGAGGGGCCGACGCTGGCGTGGCGGGCGGACACGGACGCCTTGCCCATCGAGGAGGAGACGGGCGCGCAGTACGCCTCGTGCAACCCTGGGGTGATGCACGCCTGCGGGCACGACGTGCACACGACGGTGGGGCTGGGGATCGCGGCGGCGCTGGTGGAGGCCAGGGGATCGCTGCGGGGCAGGGTCAAGGTGATCTTCCAGCCGGCCGAGGAGGGCGCGCCGGGCAGCGGGCTGGCCGGGGCCGAGGCGATGGTGGCCGGGGGGGTGCTCGAGGGTCCGGCGGTGGAGGGGATTTTTGCGCTCCACTGCATGCCCTCGCTGCCGGTGGGGCGGATCGGCTACAGCCTGGGGCCTGTGTGGGCGGGCTCGGACGCGTGGCGCTTGACCGTGCGGGGTCGCCAGACCCACGGGGCGTACCCGCAGGAGGGGATCGACCCGATCTATGTGGCGGCGCAGATCGTGGTGGCCTTGCAGGGCATCCCGGGCCGGGTGATCGACGCGCGGGAGGCGTGCGTGGTGTCGGTGGGGCGCATCGAGGCCGGGGAGGCCTTCAACGTGATCCCCGCCGAGGCGCGGATGATCGGGCTGGTGCGGACGCTGGACGAGGGGGTCAGGGTCAGGGCGCTGGAGGCGCTCGGCAGGCTCATCGAGGGGATCTGCGCGGCGCACGGGGCGCAGGCCGAGCTGACGACCTCGCAGGGGGCCAGGGCCGTGATCAACGATCCGGCGCTGGTGGGGCGCGCGCTGGGGGCGCTGCGGGCCGAGGTGGGCGCGGATCGGGTGGAGGTGTCGCCGCCGCAGATGGGGGCCGAGGACTTCGCGTCGTTCTCGAGGCGGGTGCCGGGCGCCTACTTCATGCTGGGGGTCGGCAACCGGGAGCGCGGGATCGTCCACCCTATCCACTCGCCGCGCTTCGACGTGGACGAGGCGTGCCTGCCGCTGGCGGTCAGGGCCTTCACCCGAGCGCTCCTGGAGGTGTCCGGCGGGTGGCCCGCGGTCGGCGGCTGAGGACGGTCGCGCGCTCTGCAGACCGAGCAGCCGCCTTGACAGGGGAGGGCGGGCGGACGTATCAGGGAGCCGCAAGGATTTTGACGAGCAAGGCTTTGACAGGAGGCCCCGATGCGGGGCCGGTTGACTTACTTCAGGAGGGACTTGGAGATGGTGAAGATCGGCATCAATGGATTTGGTCGCATTGGCCGCTGCGCGCTGCGCTCGGCGCTGGGCCGGCCGGGCGTGGACTTCGTGGGGATCAACGATCTGACGGACGCCGAGACGCTCGCGCATCTTTTGCGCTACGACTCGGTGCACGGCAGGTTCAAAGGGACGGTCGAGGTGGCCGATGGGGCGCTGATCGTCAACGGCGACAGGATCAAGATCACGGCCGAGCGCGATCCGTCGCAGCTGCCGTGGAAGGAGCTCGGCGTCGACATCGTGCTGGAGTGCACGGGGATCTTCGAGAAGCGGGAGCAGGCGGCCAAGCACCTGGAGGCTGGCGCGCGCTACGTCCTGCTCTCGGCGCCGGCCAAGGGCGACATCGACAAGACAGTCGTCATGGGTGTCAACCACACGGAGCTTGATCCCGAGAAGCACCGGTTTATCTCCAACGCCTCGTGAACGACGAACTGCCTGGCGCCCTTGGCCAAGGTGCTCAACGACTCCTTCGGGATCGAGCGCGGGCTGATGACCACGATCCACTCCTACACCAACACCCAGGCGCTGCTGGACACGCCGATGAACGATCTGCGCCGCGCGCGGGCCTCGCTGTCGATGATCCCGACGACTACCGGCGCGGCCAAGGCCGTCACGCTGGTCCTGCCGGAGCTCAAGGGCAAGCTCTACGGCATGGCGGTGCGCGTCCCGACGCCCAACGTCAGCCTCGTCGACCTGACCTGCACGGTGAAGCAGCAGGTGACGGTCGAGTCGGTCAACGCGGCGGTCAAGGCCGCCGCCGAGGGTCCGCTCAAGGGCATCCTGGCCTACATCGACGAGCCGCTGGTGTCGGTCGACTTCATCGGCGACACGCACTCGTCCTGCTTCGACGCGGCGCTGACCTACGTGCAGGGCGGCGACATGGTCAAGGTCATGTCGTGGTACGACAACGAGTACGGCTACGCCACGCGGCTGGTGGACCTGGCCATGTACCTCGCCGGCAAGCTCTGAGGTCGTCGCGTCGCTTCGAGGGGGCGCCTTGCCGGCTTAGCGGCGAGGCGCCCTTTTCATGGTATTGGCGCTCTCGCCCGGTGGTTTGTGGGTGAGGCGTTGGGGGTGTGTGACCTGGGAGGGCGTTCATCGTGAGCATTCATATCATCACCGATCTGAGCGACGCGGCGCTGGCCGGCCAGCGGGTCTTCGTGCGGGTGGACTTCAACGTGCCGATGGAGGGGTCGACGATCACGGACGACGCGCGGATCCAGGCGGCGCTGCCGACGCTGCGCTACGCGCTGGACAAGGGGGCCTCGCTGATCCTGGCCAGCCACCTGGGGCGGCCCAAGGCCAGGCCGACGCCGGAGTTCAGCCTGGAGCCGGCGGCGGCGCGGCTGAGCGAGCTGCTCGGCCAGGACGTGATCCTGCCGGACGATTGCATCGGCGACGGGGTCCAGAAGCTGGCCGCGGAGCTTGAGCCGGGGCAGGTGATGTTGCTGGAGAACCTGCGCTTCCACGCCGAGGAGGAGAAGAACGATCCGGCCTTCTCGGCGGCGCTGGCGGCGCTGGCGGACACCTACGTCAACGACGCCTTCGGGGCCTCGCACCGGGCGCACGCCTCGGTGGTGGGCGCGGCGCGGCGCTTCGCCTTTGACAGGCGGGCGGCGGGGCTCTTGATCAAGCGGGAGCTGGACTTCCTGGGCAAGGCGCTCGAGGAGCCGGCTCGGCCCTTCGTGGCGGTGCTCGGTGGCGCGAAGGTGTCGGACAAGATCGGGGTGATCCGGGCGCTGCTCAAGAAGGCCGACACGATCCTGGTCGGCGGCGCGATGGCCTACACCTTGATGAAGGCGCGCGGGGGCCAGGTCGGGGCGAGCATGGTCGAGGCGGACAGGCTCGACGAGGCGCGCTCGATCCTGGAGCTGGTCAGCACGTCCAGGGCCACGCTGCTCTTGCCCGTGGATCATGTGGTGGCCGGCTCGATCGACGCGGCCGAGGGGTCGGTGGTCGAGGGCGCCATCGGGGCGGAGCAGGCGGGCTTTGACATCGGGCCCAGGACGGTGGCGCTCTTCGGGCAGAAGGTGGCCGAGGCCGGCACGGTCTTCTGGAACGGCCCGATGGGGGTCTTCGAGCGGGCGCCCTTCGCGGCCGGGACGATGGCGATGGCCAGGGCGCTGGCCGAGAGCCCGGCGGTGACCGTGGTCGGCGGGGGGGACTCGGCCTCGGCGATCAAGGAGGCGGGGCTGCTCGACGCGATCACGCACGTGTCGACCGGCGGCGGGGCCAGCCTTGAGTTCGTCGAGGGGCAGGAGCTGCCCGCGATCGTCGCGCTGCGGCGCTAGAGAGAGGGGAGGGGAGATGTCGCGAAAGCCGATCATCGTTGGCAACTGGAAGATGCACAACGACGTGGCCCAGACCCGCCAGCTCCTCGGGGATCTGCACGCGCGGCTGGGCGGGATCGCGGAGGTGGACGTGGGCGTGGCCCCGCCCTTCACGTCGCTGATGCTGGCCAGCGAGCTGCTGGCCGACAACCGCATCCTGCTCTCGGCCCAGAACGTCCATTACGCCGAGGAGGGCGCCTTCACGGGGGAGATCTCGCCGAAGATGCTGGCCTCGATAGGCGTGGACATGGTGATCGTGGGTCACAGCGAGCGGCGTCAGTTCTTCGCCGAGTCCGACGAGATGATCAACCTCAAGATCAAGGCGGCGCTGTCGAGCGGGTTGATGGTGATCGTGTGCGTGGGCGAGACGCTTGAAGAGCGCGAGGCGGGTCGGACGATGCAGCGGGTCGGCTCTCAGGTGCGCTCGGCCCTGGCGGGGGTGGACGCGGCCGACATGCGCAAGGTGGTGCTGGCCTACGAGCCCATCTGGGCGATAGGGACGGGTCGGACGGCCACGCCGGCGCAGGCGCAGGCGGTGCACGAGGCGCTGCGCAAGGAGGTCGAGCAGCTCTTCGACGAGGGCGTGGCGGGGCGTCTGCGGATCCAGTACGGCGGCTCGGTCAAGCCCTCCAACGCGGCCTCGCTGCTCTCCGAGCCGGACATCGACGGGGCGCTGGTCGGCGGCGCGAGCCTGAACGCGGAGGACTTCGAGCAGATCGTTCTGGCCGCGCGCCCCTGGATCTGAGGCCCTCGCGCCCGGCGCGGATCGAGAGGGGCCGTGGAATCCCTTGCAAGGCCGGTCGGTTTGTTGTATGGACGTTGGGCTCAAAATCGGGGCGGCGCCTTGGCTCATGTCGCATGCCTGCATCAGGCCCCGCGCCCCTTCTCCCTTCTGCACAGTGACCCCGGCCCCCGGCGGCCTTGAACCTCTTCGGTACACCCCATGTTGTTTGGATTCCTTGTGGTGATTCATGTGATCGTCTGCATCTTCCTGATCCTGACCGTCCTGTTGCAGGCCGGCAAGGGAGGAGGGATGGGCGTGGCCTTTGGCAGCGGCGGCGGCGGTACGGTCCTGGGGGCTGGCGGCGCGTCGACCTTGTTGAGCAAGGCGACGGTGGCCTCGGCGGCGATCTTCATGATCTCGAGCATGAGCCTGGCCTACCTGTCGAGCACGACGCGCTCGGTCCTGGGCGACTCGGTGCTGGAGACGCCCGAGGTCCTCAAGGCCGAGGAGAAGGCCCAGGAGGGCGCGGGCGCCGTCGAGGGTGCGACTCCGGTCGCGCCTGGCGATGACAAGGCGCCCGTCGATGGCAAGCCTCCGGTCGAGGGCGGCGCGGCCCCGGTCGAGGGCGGCCAGCCGCTCCAGGGCGGCGTGCAGGACGGCCCCGGCGCGGCGATCCCTGGCGCGGTCGTCAAGGAGAACCCGGACGGCACCGGCACGGTGGAGTTCGACCTCGTCCCCGATCCGAAGACCGGCGACCTCAAGGCGGTCGGCCCCGGCCAGGATCTCCCGGTCGAGGAGCCCGCCAAGGACGAGGCGCCGGTCGAGGCGCCCAAGTGACGGGTTGCCCTCGCCTCGGACTTGACAGGATCGCCGGAGTGGTTGATAAGGGTGCGTCCCTCAATTGCTATCTGGCATCAAGGACACCCTGGGGTTCGCCCCTGTGAGTTTCTGCCCCTTTGCGGCGCCTTGAGCGTCGCCCACAATCCGACAGCGGCCAGGACCTCCTCTTTCTCTCGTCCTGGCCATCCACACCCGACCTACCCATCCAAACCACATCCTCCAGGTTTTCAAACCCTGGAGAGCCCCACGCCGAAGGAGCGCCCCGAGCCATGGATCTGAACCTCAAGGAACTCAAGCATCAGAAGATCGCCGATCTGACCGCCCTGGCGCGCGACCTGGGCGTCGAGGGCGCCTCCGGGATGCGCAAGCAGGAGCTGATCTTCGCCCTGCTGCAGGCCCAGACGGACCAGAAGGGCGCGATCTACGGCGAGGGCGTCCTGGAGACGCTGCCGGACGGCTTCGGCTTCTTGCGATCGCCGGATTACAACTACCTGCCGGGCC
>SYOX01000265.1 GCA_005804885.1 Pseudomonadota bacterium
CGGCCCAGCCGGAGGGCTACGGCTTTGACGAGGCGGCCGTCGAGGCGGTCTTTCGCTTTGAGTTCGAGCCGGCCGAGACGGCCAGCGGCCCCATCCCGGTGACGATCACCTACCGATACAACTTCGTCCTGGACAAGAAGCAGGAGCCGGAGCCCGAGGGCGCCGGGGAGGGGGAGCCCGAGTCAGGGGCCGGAGAGCCCGAGGCCGACGGCGTCGAAGGCGCCGCCCCGGAGCCCGTGGTCAACTTTCAAGGCGTGGTCCTTGAGCGCGGCACGCGAAGGCCGCTGGTGGGGGTCGTGGTGACGATCTTCCAGGGCGAGGGCGAAGAGGCCAGCGGCTTTGAGGCCACGACGGACGCGGAGGGCGAGTTCCTGTTCTACGACGTGCCAGGGGGCGACTGGAAGATCTTCATCCGGCCCGAGGGCTACTTCCCCTTTCGGACCACGGAGTCCGTGGTCGAAGGGGAGGGGGTGGAGATCACCTGCTACGTCGAGCGCGGCAGCTACAACGAGTTTGACGTGCTGGTCGAGGGCGAGCGGGTGCGCAAGGACGTCGTGCGGCGCGTGCTCCAGGCCGAGGTGATCGAGAAGATCCCCGGCACCTTCGGCGATCCGATCAAGGTGGTCCAGAACCTGCCCGGCGTCGCGCGGACGAACTTCGGCAGCGGCGACATCATCGTCCGCGGCTCCTCGCCGGAGGACACGCGGGTCTACGTCGACGGCGTGCAGGTGCCATTGCTCTTTCACTTCGGGGGTTTACGCAGCGTCATGCCCCTGGGGATGGTCGAGAAGATCGACTTCGTGCCCGGCAATTTCTCGACCTTCTACGGCAGAGCCACCGGCGGCGTCCTCGACGTCGACCTCAAGAAGCTCCGCCCCGAGGCCGTCACGGGCTACGTCGACGTCAACATCTTCGACTCGGGCGTCTTCCTGGAGGCTCCGCTGGGAGACGAGGCCTCGATCGCGGTGGCCGCCCGCCGCAGCTACATCGACCAGGTGCTGGTGGCCGTCATCCCCGAGAGCGCTCCAGTCAACCTCATCGCCGCCCCGCGCTACTACGACGCCCAGCTCCTGCTCTCCTGGCGCCCCGAGCGCGACCACGAGCTGCGCCTCTTCGTCTTCGGCTCCGACGACGAGCTCAAGCTCCTCTTCGAGAACCCCGCGGCCATCGACATCGGCCTGACCGGCGGCGACTTCAAGATCCGCACCGCCTTCATCCGAGGCATCCTCAACCACATCTGGACCCCGAACGCCTCCTTCAAGAACAACCTTCAGACCTCCTCGGGCTACGATCTGGTCAGCTTCGGCCTCGGCGCCAACCTCTTCTTCGACGGGCTCGCCTACAGCGCCACCCTGCGCGACACGATGCAGTGGGAGATCAGCCCCGCGATGACCTGGGTCATGGGCCTGGACGCGGTCTGGACCAAGTCCGACCTCGCCATCAGCCTCCCCAATCAGGGCCCCCCCAAGGAGGGCGACCCCCAGATCGGCCCCCCCGACTTCACCGACATCGTCTCCCTTGAGGTCAACGACCTGCGCGAGCGCAACCTCGCCCTCTTTTTCGAAGCCCAGCTGCGCGCCATCGAGGGGCTCCTGATCATCCCCGGCGCGCGCATCGACCTCCTGGAGCAGATCAACGCCGTGACCTTCGACCCCCGCGTGGTCGCCCGCTACGATCTGGCCGACCAATGGGTCCTCAAGGCCGGCGTCGGCCTCTTCCACCAGCCGCCCACGCCCGACGAGACCGCCCCCGACTTCGGCAACCCCGACCTCGGCGCCGAGTTTGCCACCCACTACTCCCTCGGCGGCGAGTACAGCCCCCTGGAGCACATCAACATCGATTTGACCTTCTTCTTCAAGGACATGCAGGATCTGGCCGCCACCCCCGAGCCCTCCATCGACGACCCCAACCCGCCCCGCTTTGTCAACGAGGGCACCGGGCGCGTCTACGGCCTGGAGCTGCTGGCCCGCCACGAGCTGGCCAACAACTTCTTCGGCTGGATCTCCTACACGCTCTCCACCGCCGAGCGCAAAGACCCCGGCGACACCGCCTTCCGCCTCTTCGACTTCGACCAGACCCACATCCTGACCGTCATCGGCTCCTACAAGCTGCCTCGAAACTGGGAGCTCTCGGCCCGCTGGCGCTTCGTCTCAGGCAACCCCAACACCCCCATCATCGGCGGCGTCTACAACGCCGACCGCGACATCTACGAGCCCGTCATCGGCGAGGTCAACAGCGCCCGCCTTTCGCCCTTCCACCAGCTCGACCTGCGCCTCGACAAGCGCTGGATCTACGACACCTGGACCCTGACCCTCTACATGGACATCCAGAACGTCTACAACCGCTCCAACATCGAGGCCACCACCTTCAACTTCGACTTCTCCGAGACCGCCCCGCAACAAGGCCTCCCCGTCCTGCCCGTCCTCGGCATCAAGGGCACGTTTTGAACCCCGAGGCGCCATCGGGGCAGCGCGCCACGGGCAGCGCGGCCCGGCGTGAAGGCGCCAGCAAGGCCCCGACAGGCCGAAGCGCCCCTGTGAGCGCCCGCGGCGCCGCGAGGGTCGTCCTGCTCGTCGCCATCCTCGCCGTGGCGCTGATCGCGGCGGCGATCCTGGCGCGGATCGGGCGCGGCGAGCCCCTGCGCGCGGCCACCTTCAACATCGAGCGCTTCCCCAAGGGCGACGGCCAGGCCTCCGGCGCCTTCGACCTCCTCAAGGCGCTGGAGGTCGACGTCGTCGGCGTTCAGGAGATCACCAACCCCGAAGTCTTCGCGCGAGAGGCCCGCGCTCGCCTTGGCCCCTCCTGGCGCTTCGTCGCCGCCGAGCGCTCGCCGCCCATGCGGGTCGGCGTCCTCTTCGACGCCGCGCGCTTTGACCTCGTCTCGACGCGCACCTACGACGCGATCCGCACCAGCGAGCGCGACCGGCCCGCCTTCGAGGCCCGCTTGACCCGCGCCGGCCGCCCCGGGCCGACGCTGCGCGTGATCGTCGTCCACCTCAAGGCCACCTCCGAGGGCCTCGACATCCGGCGGCGGCAGCACCGCGCCCTCGCGCCCATCCTCAGGGCCGCTGCGGACTCCGGCGACGAGGTCCTCCTGCTGGGCGACTTCAACGCCACCGAGATCGAAGATCGTCAAATGTTGCAAGAACTTGCGGTGGGAGCCGGGCTGTCCTGGGTGTCGAAGGGGCTGGACTGTACGGCATACTGGAGCCGCGACGACGGCTGCCTCGGGTCAAGGCTCGATCACGTCATCGCCTGGGATCGTCGGGCCAGGGTGAAGGCGAGGGGGCCGTGCGAGGAGGAGGGGTGCGCGACGAAGGATCGATGCCCTGTCTTCACCGAGCGCGTCTCGGATCATTGCCCTGTGACGGTGGATCTTCGGTTTTGAGGGCGGCGCGCGGTTGTCGTCGGGGGGGCGGGATGCGGTGTTGGTGGGTGTGCGGGCTGGTGACGCTCCTGGGGTGCGGCGATCCGCAACCTGCGGCCCCCGAAGGGGTGGACGCAGGCGTCGACGCGTCGCCGGAGGACGCCCTTGACGATG
The DNA here is from genome assembly GCA_005804885.1 of Pseudomonadota bacterium. Lineage (GTDB taxonomy): Bacteria > Myxococcota_A > Bradymonadia > Bradymonadales > SYOX01. The sequence continues at coordinate 3,542 of SYOX01000265.1, forward strand.
GGGGCCTTCTTGACGCTGGCGACGTCGATGATGTCGAGCAGGAGCCCGATCAGGGGGGCGAGGGCGAGCCTGAGAGTCCGGCCTGCCAGGGCTCCTACGCGCCGCCCTCGAACGAGGGGGCGCTGGCGGATCCGGAGCTGGTCGAGGCCTCGGGGATCGTCGCTTCGAGGCTCGACCCCGCGGTCCTCTGGCTCCACAACGACTCTGGGGACGAGGCCCGGATCTTCGCCGCGGGCGTGCGGGGCGAGGCGCTCGGCCGCGTGCGGCTCGCTGGCGTCGAGGCGCGGGACTTCGAGGACATCGCGGCGGCGCCGTGCCCCGTCGGGCCGCCGAAGCCCTGCCTCTGGATCGCCGACGTGGGCGACAACCTCCTGGAGCGCACTGGCGGGGTGATCTACGTCGTCGCCGAGCCCAGTGTGCCCCCCAACGGCCTCGGCGAGGTCGAGATCGAGCCGCTGATGCGGCTGCCGATATCCTTCCCTGGAGGCCCGGTCGACAGCGAGGCGCTCGTCGTGACGCCGGACGGGACCGGGGTGTTCCTGATCGAGAAGGTCGACGCCGAGCAGGCCAGGGTCTTCGCCCACCCCGGGCCGCTTCAGGATCGAGTCCCCGCCGTCCTGGAGGAGGTCGCCACCTTCCCGTCGCCCGGCATCCCGATCAGGGGCGGCTTCATGATCACGGGGGCGGACATGCACCCCTCGGCCTCGCGCCTGGTCCTGCGCCTCTACACCGGGACCTTCGAGTATCGCTTCGGCGCTGGAGAGGGGATGGCCTCGCTGGCTTCGCTTGCGCCCGTCCTCGTGGCGGCCGGGCCGATCACTGAAAAGCAAGGCGAATCAGTATGTTACGACGCGCTCGGCGATGGCATCTGGACCGTCTCCGAGGACGTCGGCGGGCTGCCTGGGCAGCCTCTGCACCACTACCGCTGCGTCGATCCTTGAAGATCGGGCGGTGCGCCGATCCCGAACCAGGGCCTTGACGACATCCAGCTTCGTTGAGGGACAAGGGGGAGCCAAGAGGAGGCGTGGGCCAGGGGGCGCAGGTGGATCGCACACTCCACCCCCTGTCCCCCTCCTCGCTGCGCAAGGAGGGGGAACGCTCGTATTACGGCTTCGGGTGGATCGGGTCCCGCCCCGACGACCTCACCACCCGCCTTGATTGTTCCCGACAGGGTCACCGGCCAGTGATCCCGGCGAAGGCTCCTGCGGCCCACCCACCCCCGAATCATCGTGCCCACCCAACGAGCCCACCCCCTATCCACCTTGTCCGTAATACAAGAGTCCTCCCTCCTTGCGGAGCTGTCTCTTAGTCACATCTCCTCTGGGACCCGGCGCAGAGCCCTCTGAGCCCTTTTGACAGGCCCACGGGTCGATGAAGGATGGCGGCCAACACGGGATCGAGTTTTTGAGCAAGGCCAATGCACTGACCCCAGACCCATCAACTGAGTCTCCC
>SYOX01000266.1 GCA_005804885.1 Pseudomonadota bacterium
CGCGCCCGCGATCACCGCCGACATCTCGCGCACGTCCGACAGGACCGTCACGCGCGCCCCCGACCCCGGCGAGCGCGCCGCCAGCGCGTCCAGCGCCGCCCTGTCCTGCGGCGCCATCCCGCCCCCGGCGATGACCACCACCTCGTCGGCCTCTCCGAGCGCGGGCGCCAGCGCCGCAGCGACCGGCGCCGTCAGCCGCGCCGGGTCCGAGCCCCCGAAGGTGATCAGCACCCTCACCCCGGCGCCGCCCACTCCGCCCGAGCCTGCGGCGTCGAGCGCCTCGGTCACGGCGCGGAACTCGCGGCGCAGGAGCACATAGGGGTGCCCGACGAGCAGCCGCCCCTTGCTCTCGACCCCGTAACGGCCGGCGTCAAAGCCCATGTTCTGGTTCAACACGACGTCGGCCACGCTCGGGAAGTCGGCCAGATCGTCGACGGCCAGCAGCGGCAGCGACGCGCCCAGCGCCCGCTGGTACGCGGCCTTGAAGCCGTAGCCGTCGCACGCCAGCGCCACGGCCCCCCGGTCGCGCGCCAGCGCCAGCGTGTCCTCGGCCTCCTCGGCGCCCGCCAGCGCGACCTGCTCCGGAGCCAGCCCCGCCTGCGGCGGCCGCCCCAGCATTCGATCGACGACCTCGACCCCGGCGGCCAGCAGCCGGTCGCGGATCGCCCCCGTGACCCCCGCCCCGTGCAGGATGGCCCGGCCTCCAAGCTCCGCCCAGGCGTCCAGCAGCGCCCCCAGGCGCGCGACGTGCCCGAAGCCGACCCCCGGGTGCGCGTCCGCCCGCGCGATCAGCGCGCGGCCCTCGACCCGCTGGGCGCGCCGCTGCCGCTCGCTGTCGATCCCGCGCTGGATCACCCCGGCGTTCAAGCTGGCGATGTGCTTGTTGTTGTTGAGGAATTTGTCGATGTCGGCGGCCTCGGCCCAGGGGCCGAGGGCGTCGACGACGGCCTCGACGAGCGCCAGATCCTCGGGGGTGTCGACGGTCAGCCGCAGGTGGCTCCGGTCTGGGCCGGGGGGGTCGGTGACGAGGGTCCGGAAGATGCCCGAGGTGCGGTAGAAGTAGGGCGTGACGTGCTCGCGGTCGCCGGGCAGGTCGGCCTCCAGGGCGGCGCGCTCCAGGGCGCCGCGCGAGAAGACCTCGACGTCGTGGCCGCGCGGGATGAGGCGAGCTTCGCCGGCCTGGTTGCGCACGAAGTCGCGCTCGCCCTCGGTCCCGAGCAGCCCGAGGTAGACCTCGACGACGCGGTCAAGCTCGGCGGGGTCGAGCAGCGGGCAGTCGCCGGTGACCCGGACGATGACCTCGGCGTCGACCAGGGCCGCGGCCCCCAGGTATCGCCCCAGGACGTCGTGCTCATCCCCCTGGAAGGCCTCGACCCCGAGCCTGCGGGCCTCCTCGACGACGGCCTCGTCCTGCGGGGCGGTCGTCGTGGCCAGCACCACGCGGTCCACCGTCCTGGCGCGGCCGAGCCTGGCGACGAGGTGGCCCAGCAGGCTCTCGCCGCCGACGCGCCGCAGGACCTTGCCTGGCAGGCGCGAGGAGCCCATCCTGGCCTGCGCGATGACCGCGACGCGGGGACGATCAGCCATGCAGCACCTTGTCGAGCGCCTTGACCACGCGATCGACGTCCTCGTCGATCAGATCGGCGTACATCGGCAGCGACAGGACGCGGGCGTAGTAGGCCGCGGCGCCGGGCAGCCCCTCCATCGAGTGGCCGCGCTCGACGTAATAAGGCTGCGAGGGCACCGGGATGTAATGAACCTGAGTCCCCACGCGGAGATCCCGCAACCTCGCCATGACCTCGGCGCGCGACTTGCCGCAGCCTTTGAAGTCGATCAACACGGGGTAGAGGTGGTAGGCGCTCGAAGCCCCCTCGGGGCCGTCGGCCACGGGCTTGACGTGCTCGACGGAGGCCAGCAGCTCGCCGTAGCGCGCCGCGATCGCCCGGCGCCGCGCCAGGAAGCCCTCCAGCCGCGCGAGCTGGCTGGTGCCCAGCGCGCAATGGATCGCCGACAGGCGCATGTTGTGCCCGAGCACCTGCTGCTCGTAGTACCACGGGCCGGGGCTCGGGTTGATGAAGCCCTCCTCGGTCCGCGTCAGCCCGTGATCGCGCACGCACCGCAGCTTGTCGGCCAGCGCATCGTCGTGCGTCGCCACCGCCCCCCCCTCGCCCGTCGTGATGTGCTTGACCGGGTGGAAGGAGTAGGTGGTCATGTTCGAGTAGAAGCTGTCGCCGATCGGGTGGCCCTTGAAGGAGGCGCCCAGCGCGTGGGCCGCGTCCTCGATCACGATCAGATCCCGGGCGCGGGCGATGGCCGCGATGGCCTCCAGGTCGACAGGGCAGCCGTTGAGGTGGACCGGGATGATGGCGCGGGTCCGCTCGCTCAGGAGCGCCTCCACGGAGGCCGGCGAGATGAGCCCGCTGTCGGGATCGACGTCCGCAAAGACGGGCTCGCCGCCGACGTAGCGGACGCAGTTGGCGCTGGCGACGAAGGTGATCGCCGGCACGATGACCTCGTCTCCCGGCCCGATCCCGGCCGCCGCGCAGGCCGCGTGGAGCGCCGAGGTGCCGTTGTCGACCGCCACGGCGTGCCGAGCGCCGATATGCTGCTTCAGCGCCCGCTCGAACTCAGGCACCTTCGGCCCGGTCGTCAGGTACTCGGAGCGCAGCGTCTCGACGACCGCCTGGATGTCGCTCTCGTCGATGGACTGTCGGCCATAGGGGAGGAAGGTGTCGCTCATGTCGTCCCTCGCGTTGCTCTCGACGCGAGTTCAAACAGACCGGACCCCAAGAAGTCAATTCTGCGGCCCACCTCAAGGCTCGCGGCTTGTAATTGTTCGCCGCCGTCTCGGTGGGCTATAAGGGCGTTGTTGAATGGATCCCGCGACATAGGCGGGGGGATGAGCCGGAGATTGAACCCATGAAGAGACTCTCGACAGGCGTGTGGGCGATGCTGCTTTGCGTCGCGCTCTGGACCAACCCTTCGGCGGCGCAGGCCCAGCCCGACGCCGGCGCGGCCGCCGACGCCGGCGCCAGCAACCCCAAGGTCGAGGCCGCCGATGTCGGCGCAGCCGCCGACGGCGGCGCCAACGCTGACGCCGGCGCCGACGCCGCCGTCGACCCGAACACGATCAAGCTGCGCACGATCTCGGCGCTGCTTCGAAGCAAGAAGTACCCCGAGGCCGAAAAACTCGCCGAGGAGATCCTCGCCGTCGAGCCCGCCAACGCGCCCGCGCTGGCCTACCTCGCCGAGATCTTCGACAACACGAATCGCCTCGACCAGGCCCTCGTCCGCCTCGACAAGGCCATCGCCCTCCAGGAGGCCGAGCCGCAGCTCTACATCCAGCTCTCCGGCCTCTACGAGCGCCAGAAGGACCGCGACAAGGCCCTCAAGGTCCTCGATGACTGCGTCGCGCGCTTTGACAAGCTCTCCGACTGCTACGTGCGCCGGGCGCAGTTCTTCGGCTCGACCAACCAGGACCGCGCCACGGCGGACTACAAGAAAGCCCTGGAGATCGACCCCGCCAACCGCACCGCGCTCAACAACCTCGCCAGCGTCCACATGGCCCAGTGCCGCTTCAAGGAGGCCAGCGTCCTGCTGGAGCGCTACCAGCGCCTCTACCCCACCTCCTCCTCGGGCGCCTTCAACCTCGGCACCGCCTATTACTCCCTCGGGAAGATCAAGGAGGGGATCGCGATCCACGAAGAGCTGCTCGCGCGCCGCCCCAACCACGCCATCGCGCTCAGCGGCCTGGCGCTGGGTCACACCCTGGCCGGCGAGCCCGACAAGGCCCTGGAGGCGCTGGCGCCCCTGCTCGGCGCCCCCGACCCCTCCCCGCCCGTCACCTACGCCGCCGGGCTGGCCCTCCTCTTCAAGGGCGACGCCGCCGGCGCCGAAGCCGAGCTCTCCAAGGCCGTCGCCGCCGCGCCGCGCCGCACCCACTTCGTCATCGCCCTGGCCGAGGCCCAGCGCCAGCTCGGCAAGCTCGACGAGGCCGCCCGCGCCCTGACCAGCCACAAGAAGATCAGCCCCACCACCGAACCCTACGTCAACGGCTCCCTCGCCCTCGTCCTCCACAGCCAGGGCAAGGCCGCCGAGGCGAACGCCAGCTTCCAGCTCGCCACGCGCCAGTTCGTCGACTACACGAAACCCGAGGACCTTCGCTACCTCCTGCGCCTTCCTCCCAAGGGCGTCGAGGTGGCCACGGCGCTGGCCGCAGCCCAGCCGACCGGCGCGACGAAGCCCACCCCGAAGGAGGGCGGGTGCCAATGCAGGCAGACCGGCGATGATCCCGTCGGCGCGTCGTGGTGGATCGCCGCGCTCCTGATCGCAGCGGCGATCCGGCGACGCGGTTGACAGCGCCACAAGCCGGCCTATATCCATCATCGGCCTGGGTTCACAGAGGACACCGATGAGCGACATCTACCGGCAACAACCCAACATCCCCGCCCGCAATGTCGAAGGCGTCATGGCCGTCATCACCCCCCGGACCTCCGAGATCCACCGCCTCAACGGCGTGGCCACGGAGCTCTGGGAGCGCTGCGTCGATCCCGGCGCCACCCGCGAGCAGCTCATCGCCTCGCTCAGCGACCGCTACGAAGTGTCGCGCGATCGACTCGAAGCCGACGTCGACGCCTTCTTGACCGAAGCCACGGCCAAGGGGCTCCTGCTCGTCTCTCGGTAAAGGCGAATTTTCTGCCCGTTCTCAAGGTGGATGGCTCTGATGACGATTGAGTGGCCGTCCAGGGTGCCCAAGTGAGCCACATCCTTGCCTTCGGAGATCACGATGATAAACCCCCTACGGGTGACCACGCCCGCCTCCTCCTCGCGCGCAAAGGGGCGGAGCCTCCAGCTCGCCTCGTTGCTCGGCCTCGTCCTGCTCAGCGCGTCCTCCTGCGGCGGGTGTGATGACGAGAAGACCCCCACGCCCTCCGTGCCGCGCGTGACCTTCCTGGCCCCGGAGGACGGCGCCGTCATCACGGCCCTGGCCGACTCCAACCCTTCGCGCGCCGGCGTCCAGCCCGCCTTCAGCCTCAAGATCGAGCAGATCAGCCAGGCCACGCTGACCTTGAGCGTCGGCGCCCCTGGCGCCCTGGCCCCCACCGACACCCTCGACGTGGACGTGGCCAGCGCCGGAGAGCTGACTGTCTCGAACCTGAGCGTCGAGGCAGGCCCGAACATCGTCAAGGCCGAGCTGCGCAGCGCCAACGGCGTCCTGCTGGCCGTCGCCGATCTGAGCCTGACCCTGGAGGTCGCCGGGCCAACGCCCGAGATCGCCATCGACCGACCCCTCGACGGGGAGAGCCTCGACCTTGAAGATGACATCGACCCGGACGCCGAGGGCGTCCAGATCGACGTCGCCCTCCGCCTCACCGACGTCGAGGCCGGCGGCGAGCTGACCCTCTCCGTCAACGGCGCCCTCGTCGCCGAGGCCCTGGCCGATGGCGGCGAGGCGGCCACCTTCGAGGCCGTCACCCTGCCCGCCGGCGAGGTGACGATCGCGGCGACCGTCACCGTCGGCGCGCTGAGCGACACCGACAGCGTCGGCGTCACGGTCGTCGACACGCTCCCGCCCTGCGCGCTGACCGTGGCGCCCGAGCCCTCCGACGGCCTGTGCGACTTCGACCTTGAGGCCGACCAGGACCCCATCTCCGACGGCCTCCAACGATCCTTCACGGTCGAGTCGAGCTGCCAGACGGTCGAGATCTTCGTCAACGGCGAGCTGTTCACCCAGATCGACGACGCCGAGGGCTCCCAGGAGGTCGTCTTGACGCTGGTCGACGGCGCCAACGCCCTCCGGTTCGTCGCCAGCGCCCCCGACGTCGAGAGCGCCGTCGTTGAGCAGTCCTATGGGGTCGACATCCAGGCCCCAGGGCTTGAGTTCTCCTTCCCCGAGGACGGCGAGCTCCTCAACAGCCAGAGCGACCTCGACGGGGACCCCAGCAACGGCATCCAGATCGACGTCAGCGCGCTGCTGGAGATCGGCGACGGCGAGCCCGTCGACGCGACCCTCCAGATCGACGGGCAGCAGGTCGCCTCGCAGAGCGTCGTCGGCGAGCCCCTCGTCGTCTTCCCCAACGTCACGCTCGACGCCGGTGACCACGCGCTGGAGGTCTCGGCCCAGGACGGCTGCGGCAATGTCACGCGGGCCTCGGCCCAGGTCAGCGTCTCACGGGTGGCCCGCGGGATCGTCATCAACGCGCCGTCCAGCGGCACGAACTTTGGCATCGAAGATGACCTTGACCTCGTCGCCGCCGGCCTCCAGAGGAACTTCACGGTCACCGCGACGGATATCGAGCCCGGCGCGGCGGCCTTCATCGAGTGTCGACGGGCCAACGCCCAGGCCTTCTTCCGCCGCAGCGCCGATGTCCCGATCGTCGGCGAGTCCAGCTTCGACATCCTCACGACCCTGCCCGACGGGGCCTACGCCTGCCGAGCGCGCGTGACGACGCCAACCCTGACCAGCGACGAGGTCTTCGTGGCCGTCTCGCTGGTCCGCCAGACCGTGGAGATCACGCAGCCCGAGGACGGGGCGCTGCTCAACCGCTCCCCCATCGACGTGGCGGTCCGCGCCGTCAACCTGCCCAACAGCCAGCTCGTCACCCTGACCCTTGAGGGAACGACGATCACCCGCGTCGCCCGGGTCGCGGACAACGGCGTCGTCTTCGCCGCCGTCCCGCTCTCGCCCGGTAACAACACGCTGACCGTCCAGGCCAACGAGGGGCAGCGCCCCTCGGACTCGGTCACCGTCACCCTCGACCTCGATCCCCCCGCGCTGACCTTCGTGGCGCCGAGCCCCGATGACCCGACCATCACCGAAGAGGACGACGCCGTCGGCGACCTCGACGACGGCGTCCAGATCGACGTCACCGTCGGGGTCCAGGGCGCCGCCGAGGGCACGCTGGTCTGCGCCTCGGCCGACGGCGGCTCGCCCGTCTGCGCCCCCTCCGACGCCCAGGGGAGCGCGACGATCCGGGGTCTCGGCGTGGCCCCGGGCGCCGTCGTGCTCCGCGCGGCGGCCACCGACGAGGCCGGCAATGAAGGCGAGGCCCTGCTGACCGTTCAGGTCGTCGTCGACCGCCCGCGCCTCAGGATCACCGCCCCCCGGGACGGCAGCGCGCTGGCCCAGCCGGTGGCCGACGTCGTCGCGGAGACGGACCTGGCCGAAGGCGTCGAGGTCCGCCTCCACGTCAACGGCGCTCAGGTCGCCGCCGCGCCCGCCGACGCCCAGGGGCGCGCGACCTTCGCGCAGGTCGCGCTCTTGAGCGATCAGGACAACACCCTCCAGGTCTTCGCCGCCGACGCCCGCGGCCAGGGCGCCTCTCCGCTGTCTCACGTGCTGGTCGACACCGCCATCCCGGTGGTCATCATCCAGAGCCCCTCCGAGGGCCAGCTCTTCAACCTCCAGGATCTCGACGTGGATGGCGCCCCCGGCTTCCAGACCCGCGTCGAGATCCTCGCGCCCGGCGTGGCCGACGGCCAGCCGGCGCAGCTCCAGGCCCTCTGCGACGGCGCCCCGGCCCAGATCGCGGCCGCCACCATCGAGGCCGGGGCCGCCACCTTCCCGCGCGTGACGCTGGCCGCCGAGGCCTCCTGTCAGTTGACCGCCTCGGTCACCAACCGGGCGCAGATCACCGGCGAGGACAGCGTTCAGGTTCAGGTCGATCGGGTCGCCCCGACGATCGGCTTCGCGCGGCTTCGCGATGGCCAGGTGGTAAACATCAATGATGATGCGGACTTGGACACGCCCGGGGTCCAGCAGACGATCCGGGTCAACCACCGGGGCATGGAGGTCGGGACCCGCCTGCGCCTGTCCGGCGGCCCGATCAACGCCGAGATCGAGGTGACCCAGCCCAACAGCCTGGTGGTCTTCGGGCCGGTGACGCTGCCCGACGGCGAGCTGATCCTCACGGCCTCGGGGGCGGACAGAGCCGGCAACCCTGGCGAGTCCAGCATCGCGCTGCTGGTCGACGCGTCGGAGTTCGCGCTCTCCTTCTTCAACATCCAGAACCCGTCGACGCTCAACGCCGAGGACGACACCGACCCGCAGGCCGAGGGCCTCCAGGTGGAGATCGCGATGGGCGGCGTGCCCGGCATGACCGGCAGCGTCGTCCGCCTGTGCGGCGACAGCGCGCCCCAGGGCGCGGCGGCCTGCGCCACGAGCGGCTTCCGGGAGATCAACCGGGGGACGCTGGCCACGGAGCTGGCCACGGCCACCCTGCCGGCCTCGCTGCCCGAGGGCTCCCAGATCCTCATCGCGGAGGTCGAGGTCGGCGAAGAGGCGCTGCTGGTCGTCAGCGAGGAGCTGATCCTGACCGTCGACAGCGTCCGACCCGAGATCACGGCCTTCACGCTGGCGTCGGACGAGCTGCCGCCGGTCGGCGTGATCAACGCCCTGGAGGATGAGGCCCCGGGCACCCCCGGCGCGCGCCTCATCTTCAGGGTCGACGGCCAGGGCGCCGCCGCTGGCCGCCCGGCTCGCCTCTTCGAAGACGGGGTGCTCTTGAGCGGCGGCGTGATCGACGACAACGGCGTCGCCTTGATAGGCGCCACCTTCGACGAGGGCCGCCACACCGTCGAGGTGGACCTCATCGACGGCGCCAGCAACGGCGTCGCGGACAGGCCCTCGATGACCTTCGACGTCGACCTGACGGCCCCCTCGCTGGCCTTCTCCGACGCGGTCGACGGCCAGCGCTTCAACGCGGCCGACGACGCCGATCCCGACACCGAGGGGCTCCAGCGGATCTTCGTGGGCTCCAGCGACGCCGAGGGGGCCGAGGTCGCGCTGATCCGCGTCGTCGGGGCGCTGGACGCCTTCGGCGCGCTCGACGGCGACGACGTCGTGCTGGCCCGCGCCGAGGTCTTCGGCGGCGACGTGGACTTCGGGCTCGTGACCGTGCCCGATGGCGCCCACAGGCTGGCGCTGCGCACCGCCGACGAGGCCGGCAATGCCGCCGCCGCGCTGATCGACGTCGAGGTGGACGTCGAGGTGCCCTTCATCGCGATCCTCTCGCCGGGAGACGCGGCGGTCTTGACGACGGAGGCCGAAGGCTTCGAAACGCGGCCCGGCTTTCAGGCCACTGTCCTGGTCCAGAGCGACGACGCGCTGATCCCGGTGGCCATCCACGACGTCAACACGGGCCTCCAGCTCAGCGACCCGGCCGTCCTCGACGCCCAGGGGCAGGCGCTGCTGGTCGTGACCCTGACCTCGGGGCTCACCACCTTCGAGGCCCGCGCCACCGACGGCCTGGACAACGAGGGGGCCTCCGCTCCCGTGACCATCGACGTCGACCCCGCCGGCTGCGGGATCGCCTTCGCGGCCCCGGCCACCAACCCCCACTTCGTCGCCAACGACGACGACGGCGACCCGGCCAACGGCGTCAACCTGAGCTTCTCGACCGTCGTGGCCGACATCGAGACCTGCCTCGGGCAGCCCGTCGTGCTCTTCGTCGACGGCCAGGAGGTCGCCCGCCTCAACCTCCTCGAGATCGGCGTGGCCGCCTTCGACGGCGTCGTGCTCTCGGACGACGCCTCCCACCAGGTCGTCGCCCAGATCGACGACGGCCAGGGCAATGTGAGCTCGACGGCGCTGCTGACGGTCCACGTCAACCTGATCGCGCCTCAAGTCTCCATCACGGCGCCCTCCGACTCGCCCGCGCTCTTTGGCCGCGCCAGAGACCTGAGCGCGTCTGCGGGCTTGCAGATCAACCTGGGCCTGAGCGTCCTGAACGCCAACGAAGGGACGATCGAGGTGCGCTCCAGCCTCCAGGACGACCCCATCGTCCGCGCCGCCCCCGTCACGGGGCAGAGCGTGACGCTGACGAACCTGACGCTGCCGGCCGCCGATCAGACCCTGACCGTCACGGTCACGGATCGGGCCAGGAGCACCGCGACGGCCACCCGCGCCCTGATCGTGGACCTGATCGCGCCGGCCAGCTTCGAGGTCGCCTCCGCCACGACCAACCGGCGCCTGGGCACCACCGAGCTGGTCTGGGTCGCGCCCGGCGACGACGACCTGACGGGCTTCGTCGATCACTACGAGATCCGGCGCTCCGACGCCCCGATCACGGCCGCCAACTTCGACGCCGCGACGCTGATCGCGACCCACGACGCCCAGGTCGCCCCCCAGCAGGAGGAGGCCTTCACCGTCGACGCGCTGCCCTGGAACCCGCCCTTGACCGCCAACACCACGTCGGTCACCCACCACATCGCCGTGGTCGGCTTCGATGACCTGGGCAACCGGACGACGGTGGGCCAGAACGCCGTCGTGAGCCTGGGGCTCGACGAGTCGCGCTTCCGCGCTCAGGGCGCAGGCTCCGGCTTCGGCTTCCAGCTCGGCAGCGTCGGCGACGTCAACGGCGACGGCGCCGACGACATGATCGTGGCCCAGCTCGACTTCGGCCCCGGCCGCGACGTGGCCCACCTGCTCTACGGGCGCGCCGACCTGGCCGCGCTCGACGGCCAGACCCCCGCCACGCAGCTCCTGACGGGCAACCACACCGGCTTCGGCTTCATCGGCGGCCGGGCCGTCGCCCTGGGCGACATCAACGGCGACGGCGCCAACGACTTCGCCATCAGCGCCTACTTCGCCAACACCTTCCGGGGCCGGGTCTACGTCTACTTCGGCGTTCAGGGCGGCGGCCAGCTCAACGGCACCCCCAACGTGACGATCGACGGCCTCGTGGGCGTGCGGGGCAACTTCGGCTTCGCCCTGGGGGTCGCCGAGAACTTCGCGGACGCGGCCGACGAGGGCCTGCCGGACCTGCTGGTGGGCTCCAACAGCGAGGGCGCCGGCGCGGCCTACGCGATCCTGGGCCGGCAGACGTGGCCGGCGACCTTGAGCGTCACGGTCGACGCGGCCACGAACCAGGCCAACGGGATCGCCCGACTGGCCGGTACGGTGACCGGCGGCGAGTTCGGCGCCTCGGTCGCTGGGCTCTCCGACGTCGACGGCGACGGCTTCAGCGAGATCGCCGTGGCGGCGCGCCGGGTCAACGGCGAGAGCGGCGTCGTGAGCGTCTTCAACGGCGGCACGCTGGCCGAGGTGCAGAACCTGCGCTTCGGCGTCAACGATCAACAGATCGCGCCGCCCGCGGGCGTCATCGGCGGCCTCTTCGGGTCCGCGATGGTCTCCGGGGATCTCGACGGCGACGGGACGCTGGACCTCGTCGTGGACGCCTACGCGGGCAACGACACGGTGGCCGTCTTCCTCTTCGATCAGGGCATCCCGACCGAGCCCTCGGAGAGCTGGTCGACCCCGACGGCCTCCTTCTTCTACGGCGAGCAGCTCGCGCTGGCCGACGTCAACGGCGACGGACAGCTCGACATCATCGCTGGCGGCTTCTCCCAGAGCGGCAATGGGCGCCTGGACGTCTACTTCGGCGACGAGGGGACCTTCGGCGGCACGCCGGACCTGCGCCTGGACCGCGCGACGAACTGGGCCAACGACGTCACGGCCGGAGACTTTGACGGCGACGGCTTCGACGATCTGGTCGCCGGCCAGCACGCCGGCACGGGCTTCATTGTGATCCTCTACTGAATGACCTATATTCTCCACCGTGGCGCCCCAGGCGCCTCAGGTGGGGAAGAGCGAGGGGCCTGACGAGATCAGAGCGCGACCGCGAGGCCGCACAAGGAGCACCACTTCGATGAGCAAGCCCAAGGATCCCCAGCGCGTCGAGCCCACGCCCAGCACCTCGTCGCAACCCCAGGACGCCCTCGCGCGCCCTCGCGCCACCGAGGCCGAGGGCCTGCGCACCTACGAGCCGCCTCAGATCGTGTCGTCAAAGATCTTCCACAAGGTCATGATGTCCACACCCCAGCCCGGCTTCCCCGGCTGCGACATCTACTGACGCGCGGGTCCGCTCAGGCCCCTCTCCTTGAGGACCGATGTCCGACCCCCTCGCGCCGATCCAGATCGACACGCGGCTCCGCCTTGGACCCGCCCTCGTGCGCCTGCGCCTGCGGGGCGCCAGCGGCCCCTTGCTCAACGAAGACGACCTCGCGCGCCGCTGGGGCCCCTTCATCCTGCCCGGCGACCCCGATGAAGACGATGTCGACGAGGACATCGCGGTGGACCTCGTGTCCACCGAGGGCCCCTGGCCCCGAACCGGGCGCCTCATCACCGACAACACCCTCACGGCCCGCCAGCGCGAGGGCCAGTGGCGCCTGAGCCGCGCCGACGTCGACGTGGCCTTGACCCCCTCGATCCTCATGGCCGAGGGCGAGATCGCCCCGCACCTGCCCGCCGTCGAGGAGTGCGTCCGCTTCCTGATGTGGCTCTTCCTGACCGGCGCCGGCCGCAGCGGGCTGCTGCTCCACGCGGCCACCACCACCCAGGGCGGCCTCGCCTTCTGCTTTCCGGCCTACGGCGGCACGGGCAAGTCGACCCTGGCGTCCTTGACCCCCGGAGACGGCGCGCTCTCGGACGAGCTCTCCCTGCTGACCCTGGAGGGCGGACAGTGGCGCGCGTGGCCCTGCCCCTTCTGGAACTGGCCCCGGCAGCTCTCCCCCGAGGTCGACACCAGCCGCTCCTACCCCCTGACCTCCCTGAGCTTCCTGCGCCAGTCCCCGGCGACCCGATGGTCGCCGCTGCGCGCCGACGATGCGCTGACCCAGCTCATGGAGCAGGCCGTGGCCTTTGACGCCTTCCCGGTGGCCTCCAACCGCACCTTCAACCTCGCCGCAGACCTGATCGAGGCCCTGCGGGGGCAGGGCCGCGTCGGCCAGCTTCACTTGCTCAAGGGCGACGACCCCTACGCGATCTTGAGGCCAGACCAGGGTCCTGCCTGAGCGGCAACAAAAGCTCTTGACCCCCTCGGGGCAGTGTGTAGGTTCCCGCCTGTCGACGGCTCGCCCAAAACAAGGGCGTGTCGCCCGTGGTCGCTGAACATTCAGGTCGCAGGCGCGGGCGGTCGGCCACTTTCAACATACTATTTTTCAACGGGTGTCTTTGACTCCGACACCCCGACGCCGTCGACTTGATCTGCGGCTTCGACACGATTGATTCTTGGGAAGGGAGAGGAGCGATGAGCAAGGGCAAGATCATTGGAATTGATCTCGGGACCACCAACTCGGTCGTGGCGGTCATGGAGGGCAACGAGCCGAAGGTGATCACCAACGAGGAGGGGCACCGCACCACTCCCTCGGTCGTGGCCTACACGAAGGACGGAGACATCCTCGTCGGCCAGGTCGCTCGCCGTCAGGCCGTCACCAACCCGGAGCGGACGATCTTCTCGGCCAAGCGCTTCATCGGCGCGACCTGGGAGCAGGCCGAGCGCGAGAGCGCCCACGTGCCCTTCCACATCAGCCGCAACAGCGCCGGCGGCGCCTCCTTCGACATCGACAAGAAGAGCTACTCGGCGCCCGAGATCAGCGCCAAGGTGCTCCAGAAGCTCAAGCGGGCCGCGGAGAACTACCTCGGCGGCGAGGTGACCGAGGCGGTCATCACGGTCCCGGCCTA
>SYOX01000267.1 GCA_005804885.1 Pseudomonadota bacterium
GCCGGAGCCTGCGCCGCCGCCGCCGCCGCCGCCCGCGGGCAGGCCCTTGAGGCCGTCGCCGCCGGCGCCGTTGTTGGGCTGCTCAGGGCCGCCGTTGCGCCTGGGCCCGGCGAGCCATTCGAACTCGCTGTTGACGCGCCCGACGCCCTGCGCGCAGCCCTGGCCGGGGGTGCCGCCGGCCCCGTTGCCGCCGTCGAGGCCCGGGACGCCGACCTCGGTGCTGCCGGGGACGTCGGGGATCAGGCAGAAGGCGCACTGGCCGAACTGGTTGGTGACGAGGAGCTGGTTGAAGCCGCCGGCGCCGCCGAGGCCGCCCCGGTTGCCGCTCTGGCCGACGCGGCCGGTCTGCTCGGGGGTGTTGAAGACGGGGCAGTCGGCCCTGCCGCCGGCGCCGCCGCTGGTGTTGATGGTGTTGTTGTTTTGATCGGTGCAGGTGTGGCTGCCGCCGGCGCCGCCCTCGCTGCGGTCGGTGGGGTTGTTGGGGCAGAGGATGGCCGAGGCCTCCCGCTGAGGCTGGCCCTGGGTGGCGTTGTCGGGCGCCGCGATCCCGGCGGAGCCCGAGGCGCCGGGCAGGCCGTTGCCGCCCCTGCCGGCGCGGACGACGTTGTTGCGCACCGAGAGGCGGCCGTCGCAGCCGACGAGGTGGAAGGCGTAGCTGCTGCCGCCGGGGGTGTTGTTGTCAAAGCCGACGACGGTGAAGCCGGCCACGACGGTGCTGGCGTTGATGTTCAGCCCGTTGACGGTGCCCAGGCGCCCAGGCTGGGGCGCTCGCCCGAAGATGGCCGTCTCGTTGCCGGCCAGGTCGCGCTGGCGGAAGTTCGAGCTGTAGCCGCCGAAGATCGAGATGCCGGGCCGCAGCGCGATGGACTCCTCGTAGACGCCCGCCGAGACGTAGACGTGATCCCGGCCGCTGCCGCCGCGGTTGATCGCGGTCTGGATGTTGC
The DNA here is from genome assembly GCA_005804885.1 of Pseudomonadota bacterium. Lineage (GTDB taxonomy): Bacteria > Myxococcota_A > Bradymonadia > Bradymonadales > SYOX01. Next base: position 945 of record SYOX01000267.1, read on the forward strand.
GAAGCGGCAGATCGATCGTCCCGGGGTTGCTGTCGGCGCCGGTCCGGGAGACGAAGAGCCCGCGGACGATCTGCCCGTCGATGCCGTCACAGTCGGAGTCGATGCCCTGGGGGTCGGGATCGTCCTGCTGGGGGGTGAGGATCTGGCACTCGCAGCCGTCGACGGTCAGGCTGTTGACGTCGCGGAAGCCGACGTCGCAGCTGAGCACGCACTGGGCCCGCTCGCCGCGCTGGATGGCGTTGAGGCCGTTGCAGACGCCCGTGGCGTGGAAGGCGGGGTTGTCAAAGAGCAGCGGGCAGTTGTTGAAGCAGCGGCCGCAGTGGGCGTCGGTGAAGTAGGCGCCGGTGTCGGCGTCGAGCAGGCCGTTGTCGATGGTGCCGTCGCAGTCGTCGTCCAGGCCGTTGCAGGCGTCCTCGGGGGGGACGCAGGCCGACAGCTCGCCCTGATCGCAGATCGTCTGGCCGACGCAGTTGTTGTCGGGGTCGTTGGGGTCGGGGATCGAGCAGGGGCGGATGAAGCTGTCGTTGGGGCCGCACAGGCAGTTGCCGGTGCTCAGGCGACATTGGAGGGTCTGGTCGTCGCACGCGTAGCCCTGGGGGCACTCGACGCCGAAGGGCGACAGGTTCGAGCAGTCGCGGCCGCAGAAGCGCTGGCCGTCGCCGTAGTCCAGGCAGACGTCGCCGACGTCGCGGTTGCACTGCGCGTCGCCCTCGCAAGGAGAGCACAGCGACGAGGCCAGCGGCAGGCAGGTCGTCTGCCCCACCAGCACGAAGCCTCGGCGGCATCGCGTGATCACGCACTGGGCGACCCCGTCGATGACCTGGCAGTCGGTCTCCTCGGCCAGATCAAAGCGGCCGTTGCAGTTGTTGTTGCACACCCCGCAGTGCTCGATCGTGGAGTAGGCGCCTTCGTCGTCGCGGAAGTCCTCGTCGATCCTGCCGTTGCAGTTGTTGTCGAAGAGATCGCAGGACTCCAGCGCCGGCTCTTGCGCCAGGCACACCCAGCCGGCCTCGCCCTGACACAGCGCCAGGCCGTTGCAGACGCCGGCCTCGTTCTCGCTCTGGCAGGCCTGGGTGCTGGGCAGGCCGTCGTCGACGGCGCCGTTGCAGTCGTTGTCCTCCCCGTCGCAGAGCTCCTGGGTGGGGAAGGGCGCGTCGCAGCCGAACCAGCCCAGGGCCGGGTCGCAGGTCTCGACGCCGAAGCAGCGCCCGATGCCCTCCTCGGCGCGCACGCAGGGCCGCGTCGTGCCGGCCGTCTCGGCGTTGCAGTCGCAGGCGAGGTTGTCGGGGAGGCACTGCGCAGGCTCAAGGACCTCTCCGGTGGGGGAGAAGGGCTGGCAGGTGGTCCCGGTGGGGCAGTCGCCGCCGTTGCGGCAGTTCAGGCCGCAGATGTCGCCGGCGCCGTCGCCGATGGTGATGCAGGCGCCGCCGAAGCAGTGGGCGTCCTGGAAGCAGGGCTGGCAGAGCGAGGAGGTCGTCGGGGTGCAGATCCTGATGCCGTCCGGGCCGAAGTTCTCGGTCAGGCGGCAGGAGGTCGGGATGCCGTCGATGTCGACGCAGCCCTCGTCGTCTCGGCAGCTCTGGGTGCAGACGAAGCCCCGCGGGGAGGTGATGCAGAAGCCGCTCTCGCAGTCCGTGTTGGAGCGGCAGGCCTGCCCGAAGCCCGCCAGCAGGCCGCCGTCTGGCTCGCCGGGGTCGTCGGCGTCGCCCTGGCCGGCGTCGCCCGGATCGTTGTTGGCCTCGGGGTCGGCCTCGGGATCCTGGCCTCCGACGTCAACCAGGCTGTCGTCGTCGTCCGGCGCGGGGGGGGCCGATTCCGGATCGCTGCAGCCGAGGGCGGCCACGGCGACGAGGAGCGCCAGGAGGCCGAGGGCGTTTGCAGCGCGCCCGCGCCTCCTGCTGGTTTTGAGGGAGAGGCTTTCCATGGGGTGTCTGCCCTGTCGACGGGTTGTGCGTCTTTCTGACCTGCCAACCCTCATGGTCGCGTGTTGTCCTCTGGAGTGCAAGTCCATTCCTTTCGGCGGGGCAGGGCTGGAATTCAGGCCCTTCGTCCGCGATAATGGCGGCTGGGCCATTTTTGCAGGGGGATCGCGATGTCTGAGCAGCAAGGAAAGGGTCGTCGGTCGTTCTTGATCGGGGCCGGCGGCGTGGCGGCTGCGGCGGGGGCCTGGTTGATCGGCGATCGTCTCGGCGCCGGGACGGGCGCCGAGGCGCAGGAGGCGCTGTCGCCGGAGGCGATCCGCAAGGCGGCGCTGTCGAAGTACAAGACGCTGGGCAAGACGGGCCTGAAGATCTCCAAGGTGGGCATCGGGACGGCCTCGACGACGAGCCCCGCAGTGCTCGATCGGGCCATCGATCTGGGGATGAATTACGTCGATACGGCGCACATGTACGGCAACGGCGAGTCCGAGAAGGCCGTCGGCAAGGTCATGAAGGCGCGGCGCAAGGAGGTGGTGCTGACGACGAAGTTCTCCCCGAGGGCGCGCACGAAGGCCGAGCTGACGCGGAGCCTGGACGAGTCGCTGACCCGGCTCCAGTGCGATCACGTCGACTGCGTCCTGGTGCACGCGGTGGAGGAGGTTGACCGGATCGACAACGCGGAGGTCTTCGAGGTCTTCGAGGCGGCCAGGAAGGCCGGCAAGGTGTCGCACCTGGGTTTTTCGGGTCACGGCCCGAAGCTCCAGGAGGTGCTGGAGCGGGGGATCGCGCTCGGGCGCTACGAGCTGGTGCTGATCAAGTTCTCCTTCATGGACTACCCGAGGCTGGCGCCCTTGCTGGACAAGATGCACGAGAAGGGGATCGGCGTCACCGCGATGAAGACGCGCGACGGCGCCCGCCACGTCGACCTGGAGAAGTTCCAGCGGGGCGACGGCTTCGTCGGCGCGACGCTGCGGTGGGCCTCGACGCACCCGCGCGTGGCCAGCGCCGTCTTGACGATGAAGACCTTCGACGACGCGGACCTCTTCTCCAAGATCGCCGGTCAGGAGCTGGCGGCGCGGGACGTGGAGATGCTGGAGCAGTACGCGGCCTTGAACGACAAGGTCCAGTGTCGCTGGTGCGGCGACTGCGGGCCGGCCTGCCCGAGCGAGGTCAAGGTGTGGGACGTGGACCGGGCGGCGATGTATTACGGGCGCTACGGCGAGGAGCGGCGAGGGATGGAGCTCTACGCGTCGATGGGCAACCCGGCGCAGGCCTGCGTGGGGTGCTCGGCGCCGTGCGAGAGCGCCTGCGCGTATCAGATCCCGATCCGCGCGCAGATGATCGAGGCCGACGGGGTGCTGGGCTGGCGGCCACCCGATCTCCCGATCGACCCTGCCACCGCTCCCCCCAACGAAGGGATCGTGAGGGGTGGAGACGGAGGCGAGGGCGAGGGCGCGGAGGGTGGGATGGCGGATCGGGGCGGGCGGCGGGCGCCCTTCCCGTGGTCCGGTGTGCTGAAAGGTTGACCAGTGAAGGACGCATTGCTACTTTGAAGATCGGACGTCGGATCGGAGCACGACGCGCATGACGAACACGCCCACACCTTCCCTGGTCAACATTCCCCCCCAGCACCGCTCGCGGCGCCGAAGCCAGCCCCAACCGCCTGTTCCTGGGGACTGGTCGTCGTGGTACCTCACGGACGAGGACGACATGGGACAGAGCTTCGAGCAAATGGACTGCATTGGCTTGCTCTTGAGCAGCCTCGAACATCTGGTCGAGCGGCGGCAGTGGCGCGACTCGGTGGCGGGCACGGACATCTTCTTCGCGTGGCTCGAGACGGAGGCCCAGGTGCGGATCTCGCCCGATGTCTTCTTGATGCCCTGGCCCGAGGGTCAGCCTCGACCAGCGTCCATCCAGACCTGGAGGCCGGGTCACAACCCCCCGAGCGTGGCGATCGAGCTCGTGTCGGAGGACTGGCGCAAGGATTACGAGCAGCTGCCGCCGAAGTACGAGCAGCTCGATGTCCAGGAGCTTCTGATCTACGATCCCGAGGGTGCCCGGCGGGCCTCCCTGCCGGGGATCAAGCCCCCGCGAGGGGCGCGGCGATACGCCATCCAGCGCTTCGCTCGCGACGAGGAGGGCGCGTGGGTCAGAACCCACGCAGGCGATGGGGCCTGCTGGTCGTCGGTCCTGGAGGTTCATCTGGTCATCGTGGACAACGAACAGGGCCCCCGTCCGCGTCTGGCCTTCGATCGCGCGAGCCTCGATCTCGTCCCCACCGTCGAGGAGGCCGCCGATCAACGCGCTGAGCGCGAAAAGCGGCTCAAGGAAGCCGAGCACCAACGCGCCGAGGCCCAGCACCAGCGCGCCGAAGCCGAGCACCAGCGCGCCGAAGCCGAGCAGCAGCGCGCCGAGGCCGCCGAGCGACGCGCTGCTGCGCTGGAGGCCGAGCTGGCGGCCTTGCGCGCGGCCTTGCTCGCCCGAGATATCCAGCCCGAGGACAACTCCTCCGAGTGAATCCCGATCAGGGGCAGGGCGCTTCGAGGTCAGGGCAATCACCAGGTCTTGTCCGCCTCGACGCCAACTTGCGATGGCCGTGGCTTCGAGGCGGCGCGATCTTGTGTGGTCTGGCGGCACGGCGTATGTTGGTCCGCCCTCGCGCGGGGTCTCTCGGGTCACGGAGGGGTCTTTTCAGACCTCGACGGGCCTCGCAACCCTCGGCGCGGTCTTGTTTTTTTGATTTCCCTGGACCATCAACCGACCCTCAGCCCTGCCCATGTCAAAGATCTCGGACTGGCTGGAGCCCCTCAAGGGGTTGGACGCCTTCAACTTGATTGCGTTGGCGGTGTTGGCCGGCATGGTGCTTTTTCTTGGGCGCGGGGGCTGCGGGGCGACGCTCGGGATCGATTTCGGGCCGGGCGGCTACGTCGAGGGGGTCAACGCGGACATCTCGGCCCAGGGCAGCCAGCGCGAGGTGATCGAGTTCAATGATCGCAAGGATCGGGTCATCTCCATTGCGGGCAGGCCGGTCAACTCGGTGGCGGAGATCGGCGCGGTGCTGCGCTCGCTGGACCCGGCGCTGGTGCCCGAGGCCATCGTCGAGCCCGAGCCCGACCCCTTCAACGCCCCCTCGGGCGAGCAGGGCGAGGCCGAGGCCGAGGAGGGCGACCAGGGCGCCCCGCCGGTCGAGGGCGAGGCGGGCGATCAGGGCGCCCCGCCGGTCGAAGGCGAGGCGGACAGCGTGGGGCTCTCTCTGGCGCTGGGCGCCGAGGGCGCGGCGCGCATGGTGCCTCCCTCGGTGGTGGTGATCCTGGAGCGCTACGATTACCGCTTCGTGGAGGTCCTCAACAGCCAGATGGTCGCCGACCGCGGCTTCCCGAGCACGATCGACGAGGGCGACAGGGTGGTGGGCCTGGACGGCCGCGAGGTCAGCGGGGGCGTGGATCTGACCTTCGTGTCGGAGGAGCTGGCGCGTCGGCCGACCGAGTCGATCACCTTCATGTTCGAGCGGCCGGTGCACAAGTACCACGTCAGCCTGCCGCTGACCGAGCCGCCGCTGCGGCTGTGGCCCTGCGTGCTCTTCGCGGTGGCGCTGGCGGTGGTGATCGTGCTGGGCTGGAGGGCGCGCGGGGAGCCGGTGGGCGAGCCCGGCCGGGGGATCTGGCTGCCGCTGGCGCTGGCCTCGCTGACGGTGCCCTGGGCCTTGATGCTGCTGGGCGATCCGGTCTTGACGCTGCGCGACCCGCTCCTGCTCTTCCTGGGCCTGACGGCGCTGGCCTTCTTCAGGCCGCTGGTGCTGGAGACCCACCGTCGGCTGCGCGGCGGCGCGCAGAGCGTGACGACCGCGGGGCTGATCTTCCTGCCTGCGCTCGTGGTGGCCTTCCTGGGGCTCTTCCTGGTGTTGTCGGTGCTGCCCTCGGTGTGGGGAGGGCCCGTCTCGGGGGAGAAGGAGTATCAGATCGCGGGCATCATCCAGGTCTCGGTCGGGATGATGGCGGTCTATCACCTGCTCGACCTCGTGCTCTGGTTCCGGCGTCGGCCCGACAAGGCCGAGATGACCTACGCCCGCTGGCCGCAGCTCGGCCTGCTGATCGCGTCTCTGGCGCTGGTGACCTCGCTCCTGCACCTGGGCTACGACGCCCAGGCCTTCGTCGTCGGCGCGTTCGTCCTCCACGCGGCGGGGCTCGTCCTGGTGCTCTGGCTCGGGGATCTGGCGCTGATGGCCACCCCGCCGGAGGATCGGCCGGTGGACAGCCCGGGCGTCATCTTCCCGGAGGCGGCCCGCGACGATCTGCTGGCCTTCTTCAGAGACGTCACGATGGTCATCCACCCGGACGACCCGGTGGTCGTCGTGGCCCGCGACAAGGCGGTCTGGAAGATCGAGATCGACGCGCTCGGCGAGGAGCCCGCGCTCCTGATCCGCCGGGGCGACGAGACGCTCCGCTCCGGGGTGGGGCTCTTTCGGGACGAGGGCGTCCCGCTTCCCATCCACCACCCCGCCCATGAAGACGAGCCGACCGGCGGCGAGGAGGTCGTCCAGGGGGTCGCCAGCTCGCTGGGGATCACGGCGGCCTTCTCGCTCTACGACGAGGCCAATCAGATCGAGGGGCTCGATCACCAGGGCCGCGAGCGCGTCTTCTTCGCCTTCTTCATCGTCGAGCGGGGCTCCACCCTCATCCAGGCCCACGAGATGGCCGCGATCAGGGAGCGCTTCGAGGGGACCTGGCCCAACGTGCGCCAACTGGTCATCAACGCCCTCCTCGAAGAGGCCTCGGCCTCCCCCCCGCTCCCGAGCAGCGCCGCCGCGATCCCCGCTGCGGCCCCGGTCCCCCCCGCGCAGCCGCCCGCGCCCCGAGCCGCGCTGGAGCTCTTCGAGGACCCCGAGGACGCGCCGCCGCAGACCTCGACGCGCGCGCAGGGCGAGGGCGACGCGGCGACGGACGATCTCGACAACGGCGCCTATCCGGCGCTCGACGCGGCGGTCGCGCAGCCCGTCAAGGTCGAGATTCGCGAGGTGGTGCGCGAGGTTGTGGTCTCGTCGCCGGAGCTGCCCTACCTGCGCCGGGATCTGGCCGAGCGCCACCCGGTCGAGGAGCCGGGGCTGATGGAGCTGATGCTGGAGCGGCAGATCGACGGGCTGGCCGACGGCGACGCGCCCGTGATCGTCATCGGCCCGACAGGGATCGGCAAGGAGTTCGTGGCGCGGCGCATCCACGCGATCAGCCGGGAGTCCTCCGGCCCCTTCATCAAGTTCAACGTCTCGACCTGCCCCCCCTCGCTGCGGGCGCTGGAGCTCCTGGGCGAGGGGCCTGGAGAGGGGCACCTGGGCGCGGCCCGAGGAGGCGTCCTCTTCGTCGAGGACGCCGCCGAGCTCGACGAGGCCCCGCTGACGCGGCTGCTGGCCGAGGCCGGCGGCGAGAGCGCCTCGGCGCGCCTCGTGCTGTCGATCCGCACCCACCCGAACCAGTCCGCCGAGCAGGCCATCAAGAGCCTCGGCGGCTCCCTCGGCCAGCTCGCCCGCGGGGTCTTCAGCCAACGGGTCATCGCGCTCAACGCCCTGCACGAGCGACCCCAGATCGTCCGGTCCATCGTCGATCACTACCTTCACGGCTGGGCCATGAAGCACAACAAGGTGATCACGGACGTGTCCGTCGACGCCATCGAGATCCTGATGAAGCGCCGCTGGCCCGGCGGCGTGGCCGAGCTGCGCGCCTGTCTGGAGGCCGCCGTCCTGCGCTGCGACGGCGACACCCTCGAAGCCCGACACCTCGCCCTGACCACCTCCAGCGCCATCGACAAGGCGCCCGTCAGCGGCGACGCCATGCAGCTGTGGATCAAGACGGCCCCCGACCTGCGCGAGGCCCTCTGGCAACTCCAGGAGCTGGTCTACCTCGAAGCCCTTGAGCGCGAAGAGGGCAACAAGAGCGCCGCCGCCCGCCTCGTCGGCGTCAAGCGGACCACCTTCGTCAGCCGCCTCAAGGAGCGCGGGCAGTTCGAGGAGTAGGGCACCCTTGCACGACGCCACAGCCCAGCGCAGCGCCCCAGAGCGGCGATGGGGGGATCTGCCCGCCTGGGCGACCCGCGCCCTCTTCGCCGCCCTGATCTGTGTCCAGATCGGCTTCGCCTTCCAGGGCATCGCCAACTACTGGCAATGGGGCCACAACGGCTACAACGGCGCCGCCTACCAGCTGGCCGCCCGAAACACCCTGCGCTGGGGCCTGCTGCTGCCGGCCCAGTACGCCGCCGGCGATCGCCTCCCCGACCCCCACGAGCTCTACACCCACGCGCCCCTGGCCCTCCACCTCCACACCACCGCCAGCGTCTGGCTCTTCGGCGACAGCGAGCTGTCCGTGCGCCTCGTCCCGGCCCTCTTCGGGATCCTGGCCGCCGCCGCCCTCTTCGCCGTCGCGCGCCGACACTGGAGCGACAGCCACGCCCTGCTGGCCCTCGGGATCTACGTCCTGCTGCCCATCAACCAGGGCTTCGCCAACATGACCAACCACTCGACCGGCTGCATCTTCTGGAGCCTCCTGATGCTGGCCGCGTGGCTGCGCTGGGTCGAGCGCCGCGACCCCTGGGCCATGGCCGGCCTCTTCGCCGCCTCCTTCATGGCCATGAACTGGGACTGGCCCGCCTACTACATCGCCTTCGCCGTGGCCGTCCACGGCTTCTACCACGCCCTCGATCCCCTGCGCGCTGACGCCGATCCCAGGCGACAGCGCCGCGATCTCCTCCTGCTGGGGATCTTCTGCCTGTGGGTGCTGGCCAACTTCTTCGGCTTCTTCTGGCTCGTCTCCACCCTCGTCGGCAGCTTCGACGAGATCGGCCGCAGCTTCACCGCCCGCCACGCCACCCCGCCCGACGCCTACAAGCGCCTCTGGACCCAGACCCTCGAGCCCATGTTCTCCACCGGCCTCGCGCTGGCGTCCGTGGCCTGGGTCTTCGGCTTCATCGTCCGGCACGCCCAGCGCCGACACCGCCCCGCTGACCTGATCATCCTGGCCTTCTTCTTCGCCGGCACCCTCCACCTGCTCCTCTTCAAGAGCACCGCGCTCATCCACATCTACTGGGTCTGGCAGTACAACCCCTTCGTCGCGCTGGCCGGCGCCGCCACCCTCCTGTGGCTGGTCCGCGCGCCGACCGACCTCCTGGCCCCGCTCCTGGCGCCGACCGCCCCCCGACGCGCCGCCCTGACCGCCCTGTGCGCCGCGGCGATCCTCGCCCCCTTCGGCGCCGCCTACCTGACCCACGCGCTGCCCCTGATCCCCGAGGCCAGACGCCTGGCGGGCACCTACAACTTCCCCAAGTACGACTCCGGCTACCTCAAGGTCCTCTTCGCCCACAAGGTCAACGCCTGGACGACCTTCGACACCGGCGTCATGGTCCACCGCGACCTCAAGCACCGCGTCGAGTTCTTCGCCCCCCTCGACCGCGTCCGAGGCACCGCCCACCGCGTCGACCGCCTCACCCCCCCTCGCCATGTCCCGGCCAAAGCCGGGTGGGTCCTGATCGCGCCCGTCAAGGGCACCCCCCGCGATCAGATCGTCCGCGCCGCCTCTCGCCACCCCTACTATCAGTACGGCCTCTACTTCATGGTCGATTACCGCAAGGAGGGCCAGGACATCCAGATCTGGAACCTGCGCTCGGAGCCCCCGACGGCCGCGTGGTCCTTCTTCGTCAACGCCTTCGAACCCCCCATGATCGCCGTCCGCGATCCCATCTCCGAGCGCAGGCTGGCCGCCGAGGTCGAGGCCCTGAGCGCGCCCCGGCCCCCTCGCCTTGATCCCCACCTTCCCCATAGATCCCCTCCTTGAAGGGCACGCCGACGCCGCTCCCACACGACAGGGGCTTTCGAGCGGGCGCGCAGGCTGGTAGTCTGTGCGCCGATCTGACCAGGGTGGCCAATGCCCACCCGCCCCAGCCAACCCAAGCGAGGCCCCCGATGCGGTCCAAAGTCTTGATTTCTGCCCTCTTCTTGCTCGCCCTCCAGGCCGCCTGCGACGAGCCCCGTCAGGCCCAGCCCGTGCCCCAGGCCGACCCCCCGGCGACCTCAGTGGCCGTCAACGAGGCCCCCGCCCCGACCGCCGACGGCGCTCAGGCGATCCCCGATCCCGCCGCCGTCCAGGAGGCCGCCCCCGAAGACCCCAACCGCCCCGTCGGGACGGTCGCCGAGCAGAAGTACACGGCCGACTACACCTTCCTGCGGCTGGAGACCGCCGACAAGAAGGAGGTCTGGCTGGCCGCCGCGCGCTTCCGGGGCACCATCGGCGACAAGGTCTATCTGCCTGATCCCTCCAAGGATCTCCTGATGAAGAACTTCGCCAGCAAGACCCTCAACAGGACCTTCGAAGAGATCTACTTCGTCAACGAGATCATGCGCCCAGGCGATCCCCGCGCGGTCCCCTCCGAGGCCCCGGCCTCCGCGCCCGCCTCGCAGGCCGCCTCGGCGCCCGCCGCGCCCCCGATCGACGTCAAGGCGTTGGAGGAGAAGGCCGAGGCCGAGGGCCTGCCCGGCAAGGTCATCGAGGTCCTTCAGGTCGACGAGTACAGCTACCTCAAGGTCAACACGGGCTTCAAGGAGGCCTGGGTGGCGGCCACGAAGGTCGACGCCAAGGCCGGCGACAAGGTCATGGTCAAGGGCGGAGTGCTGATGAGCAACTTCCACAGCAAGACCCTCAACCGGACCTTCGAAGAGATCTACTTCGCCAACGACGTCCGCGTCACCCCCTGAGCAAAGCCAGGGCAATCGCAAAGTCGACCCCCCGATCCCCCTTGCCCCAACCGCGAGCGTCCCTCCCCCTTGCGAAGCGCAGGCAGTGCCGAGGGTCACTGAGACCTCGGGGGAGGACAGGAGGGGGAGTTGCCCCCCCTCGAAGTCCTTCAGGGCAAGCCTTTGAGAATCACTCAGAGGGCGGGCAGATTCGATCGCCGCGCTCATTGATGAAGAACAGGTCCACGCCGGGGCGGCGCTGCGTGCGCCCCGTGATGACGAGGTTGCCGGCCTGAAGTCGGCTGTCGACGGCGAGGACGGCGGTGTTGGCGGGGGCGAGGAGGGGGGCGATGGTGCGGTTTTCCTCCTCAAAGATCACTCCAAAGGTCCGCTGGGTCGAGAGCACCTTGAGCTGCCCGCCCTGGCGCCAGATCGTCATCCATCGCTCGCTATCGGGTGAGGTGAGGTATTGGAGGTTATCGGGCCTGGCGTCCCTGTTGAGCGAGACGAGGACGCTCTCCGAGGGGATCAGGTTGAGCGGGTTGTTGTAGAGCACGCGCAAGATCTGGTTTTGAGTCGGGGACTGGAGGAAGCGAAAGAAGGCCGCCGAGGTGCGGCCTGGGGTGGCGTGCTTGTCGATCCGGGGCCATGTGACGCCCGGCGAGTTGTTGGGCAGGCGCGTGGGCTGGCGGTCGAGGGCGCCGGGGTTGCCGTCGTGGGCGATGTTGACGGCGCGCTCGGTGGCGCTGCGGTCCTCGGCGGCGTAGAAGAGCAGGTTGCCCAGGGTGGGGTGGGGGGCGACCGAGACGTTGGCCTGCCCATCTTCGAGCGAGGGGGCGAGGCCGCCGGCGGGGTGCGGGAGCTGGTTGTTGTTGTTGAGGTTCAGGGGCTGGCCGAAGAAGAACTGGGCCTTGGTCTGCCCCGTGGCAAGGCTGAAGGTGACCGTGCCCAGGCCGTGGCCCTGGCCGAAGGTGATGGCGTCCAGGGGGCCGAAGCGCGTCTGATTGTCGGACTGGTCGCGCGCGGCCACCTTTTCACTGAGCGCCCCATCAAGGCCAAGCAGATGGCTGAAGATCGTGTCGCGACCGGTGGTCGGGACGCTGACGTGGTAGATGACAAAGGCGTCCAGGCGCCCATCGTAGACCAGCGAGGGCCAGCGGTCCTTGGTGACGTTGCTGCCAGCGAGTCGAACAGGGGGCAGGACGAGCCGCTTTTCAGGGACACTGAAGAGGGAGAGGAAGACTCCCTCCTCGCTGGCAGAGATGCGCTCGACCCAGGCGATGGCGTAGAGCCCCTCTCCGTTGGAGGCGATGGCCGGGTGGATGACGTCGACGGGGGCGCTGACTCTCTCGATCCCTAGACCTTCGCAGTCGGAGATGTCGCAGACCTCGTCCTCGGCGCCGTCGCAGTTGTTGTCCAGCCCGTCGCACAGGACCTCCCCGAAGACGAGGTCGTCGCGGAAGGCCGGATCGTGGGTGAGGTAGAGGGCCTCGTCGCACTCCAGCGGCCTGCCGCCCTGACAAGGCGTCAGCGACCCGGCGCAGACGCCGTCCTGGAGCGGGCATAGATCGGCGTAGTTGCTGTCGGCCGCGTCGATCCGGTTGTTGCAGTCGTTGTCGAACCCGTCGCAGATCTCGGTGTTGCCTGGAAAGGCCTGAGGCTCCTCGTCGTCGCAGTCGTTGAAGCCGAGGGGGCAGATCTCGGGCAGGGCGTCGGCGTGGGGTATCGCGACGTCACAGAAGCCATCGTCGTCGTCGTCACAGCCCTCGTCGAGGCCGTTGGCGCAGTTGTTGTCGATGTCGTCGCAGATCTCGATGGCGTTGGGCCGGATGGCGGCGTCTTCGTCGTCGCAGTCGTTGAAGCCGAGCAGGCAGATCTGGGGGAAGGCGTCGGCGTGGGGTATCGCGGCGTCGCAGAAGCCGTCGTCGTCGTCGTCACAGCCCTCGTCGAGGCCGGCGGCGCAGTTGTTGTCGATGTCGTCGCAGATCTCCTGGGCATTGGGCCGGATGGCGGCGTCCTCGTCGTCGCAGTCGCCAAGGCCGAAGGGGCAGATCAGGGGCGGCACCCCGTTGTTATCCAGCGCGATGTCACAGAAGCCGTCGTCGTCGTCGTCGCAGCCGTCGTCGATGCCGTCGGCGCAGTTGTTGTCGATGTCGTCGCAGATCTCGATGGCGTCAGGTCGGATGTCGGCGTCCTCGTCGTCGCAATCGTCGAAGCCGAGCGGACAGGCCTGGAGGAGGGTGTCGGCGTGGGGTATCGCGACGTCACAGAAGCCGTCGCCGTCGTCGTCGCAGCCTTCATCGGGGCCGTCGGTGCAGTTGTTGTCGATGTCGTCGCAGATCTCGATGGCGTTGGGCCGGATGTCGGCGTTGCCGTCGTCGCAGTCGTCAAAGCCGAGGGGGCAGATCTGGGGCAGGGCGTCGGCGTGGGGGAGGACGGCGTCGCAGAAGCCGTCGTTGTCGTCGTCACAGCCCTCGTCGAGGCCGTCGGCGCAGTTGTTGTCGATGTCGTCGCAGATCTCCTGGGCATTGGGCCGGATGTCGGCGTTGTCGTCATCGCAGTCGCCAAGGCCGAAGAGGCAGATCAGGGGTGGCGCCCCGTTGTTGCCCAGCGCGATGTCACAGAAGCCGTCGTCGTCGTCGTCGCAGCCGTTGTCGATGCCATCGGCGCAGTTGTTGTCGATGTCGTCGCAGATCTCGATGGCGTCGGGTCGGATGTCGGCATCCTCGTCGTCGCAGTCGCCAAGGCCGAAGGGGCAGATCAGGGGCGGCACCCCGTTGTTGCCCAGCGCGGCGTCGCAGAAGCCATCGTCGTCGTCGTCACAGCCTTCATCGAGGCCGTCGGCACAGTTGTTGTCGATGTCGTCGCAGATCTCGATGGCGACGGGTCGGATGTCGGCGTCCTCGTCGTCGCAATCGTCGAAGCCGAGCGGACAGACC
>SYOX01000268.1 GCA_005804885.1 Pseudomonadota bacterium
GGCGATCGCCGCCGTGATCGCCGCCAGCGCGCCCCTGGCCGCGATCGTCGCGGCCGCGATCGCCGCCCTCACGCTCGGCGCGGCCCCGGCCCAGGCGCAGCGGGTGAGCCTCTCCGAGGGGGTCAGCGCGCCGCTGCCGACGCTGGTCGAGCGCGACGACGCGCTGAGCCTTGAGCTCAACCCGGCGGGGCTGGCGCGGATCTCGGGGGCGGAGATGTTCCTCCTCTATGGCACCTTCGCCGACGACCTCAACGGCGGCATCGGGGTCTTGACCGCCGTCGAGCTCTTGAGCGGCCTCGGGATGGGCCTCGGGGTCCAGTTCATCGAGCCCGGCGTCGCCGAGGAAGGCTACCGGAAGTACTCCTTGGGGCTGGGCCTGGGCGGCGACCTGTCGCTGGGGCTGACGCTCAACCTCTTTGGCAGCAGCGACGACCAGCGCATCGACGACCTGGTCACCTGGGATCTGGGCCTCCAATACCGCCTGCTGCGCTGGCTGGGGGCCGGCTTCATGGTCCGCGACGCCAACGCCCCCTTCTTCGGCGGCTCGGCGATCAAGCCCCAGCTGGCCTTCGGCGGCGCCGCGCGCACCCTCCAGGGGCGCCTCATCTTCGAGGCCGACGTCACCGTCAGCGGGAGCCCGAGGGTTCAGCCGCGCTTCATGGCCTCCGTCGAGCCCTTCGAAGGGCTCAGGCTCTTCGCCCAGCTCCTGACCGACACCGGGGAGAAGGGCCAGGACTTCGAAATGACCGAGTTCTCGGCGGGGCTGGCCGTGGACACGGCCCACCTGGGCTTCGGCGGCGCGGCCACCTCGGGCCAGGGCCGCGGTGGCTTCTCGGGGAGCATGAGGGTCAGCAATGCGGCGTGGCGGGCCTTCGTCGAGGGCGGCAAGCGCTTCTACACCGTCAAGATCGGCGGCGACATGCCCGAGCGCTCCCCCCGCAACCTGCTCGGCCTGGACTCCGGCCCCTCCTTCCTGTCCACGATGCAGACGCTCGACGGGATGCGCCAGGACGATCTCGTCGAGGGAGTCGTCGTTGAGCTCAACAACGTGACGATGGGCTACGGCCAGGCCTGGGAGCTGCGCGAGGCGCTCGTAAGGCTCAAGGAGGCCGGCAAGGCCGTCGTGGTCTACATGCACACCCCCTCGCACCGCGAGTTCTACATCGCCACGGCCGCCGAGCACATCTTCATGGGTCCGAGCACGACCTTCAGCGCGCGCGGTCTGGCCATCTCCCAGTCCTTCTACCGGGGGGCCTTCGACAAGATCGGCGTCAAGCCCGACTTCATCCGCATCGCCGAGTACAAGAGCGCCCCGGAGTCCTTCACCCGCGAGTCTCCCTCCGAGCCGGCCGAGGAGGCCCTCGGGGCCTTCCTGGACTCGATCTGGGCCACCCAGCTCGACGCCATGGCCGGCGGCCGCGGCCTGAGCACCGAGGCCATGGCCGATCTCATCGAGACCGCCCCCCACGATCCCGGCCAGGCGCTCCAGAGCGGGCTGATCGACAAGGTCATCTACCCCGACGAGATCAAGGACACGCTCAAGGCGCTCTACGGCCGCTCCACGAAGCTCTCGGCCACCTACGACAGGCTTGAGAAGGACTACACCTGGGGACAGAAGCCGATCGTCGCCGTGCTTCACATCGACGGCAACATCGTGACCGGCTCGGGTGGCACCAACCCGCTGCTCGGCGGCAGCCTCACGGGCTCGCGGACGGTCGAGAAGGTCGCCGAGTGGGCCGCGCGAGAGCCCAACGTCAAGGCCTTGGTCGTCCGCATCGACTCCCCCGGCGGCTCGGCCACGGCCTCGGATCTGATGTACAGGGCGCTGGTCAAGCTCGGCGAGAAGAAGCCCGTCATCGTCTCGATGGGCGACATCGCCGCCAGCGGCGGCTACTACGTCGCGGCCACCGGCCAGGAGATCTTCTGCAACCCGACCACGCTGACCGGCTCGATCGGCATCTACAGCGGCAAGTTCGCCCTCGACGGGCTCTTCGCGAAGATCGGCCTCAACACCGTCACCGTGGAGCGCGGCGACAGAGCCGACCTCTACGCCATGGATCGCCCCTGGGACGACGCCGAGAGGGCCGTGATCACCGAGCAGATCACCTACCTCTACGAGCTCTTCCTGAGCCAGGTCTCCGCGGGCCGCGACATGGAGCGCGACGCCGTCCACGCCGTCGGGCGTGGGCGGATCTGGTCGGGGGCCGACGCCCAGCGCGTCGGCCTGTGCGACACCCAGGGCGGGCTCCTGGACGCCATCGAGCGCGCCCGCGAAAAAGCCGGCCTCGACGCCGACGACTTCCAGATCGTCTCGGTGCCGGAGGGCGACATCCTCGCGCCGCTCATCCCCGACATCGGCCTGGACCTTGGCCATCTGGCGACGCTGCGCGCGCCTGGCCTGCCCACCCTCCTGCCCGAGGCCACCGAGGCCCAGATCTGGGACGCCTACGCCCCCCTGCGACAGCTCGCCCAGCCCCTCCGCCCCGCCCTCGATCTCGGCGTCCTCTACGCCGACGGCGAGGCGCTTGCCCTGATGCCCTTCGTCGTCCAGTGGCGCTGAAGCCCCGCTCGCCACCTCGGCCAGACACACAAAGACAAGTAAATACAGATGTTTGCGCGTGAGCTTCGGATGGCGCGGTCAGGCCGCGCGCTGAGCTGCGACCAAGGCGACGGATCGAAGGTCAGACCTCGCCTCAGGGGACGAAGGAGACGCGGGAGAGCTCGCCCTTGCGGATGAGGACCTGCTTGGAGCGCGCCTTGTTGTTGAGCGTCGGGAAGACGACCTTGACCGTGTGGTAGCCTGTCTTGACGCGAAGGCCGCGCACGGGGGTCTCGTTGGCGACCCTGGCCCCGTCGACATAGACCTGACCCCAGGGGCGAGCGTTGACGGCCAGCGTGCCGAACTCGGTGGAGGCCGAGGCCCCTCCCCCGCCTCCGCCCCCGTTGTCGCGATCACGCTCTCTGGCGAGCCGCTCCCGTTCGCGGCGGTCGCGCTCGGCGCGGTCGCGCTCGGCGCGGTCGCGCTCGTTGCGCTCACTGCGCTCCTTGTCCAGGCGCTCGCGGCGCTCTCGGCGCTCCCGGGCGGCCTCCGACGCGGCGGCCTTGTCGATCTGCGTGGCGATGGCCTCGGCGACGACGGTGTCGCCTTTATTGTCGCCCTTATTGTCGCCGACGGCGTCACCGACAGGGTCACCGGCGACTTCACCGACGGCGTCGCTGGAAGCGTCTGAATCGCCCGGGTCGCCTCCATCGACCACGCCGGCGTCGGGTCCTGCCGCGATGAGCGGCTTGAGGGAGACGTCGATGGTCTTGACGTCGCTCTCGGCGTCCTCCCACGAGATGTCGACGGCGTGGGGTTCGTGCCCTTCGAGGGAGAGGATCAGGGCGTGGGGCGAGGTCCTGTCGATCTGACCGAGGTTCAGGGGCGAGGTCTTGTCGAGCTTGCGGGTGTCGAGCTGGATCGATGCGCCAGCGGGGACGGTGTTGATGATGAGCGTCCCGAGCCTTGGGGTCATCTTGACCTGATAGCCGGAGGGCATGGACTCGTCGAGGGTGATGACCTCGGCGTAGGTGCGGTAGTTGGGGGCGGTGACCTTGAGATCGTAGCTCCTGCCGATGATCAGGGATTCGAAGACGTAGGGGGCCTTGTCGATGACGACCTCGCCGAGCGCGACGGAGGCGACGTCGGTGCCGTTGACGTCGATGACGAGGCCGCGCGTGTCGGGGGCGTCGCCGGGGCTCTGGGCGCTGGCCGCGACGGGCGCGTCAGGCGAGGTGCCATCGGCGAGGTCGGCGGTGGCCTTGTTGATCAGGACCGCCGCCAGGGCGCTGATGGTGCCGCCTGCGAGCAGGATGACGGCCAGGCCGATGGCGAAGAGGAGCTTGAGGGCCAGCGGGACCTCATAGAGATCGCGGCCTTCGGTCAGCCGCGTGGTGACCTTGGGCTTGTCCAGCGACGACTCGGGCATCGCCACCAGGCCGGTGATCCGAGTCGGCTCGTTGTAGACGCCCGTAACCATGCCCGTGTGGATGCCGTGGTCGAAGTCGGCCGACATGGGCGGCTTGGGCTTGGGCTTGGGGGCCGTGCTGCGCGGGCGCGGGTCAAGCGGTGGGGCCGGCGCGGGGGGGCGCGGGGGCGGGGCGGCCTCGACGGGAGCAGGGCGCTTCGGGGGGGCGCTCGGGCGCTGGGGCTGCACCACGACGGGCACGGGCGGCGGCATGACGGGCGCCTGATCGATCGAGGGGGGCGCTTGCTCCAGCGCGGGGGGGTAGAGCCAGGTGACCTCGTCCTCGCCGAAGTCGTCCATCATGGTGCCGGCGCGGGTCGGGGCGGCCTCCAACTCGCCGTCTTCGCTCAGGACGCCCTCGGCGTAGGGGTCGTGGCTGATGAAGGCCTCGCCGACGAGCGCGCGGGAGATGGGCGGGGCGGCGTCGACGGTGTCGCGATCGGCGCCGACGATGGCGGTGATGCCGTCCTCGTCGATGAGGTGGCTGGAGAGGAAGGAGCCGTCGGCGGTGTAATCGACCCGGCTCATGAAGCGGTCGTGGTAGGAGACGGAGGCCTCGTCCTCGGAGCGAGCGGGCCCGCGGTCGAAGCTCTCGCGGATCCAGGCGCCGAGCTGGACCTTGTTGAAGGGCCGGCCGATGGAGTACAGGAAGCTCGACAGCGCCATCTGGAGCTGGTGGGCGGTCTGGTAGCGGCGCCGGGGGTTGCGGGACAGGGCCTTCATGACGATGCGCTCCAGATCGTGGGGGATCTCGGGGCGCATCGTGGTGGGGGGAGAGATCTCGGCGCGGCGCACCCTTGAGAGCAGGGTGACGTCGTCCTCCTCGCGGTAGACGGTGTGTCCGGTCAGCAGCTCGTAGAGGCAGATGCCCAGCGAGAAGATGTCGCTGCGGTGATCGAGGGTGTCGCCGCGGGCCTGCTCTGGGGACATGTAGTAGAACTTGCCCTTGATCACGCCGGACTCGGTCTCGAAGGCGCGCATGGCGGCCTTGGCGATGCCGAAGTCGATGAGCTTGACCTCACCCTCCCAGGAGACGATGACGTTCTGGGGCGAGATGTCGCGGTGGATGATGCTCAGCGGGGTGCCGTTGGGGGCGCACTTGCGGTGGGCGTAGTCGAGGCCGGCGCAGACCTCCATGATGATGTAGACGGCCGCCTCGATGGGCATCTTCCAGCCGAGCTCGTTCAGGCGGCGCAGGACCCGATAGAGGTCGCGGCCGTCGATGTACTCCATGGCGATGTAGACCAGGTCGTTCTCTCGACCGAGGTCGAAGATCTGGCCGATGTTGGAGTGCGAGAGCTGGACGGCGATCTTGGCCTCGTCGACCAGCATCCGGATGAAGTCCTGGTCCTCGGAGTAGCGCGGGTGCAGGCGCTTGACGGCCAGCAGCTTCTCGAAGCCGCCCAGCCCGCGAGCCTGGGTCTTGAAGATCTCGGCCATGCCGCCGATGGCGATGCGCTCGACCAGCACGTACTTGCCAAATTGCTGGGGGAGGTCTATCATCAACGCCATCTTAACGTGCAGGAGGGACTGTCTAAAACCGGGACGCCCTTGCGCGCCCAGGGCCAGCCCACGCCCTCGTCATCGAGCCTCGCCGGGGTGCACACGTCCAGTTGAGTATAGAAACCGCCTCGGCGCTGTGTCAACCGGTCCAAGGGGGCCAACCGACCGATGACCTCCCACCGCAAGTTCGCAGACTTCGTCCCCGCCACCAAGATCGCCTATGTCAACGGCCGACCTCGCACGCTGCACCTGCGGCGCTGCCATCTGGCCGTCGAGCCCGACCCCGCCGAGGGCCGTCACCAGCGCCTTGAGCGCACCTTCGACCAGGCCACCGTGACCATCGGGGCCATGGATGACAACGATGTCGTCGTTGTCGACGCCACCGTCAGCCGCTACCACTGCCGCATCCTCCAGGAGGACGCCTCCTACGTCGTCCAGGACCTCGGCAGCACCAACGGCACCTTCATCAACGACGTCCGCGTCCGCGAGGGCTACCTGAGCCCCGGCTGCGAGCTCCGCCTCGGCAACTGCCGCATCGCCTTCAACGCCGTCAACGAGCAGGTCGAGGTGACCGCCTCGCCGCTGGAGCGCTGCGGCGGCATCATCGGCCGCAACATCCGGATGCGCGAGATCTTCGGGGTCATCGAGAAGATCTCCCCCACCGGCGCCACCGTCGTCATCGAGGGCGAGACGGGCACCGGCAAGGAGGTCGTCGCCCAGGAGATCCACAAGCAGTCTCGCCGTGGCACCAGGCCCTTCATCGTGTTCGACTGCGGGGCCGTCCCAGAGTCGCTGATCGAGTCCGAGCTCTTCGGCCACGAGAAGGGCTCCATAACCGGCGCCATCAAGACGCGCCAGGGCCGCTTCGAAATGGCCCAGGGCGGCACGATCTTCCTCGACGAGCTCGGCGAGCTCTCCATCGACCTCCAGCCGAAGCTGCTTCGCGTCCTGGAGCAGCGCGAGGTGCGCCGCGTCGGCGCCAGCAAGTCCATCCCCATCGACGTTCGCGTCATCGCGGCCACCAACCGCGTCCTGGAGGACGAGGTCCGCGCCGGCCGCTTCCGCGAGGACCTCTTCTACCGCCTGAGCGTCGTTCGCGTGATGCTCCCTCCCCTGCGCGAGCGCACCGAGGACGTCCCCCTGCTCGTGCGACACTTCCTGTCCAACGCCAACTACAACCGCGACTCCTTCGGCAAGCAGAAGATCCACCACATCTCGCCGGCCGCCATGCGCCTGCTTGAGAGCTACCCCTGGCCCGGCAATATCCGCGAGCTGGTCAACGTCATCGAGCGCGCCTGCTCCTTCGCCGACGGCGACAACATCGACATCGAGGATCTGCCCGAGGCGCTCATCGCCCAGTTCCACGGACCCTCGACCTTCATCCAGCACCACACGCCCTACCCCAACTCCAGCGGCGGCATCCCCGGCCCCTTCCCCGATCCCAGCGCGCTGCGCGACATGACCTTCAAGGACGCCAAGGAAGAGTGGATCTCCACCTTCGAGCGCGACTACATCCTCGCCCTGCTGGCCCGCAACGACAACAACATCTCCCACGCCGCCCGCGAGGCCGAGATCGATCGCAAGTACTTCAGAAAGCTCATGAAGAAGTACGACATCGAGAGCGGCTGAGGCGAGATCGACGAGGCTCCGCGCGCCGCGCAGGATCGGGACCGCGACCTCGAAGGCCGCCGTGCCCCGAGGGCTACTGGCAGCGCTGCTGGGGATCGGCCGACCGCACGCACTTGAGCGCATCGGTCCCGTCACACGCCCTGACGCAGCCCTCGCCGCAGGCCTCACCGGGCGCGTTCGGGAGCACGGTGCAGCCGCCGCAGGCGTTGCGCGGGCGGTCGTTACAGACGGGGTTGTTGCCCTCGCAGACGACGGTGCCGCATTGACCGCATGAGGCGCCCAGGACCAGGTTGGAGGGCGTGCAGCCGCCGCAGGCGTTGCGCGGGCGATCGTCACAGACGGGGTTGTTGCCCTCGCAGACCACGGTGCCGCACTGCCCGCAGGAGGCGCCCTGCTGGAGGTTCGATGGCGTGCAGCCGCCACAGACGTTGGCCCGCATGTCGCCGTCGCAGCGCGTCTGGTTCTGGCCGTCGCAGACGGTCGTGTTGAGGTTGCAAGTCCCGCAGGCCCGCCCCGGCGGGGTCGCCAGCGTCCCGCAGCCCATGCAGGCGTTTCTCGGGTGGTCGTCACAGACGGGGTTGTTGCCCTGGCAGACGATCGTGCCGCACTGCCCGCAGGAGGCGCCCTGCTGGAGGTTCGAGGGCGTGCAGCCTCCGCAGACGTTGGACCGCATGTCCCCATTGCACTGTGTGCGCTCTCGGCGTTCACAGACGTACTGGTTCAGGCCGCAGGTCCCGCAGCTTGTACCGGGAGGGTTGGAGAGGTCATCGCAGCCGCCACAGGCGTTGTCGGCCGTGTCGCCATTGCAGCGGGTCGACTCGTTGTTGTTCGCGCAGACGTAGCGATCCAGATTGCAGCGACCGCAGGCTCGCCCCGGGGGGTTGTCCAGACGCGCGCAACCGCCGCATTCGTTGGGCTCGGGGCCTCGGCAGGCCACCGCGTCGGTGCCGTCGCACGCGTAGACCTTGCACAGCGCGCAGGGCTGCCCCGGCTCGTTGGGCAGCACCCTGCAGCCATTGCATCGGTTCCGGACGCCCTCGTCGACGGCGCCATCGCAGTTGTTGTCCTCGAAGTCGCAGATCTCGGGCTGGGGGTTGCGCACCCCGGCGCAGACGATCCCAGCCTGACCGCCCAGCCGGCTGCAGACGCTCCAGCCCATCCTGCACAGCCCCACGTCGTTGAAGCCGCAGCGCACCTCGACGGGCAAGCCGCCGGCGCTCAGGGACAGCGGGTTGCCTTCGTCGACAAGGCCGTCACAGTCGTTGTCCTCCAGGTCGCAGATCTCCTCGACGCGCTCGCCGGTCTTGTCGGGGTGGATCTCGGGATCGCCGTCGTCGCAGTCCTGATCGGCGTTGAAGCCGTCGCCGTCGCGATCGTCGAGGCAGGCCACGTCGCCGCCCCGGCAGTCGTTGTCGACGCCGTCGCCGCAGCGCTCAGGTGCCCCGGGGTAGGTCAGCGGGTCGCCGTCATTGCAGTCCGTGCCGCCCTGGCGCGCGTCGCCGAAGCCGTCGCCGTCGGCGTCGTTGGCCTCGCAGGGGGCGGCGATGCCGTCGCAGTCCTCGTCGACGTTGTTGCCGCAGACCTCCTCCAGATCCGGGCTGCGGCCAGCGTCGAAGGCGCCGGGCAGGGCTCCCTCGACGTCCGTGTTGACGCAGTCCTCGGCGTCCTTGACCCCGTCTCCGTCCAGATCGTCGCAGGTCAGGCCCTCATCGACCAGCCCGTCGCAGTCCTCGTCGAGGCCGTCGCAGGCCCGCTCGTCGGGGATGTCGGGGTGGACCTCGGGGTTGTTGTCATTGCAGTCGGCGCGGGCCGGATCCTGCTCTCCCTCGTCGAAGCAGTCGCCGTCGCCGTTGAGATCCTCGCCCTGGCGGCAGAAGCCGTCGCCGTCGCCGTCATTGCCGCCGCCGCAGTCGGGATCGTCGTCGTCGCTGGCGCCGTCGCAGTCCTGATCGACCCCGTCGCCGCAGATCTCGAGCGCGCCGGGGTGGCGAGCCGCGTCCTGGTCATCGCAGTCCTCCGCCGAGGGGCTGCCGTCCGCGTCGGCGTCGACGCAGGGGGCGTCGCCGCCGAGGCAGTCCTCGTCGATGCCGTTGTCGCACAGGCCAGCGTTGACCTCCGTGGAGGAGTCCAGGAAGGGGTGGGACTGCTCCGGGCTCGTGGCGACGCCCTCGACCGCGAGATCATTGCAGTCGATGAAGCGAGGGTCCTGCTCAAAGCTGGGGCAGCAGGCCTCCTTGTGGCAAGCCTGGAAGTAGTCTCCGTCGAGGTCGCAGGTGACCTCGAAGGCGACCAGCTCGATCTCGACGCGGCGCTCGCCTTGGGTGTCGATCGCGACGGCGCTCAGCGCGCCCGGGCGACCGAAGCGCCAGCCGCGCGCCTCGGCGCGATCCTGAGAGTCGGTCAGCGCCGCGTAGAGCAGCAGCTCGCCCTTCATGGTCCGACCCGGGACGAGATCGACGAGGAAGGGACCGGAGGCAGGATCCCAGCCCTCCAGAGCGATGGACGCCGGGTCGGGCAGGGCCAGCCGCTCCCCCTCGGACTCTCGCTTGACCCAGATGACGAGCGTGTCGGCCTGCCCGACGCTCTCGGCGCTGGCCTCAAAGGCCAGCAATATCGAGGGGTTCGGCGGCGGAGCGTCCGCCCTGCAGCCGCTGATGACCAGGAGCGCCGACGCGATCGCGGCGGCGCGCCACCACGAGCGAATCGCCCTGTTCAACGCTCACCTCGCCGTTGGGTCAGCTCCAGCAGGACGCCGAAGGTGTCGGCTGGGTGGATGAAGTTGATGAGCTTGCCGTGGGCGCCGTCCCTGGGGGCGTCGTAGAGGACCTTGAGGCCCTCGGCGCTGAGGTGGGCGCTGGCCGCCTCGATGTCGTCGGTGCGCAGCGCGACGTGGTGGACCCCCTGGCCGCGCTTGTCGAGGAAGCGCCCGACGGGGCTGTCCGGGCTGAGGGGCTCGAGGAGCTCGATCTTGACCTCGCCGGCCTTGAAGAAGGCCACCTTGACCCCCTGATCCTCGACGAGATCGTCGCCGAGGTGCTCCAGGCCGAGGATGTCTCGAAAGAGCACCGTGGCCTGCTCGATGCTGCGCACGGCGATCCCGATGTGGTCAATCTGGCGGACGGGCGTGGTCAAGGGCGGCCTCACGGTCAGAGCCTCTGGGCTCAAGGCTACATCAAGTCGAGGCCGCTATCCATTGTTGTGCCAGCCCGCCGCGCATTGACACTCAATTTTTCCGCGTGCTAGAACCTCGACCCCGTGCACACGCCACGCAAAGGCTCGCGCAGCGCCTCGGCGCCGCAACCTGCCCGGGCCAGGAACACCGAACAGGAGATGGCCACCATGAAGAAATTTGCCCTTCTCGCTGCCCTCTTGGTGGGTCTGCTTGTCGGCGCCACCGCCGCAGCGCAGCAGCCCGAGGAGCCCGCCGAAGACCCCGCCCCGGAGCCCGTGGCGCCGACAGAGGGGGAAGGCGCCGAAGACCAGGAGCCGCTGACCGAAGAGGAGAAGGCCGAGGCCGAGCGCCTCGCCAAGGAGAAGGCCGAAGCCGAGCAGAAGGCCAAGGAGGAGGCTGAGCGCCTCGCCAAGGAGGAGGCCGAGCGCCTCGCCAAGGAGAAGGCCGAGGCCGAGCAGAAGGCCAAGGAGGCCGCCGATCAAGCTCGCCTGACGGACGAGGACCTCAAGCCGCTCAAGGAGATAGACACGGAGGTGCTTGAGAAGGTCACCATCCGCAAGTCCTACCCCTACATCGAACACCACGGGATGTTCCGCTTCCGGGCGGACTCCTTCATCAACCTCGACCTGAACACGACCGGCACCAGCCCCATCCTGCCGCCGCCGGAGAGCTTCCCGGTCGACGAGCAGAACGCCGCCTCGGCCCCCGATCCCCAGGCCGACGCCTACGTCGGGGCCAACATCCGCTTCCGCTACGCGCCGACGATCCACCTCTATGAGGACCTCCAGATCAAGATCGAGTTGGACGTCCCCGACAACCTCGTGCTCGGCTCGCTGCCGGACGGCGGGCGGACCAGCGACCGGGATCCGCTGCGCCCTGACGTCCCCAAGCTGGCCTTCAGCGGCGGGCAGATCCCGCCGGACGAGGGCGTGAAGATCAAGCAGGCCTACGGGCAGGTGCGGACCTTCTTCGGCGTCCTGCGGCTGGGCCGGATGTCGAGCCATTGGGGCCTGGGGATCCTGGCCAACGGCGGCCAGTGCATGGACTGCGACTTCGGCGACGCGGCCGACCGGGCGATGTTCATCACCCGCCTGCCGGTCTTCGAGAGCCAGGGCCTCTACGTCGCGGCCTCCTACGACTTCCCCAACGAGGGCATCGTCGACTTCGACAACAACCAGTTCCTCGGCCAGAACCGCGACTTGAGCCAGATCGACGACGTCAACCAGTACGCCCTGGCGATCTTCAAGGCCCCGGTCCAGGAGGAGGAGAAGGCGGCCCAGGCCTCGAAGCTGCGCGACCGCGGAGAGCCGGTCCTCAACGGCGGCGCCTACCTGGTCTACCGCTCGCAGGAGGCCTCCTTCGAGAACTTCGTCATCGACCAGTCCTACCCCAACATCGGCGACCTGCCGGTGCTGGAGGCGCGCGGCGCCGAGGCCATCATCCCCGACCTCTGGGTCCAGTTCCTCTGGGAGCCTCAGTACCGCAAGCGGCTGCGGCTGGAGCTTGAGGCCGTGGCGATCCTGGGCGGCATCGACTTCGTCGCTGAGCCCGGCGAGGGCTCCACGGAGTGCTTCTCGGACCCGAACGCGGCGGCCTGCCAGGCCAAGCAGCGCGACGTCAAGCAGCTCGGCCTGGCCTTCGAGGGCGAGTTCCGCTTCAACGACTTCGCCACCGTCGGCCTCAACAGCGGCTTCGCCACGGGCCGCAACAAGTTCGGCTTCCAGATCAACGACGGCAAGGTCGATCCCGAGGGGACCCCGAGCAACTTCAAGTTCGACCGCGACTACCACGTCGACATGATCCTCTTCCGGGAGATCATCGGCTCGGTGACCAACGCGACCTACTTCAACCCCTGGGTGCAGTTCGACTTCTGGACCCGCAACCAGGACACCTTCGGCTTCCGCTTTGACACCATCTACTCGCAGGCGCACAAGGCCGCCGCGACGCCCAGCGGCGAGCGCAGCCTGGGCCTGGAGTTCGACGGCCAGCTCTTCTACCACGAGGAGGAGAAGTTCCGCGCCGACCTGAGCTACGGCCTGCTCATCCCGCTGGCCGCCTTCGACGAGAAGGTCGGCCGCACCCGCCTGACCTACCCCGGCTTCGACTCCCCCACGATCCTCCCCGAGGACCTCGAAGGGCGCAGCGGCGAGGCCGAGCCGGCCCAGTCCATCCAGGCCCGCCTCTTCTGGTTCTTCTGAGTCGATGGCCGCGAGGACGAGCGCGCGCCGAGGCGCGGCGACACAGGTCATGAGGCCCCAGGTTCACGGGCCGCTGACCTCCAGGCCGTTGACCTCTGGGCCGCCGCCCCTTGGGCCGCTGACCTTCGGGCGGCCGACTTCTGGACCGCTGACCCTTGGGCCGCTGGTCCGTGGGTCGCTGGTCCGTGGGTCGCTGGTCCGTGGGTCGCTGGTCCGTGGGTCGCTGACCCTTGGGTCGCTGACCCTTGGGTCGCTGACCCTTGGGATCTTCGCCCTCGCGTTGAGCGCGTCGTGCGCCATCCCTGGCCCGCCCGCCTTGATCGTCGGCGCCCCCACGGCGCCGGATCCCTCCCTGTCGCCCTCGCTTGCGCTCATCGAGGGCCAGCCCCGAGGGGCGCTCCTTGAAGTCAGGTTGCCGGCCGATCCTGCCTTGCGGGCGGCGTGTGACAAGCTCGTGCTCTTGAGGCGAACCCTCGGGGAGCCCGGCGCGGAGGACTTCTACCCCCATTACACCTTTGAGCGAGCGGAGCAGGCGGCCTTGTGGGAGGGCGGCGCGGTCCCCTTCCTGGACGCGGGGCTGGAGATCGGGCGGCGCTACGAGTACGCGGCGGTGGCCCTGGTCAAGGGCGAGGTCGCCGCGACGGCCCAGGCGGTGTCGGTGTGGTGGCAGGAGGCGCCTGCGCCGCCGGAGGAGGTCGTCGCCGAGGCGATAGGCGGGCTCGTCCTGGTGCGCTGGGAGGCGGTCGAGGGGCTCGGGGCGATCGTCTTCCGGCGAGAGGTGGCCCAGGGGGGGTGGGCGCGGGTGGGCGCGGAGATTTCGGGAGGAGCCTTCGTCGACGGCGGGGCAAAACCTGGGGTGGTCTACGTCTACATGGTGTCCGCCTTCAGGTTGACGCAGGGCGCGCCCATGATCGGCGCCCCTTCGGCGCAGGTCTACGTCGAGGCTCGGGCTCTCCCCCCTGAGGGCGGCGAAAAAGCGCCGCCCCCCCCGAAAAACGCGGTTGACGGTGGCCCTGAAGAGGGGTACTGAGCCCGGTGTCGCGGGGGTTCCTGTTTGTCAAGGGGCTCTTCACAAGAACGTCACATAAACGTTGCTGGAGTGTCCCCTCCGACGCCTTGCAGGCCTCAGGGCGGTGAAATACCTTCGGCCCGAAAGCCGGTCCATTCGAGGGAACTGAAGAAGGGTCTAAATGGCAGACAACATCTGGGACAGCATCTTGATACCCGTCGACTTCTCGAAGTACAGCGCAGCGGCGCTCAAGCTCGGGTTGGAGTTGGCTCCCAAGGTCGCCAGGCGACTCATCGTCCTGCACGTCGGCGTCGATCCGACCGACATGCCGGGCTTCAAGCAGAGCGGCAAGGCCGAGCAGAAGGTCACGCGCAAGGTCGAGGACACCTCTCAGGATCGCTTCGAGGCGTTTCTGGACGAGCACGACGTCAAGAAGGCCCTCAAGGACACGCCCGTCAAGCTTGAGAAGATCCTGGTTCAGGGCAGACCCCTGCAGGCCATCCTCGATTGCATCAAGAAGGAGAAGCCAAGCCTGGTGATCATGGGCAGCAGAGGCCACACGCGCAGCCCTCACGTGCTGATCGGCTCCAAGGCCGAGCGCGTCATGCAGCTCTCGCCGGCGCCGGTCATGGTCGTCAAGCCGCCTTCGAAGAAGGCAGGCAAGAAGGATAAAGACAAGGAAAAAGGTGAGAAGAACAAATGAACAAGGAAACCAATAAAAATATGCCAGCGGTGATGGCAGCGGCGTCGATGCTGCTCGTCTTCCTGGTGGCGTCGTCGGCCTGGGCCGGCGAGGCGGCGAGCAAGACGCCGGACTGGGGCTTGCTGGCGATGGAGCTGCTCGGCGGGCTGGCGATCTTCCTCTTCGGCATGGAGCAGATGGGCGACGCGCTCAAGCTGGTCGCTGGCGACAAGATGAAGGCCGTCCTTCAGCGGCTGTCGAGCAACCGCTTCGCGGGCGTGGCCACGGGCACCGTGGCCACGGCCGTCGTGCAGTCCAGCTCGGTCACGACGGTCATCGTCGTCGGCTTCATCTCGGCGGGGCTGATGACGCTGCCTCAGGCGCTCGGGGTGATCCTCGGGGCCAACATCGGCACGACGGTCACGGCCCAGATCGTGGCCTTCAAGGTCACCCAGTACGCGCTGTGGATGGTCGCGGCCGGCTTCGCGCTCTTCTTCCTGTCGAGCAAGCAGGTCTTGAAGCAGTGGGGCATGCTCATCCTCGGCCTCGGCCTCGTCTTCTTCGGCATGACGGTCATGGGCGACGCGATGAAGCCGCTGCGCTCCTTCCAGCCCTTCCTCGACATGATGGTCAACATGGAGACGCCGCTCTACGGGATCGTGGCCGCGGCGCTCTTTACGGGGCTCATCCAGTCCAGCTCGGCGACGACCGGCATCGTGATCGTCCTGGCCACCGAGGGCCTCGTCTCCCTTGAGGCGGGCATCGCGCTGGCGATGGGGGCCAACATCGGCACCTGCGTCACGGCGGCGCTGGCCGCCATCGGCAAGCCCCGCGAGGCGGTCCGGGCCGCCACCGCCCACCTGCTCTTCAACGTCACGGGCGTCGTGCTGATCTTCCCCTTCATCCCCCAGTTCTCGGCCTTCATCGCCTCGCTGCCCACCGAGGCGGCCGTGGCCTCGGCGGCCGTCCCTCGTCAGATCGCCAACGCCCACACGCTCTTCAACGTGGGGATGACCCTGCTCTTCCTGCCCATCCTGACGCCCTTCGCGCGGCTGCTCAAGCGCATCGTCCCCGACGCCAAGGAGCCCACCGAGGCCGAGCTGGAGGCCGGCAAGCAGGCCAGGCACCTGGACGAGTCGCTCGCCAAAACGCCCTTCGCGGCCATCAAGGTCGCCCGCGAGGAGATCGAGCACCTCTCCGAGGTCGTCGGCGAGATGCTCGGCGCCGTCCCCGCCGCGATCTTCGAGCGGGACGAGGCCAGGATGGCCAGGCTGGAGAAGACCGAGACGAAGGCCCGGCGCATCCAGGCCGAGATCGCCCATTACCTCTCGGGCGTGACCACCCAGCGCCTGTCCGAGGACACCGCCGCCGACCTGCTCCAGGTCATGACCGTGGCCACCGCGATCAAGAGCATCGCCCAGAGCGTCCGGGCGACCGTCAATCGCGCCTCTGAGGCCGAGGCCAGCCTCCTGATGGCCGACACCGAGAGCATGAACCTGCTGCGGCAGTACCACGCCGAGGTCGTCCGGGCCTTCGAGCACGCCACCGAGGCCTTCGTCGAGGACGACTGGGCGCTGGCCACCGAGACGATGATGATGAAGGACACCATGAGCGCCCTGGAGGACGAGCTGCGGATCGCCAACATCGAGCACCTGCAGCACTCCGACAGCCGCACCGACATGGTCGCCTACGTCCATCAGATGGAGATCCTTGAGGATCTCGACCGCATCTACCACCACACCCTCCAGATCGCCCAGCTCGTCGTCGCCCGCGACGAGGTCGCCGTCGATCTGGCCGCCTGATCCCCCTTGCGGCCCGCCGCGACCAGTTGCCATCCCCCCCTCCTCCATGCCACACTCCCCAAGGCCCAGGCCGAGCGTCACCCTCGGCCCTCACGGCGCCCACGGAGACAGCTTCGCGATGAGAACCCCGATCCGGACACCGCACGCTGGCGCTCGCCCCTCCCCTCGCCCCCGTGTCCTGCTGCTCGGGCCGCTGGTCGCCGCGGTGACCTGGGCGGCGCTCCTGGCCGTGTCCAGCCCCGCTCAGGCCCAGAAGCGCGGCGGAGGCGGGCTGCTGCGCCAAGGCTCGGTGGGGACGCGGCTCGGCGCGGGGGCCTTCGCCGTGCGCAGCGTGACCACCGACGGCCAGGGCAATGTCATCGACGAGGACACCTCGCTGGGGCTCTCCCTGCTCGGGGGGGTCGGCTACGCGCTGCACAGCAGGCTCGCGCTGGACTTCGATCTGGAGACCTTCTTTGGCTTCGAGCCCGACCTTGAGCTGCTCCAGGTCGAGATGGTGCCGGGCGCGCGCCTCTTCATCACCCCGCGCCTCTATGGTCGGGCCGCCTACGCCGTGCGCCTCAAGGACCCCACCAACCAGCTCCTGCTGCTCGGCGCCGGGACCTACCTGAGCCTGGGCAACCCCGGCATCTTCATCGAGCTCTCCTTCGTCGCCCACAGCAAGAACCCGGTCAACTCTCGCTTCGTGCCGCGCATCGGCCTGGAGCTGGCCTTCTGAGAGGGATGAGAGGTCAAGGACCCACCATGAGCATCATCGTCCAGAAGTTCGGCGGCAGCTCCGTCGCCGACATCGACAAGATCCGCGCCGTCGCCGCCAAGGTCGCCCGCACCAGGGCCGAGGGCCACCAGGTCGTCGTCGTCGTCTCGGCCATGGGCAACACCACCAACGACCTGCTGGCGATGGCCCGCCAGATGAACCCCGAGCCCCGCCGCCGTGAGCTCGACATGCTGCTCTCGGTCGGAGAGCGCATCTCGATGGCGCTCTTGTCCATGGCGATGGAGCCCCACGGCATCGACGCGATCAGCTTCACCGGCAGCCAGTCCGGCATCATCACCACCGCCAGCCACTCCAACGCGCGCATCATCGAGGTGCGCCCCTACCGGATCCAGGACGAGCTGGCCGAGGGCAAGGTCGTCATCGTCGCCGGCTACCAGGGCGTCAGCTACAAGCGCGAGATCACCACGCTCGGCCGAGGGGGCTCGGACACCACCGCCGTCGCCCTGGCCGCAGCGCTGGGCGCCGAGGCCTGCGAGATCTACAGCGACGTCGACGGCGTCTACAGCGCCGACCCCCGGATCGTCACGGACGCCCGGCGCCTGGACACCATCACCTACGAGGAGATGCAGGAGATGGCCCGCCTGGGCGCCAAGGTCCTCAACGCCACCGCCGTCGAGTTCGCCCGCAGAGCAGGCATCGCCCTCTACGCCCGCTCGACCCACCTCGTCCACAGCCGCGGCACCCGCGTCGAAGACGGCGGAAACCTCAAGCGGATCGACAACTTCCACGACGAGTGCGCCCGCATCGAGCGCTCGCTCGGGGTCGCCGCCGTCGCCGGGATCAAGGAGGGCCTCTGGATCGAGGCCGAGCGCATGGCGCAGCCCGACCTGCGCGACCTGACGGCGCTGATCGGGGCCTGCGAGGCCCCCTTGTTCGACCTCGACCCCCTCGGCGGTCGAGCCCGCGCCCTGCTCAAGCTCGACGACCTCCACGACCCCGAAGGCCTCACCGCGCGCCTGCGGGAGCGCTTCGACGACCGGATCGCCTTCAGGCGCGACGTCGGCCTCGTCAGCGCCGTCGGCCTGGGCGTCGGCGACAACCCCCGCGCGCTCGGCGTCGCCCTCGTCACTCTGGCCGAGGTCCCCATCCTGGCCGCGCGGGCCTCGGGCCCCTCGCTGAGCGTCGCTCTCCCCGTCGATCGCGTCAACGAGGCCATCGCCGCGCTCCACGCCGCGCTCATGGACCCCAAACCGGACCTCGCCGGCGCCTGATCCATGCCCCCCTGCCCACCGCGCCTGACCGCTCGCCCTGGGGCCACCTCGCTGGCCGCGATCCTCGCCGTCGCCAGCCTCGCCACGGCCGCCCAGGCCCAGGGCGTCTCTCCCTCGATGAGCGCCGAGGAGGGCACCTCGGTGCTCTTCGTCCCGGCGCTCCAGGGCGAGTTCGTCACTGGACTCGGGGTCGAATCTCGACTTGCGCTCAGCGACGAGATCGCCAGGATGCCCGGGACGATGGCGACGGGGGCGCTTGGCTACCGCCATTACTTCGACGACGAGGGCCGCTTCGGCCTCGGGGGCCACCTGGCCGGGGGCCTGACCCTCCCGCTGGAGGGCGATATCGCCCCTGGACCCTTCACCAGCCTGTCGCTGGGCCTGTCCTTCCAGTTCAGGGCCATGAACCCGGACTTCATCTACGCCCTCATCGGCGCCTACGTCGAATTCGGCGGGGTGTGGGGGCCTGAGCCCGGAGCCCCCTCGACGCCTGAACCCCAGCCGGCCCCCGAGAGCCAGGGCTACCGCCTCGTCGTGGGCGTCGAAGGCGGCTTCGGCTTCCTGGGCTACCTCGACCCCTACATCTTCGGCGAGTCGGGCGTGCGCTTCGGCCTGGAGTTCTTGACGCTCGGGCGCGCCGAGATTACCTCGCTCTTGATCGGCTACCAGCTCCGCGTTGACTTCGTAACCCGTTGACGCCGGGGCTGCGGCGCGCTTTGACCCACCTGAGCGAGAGACCGAGACGCGAGGTATCACCGATGAAGACACCCACAGCACGGATCGCCAGCGACGGCCGCGCGCTGCGCGCCGAGGCGCAGCGCCGAGGCGCGCTGCTCGGGGTCGCGCTGGTGGCCTTGACGCTCCCTGGGCTGGCCGACGCCTCCGGCGTGACCACCCGGACCCCCGACGTGGTCAACGCCGCGTGCAAGAAGATCCCGAATGAGGGCTGGACGCCCGTGATCTACGTCTCGGGGCGCTCCGAGGGCATGTCCTCGGCCCCTGGCGGGCCCGTCGACCACCACATCATGCCGCTGCACAGAGACTCACTCCGCGTCCGGCGGCTCGGCTGCGAGCACCCCGAAAAGGCCACCTTCGTCCGCGACGGGGAGTGCGGCGGCCTGCCGCGCTACAAGTGGCAGGCGGCGCCTCGGCGAGGGGTGACCTACGAGGTGATGATCGAAGAGGGCGTGCTGTCGGTGGTGGGCAAGCTGTACACCGTCGAGATCCCGCCGGCCGACTGCCCCAAGGGGCCTCCAGCGCCCATCGACGAGCGGACGGAGATCGCCAACACGCGCGAGGCCTTCGAGATCTCTCTGACCCGCGACAAGATCTTCCTGGTCCCAAGCCACCCCTCTCCCCAGATCGAGCTCAACCTGGAGGCCATCGCGCCGCACATCAAGGGGATAGGCCACCTGTGGACGCGCAAGCAGCTTGACGCGGGCGTGCTCCCCGAGGCCGTGCTTGGGGAAGGCCAGGAGCCGGTGCTCTTCGAGGGGGTCCGGTGGGTGGAGCGGCGTCGCTACGACAGCGGCCACTGGGACGGTCACCGCAATGCGCCCCAGTGCTTCGTCGATGAGATCGAGCGGGTGGAGATCAGGAGGCCAGGCCAGGCGCTGATCTGGGAGCTGATGGGCACCCTCAAGAGCACCATGACGCCGGGGAGTTGCCGCTGAGGGCTCGGTCGTCGCTGGCAAGGAGGGGTTGGTAGCGGCGGGGCTTCGTGATAGGATCTGGGAAGGAAGGTCCGGGGGATGGGAGAGGTCGCCCACACCACAACGCCGCAAAGGTCCAATGGACCAGAATACCCAATTTGGTCAATATACGCTGGTTCGCAAGATCGCCTCGGGCGGGATGGCGGAGATTTACCTGGCGCGGACGGGGGGCATCCGGGGATTTGAGAAAAACCTCGTCCTGAAGATGATCCACCCGAAGTGGAACCAGGACGACAACTTCATCACGATGTTGATCGAGGAGGCCAAGCTCGCCGTCCAGCTCAACCACGCCAACATCGCGCAAGTCTTTGATCTTGGCCGCAATGACGAGATGTACTACATCGCGATGGAGTACGTCGACGGCAAGGATCTCTTCCAGATCCTGGTCAGGACCAGCGAGCGAGACACCTACGTCCCCTTTGACGTGGCCGCCTTCGTCACCGAGCAGACCGCCGCGGCGCTCCATTACGCCCACACGCGCACCGACGCCCACGGCAATGGCCTCAACCTCATCCACAGGGACATCTCGCCGCAGAACATCCTGGTGTCGCTCAACGGGGAGATCAAGCTGGTCGACTTTGGCATCGCCAAGGCGGCCGTGCGGCCGGGCAACACCCAGATCGGGATCATCAAGGGCAAGTTCTACTACATGTCCCCCGAGCAGGCCTGGGGCAAGCCCCTGGACCACAGGAGCGACATCTTCTCGCTGGGCATCTGTCTGCACGAGATGCTCACCGGCCAGATGCTCTACGCCGAGGACGATCAGCTCTTCCTGCTTGAGAAGGTCCGCGCCGCCGACATCCCGCTCCCCTCCTCGATGCGCTCTGGGATCCCCAGGGAGCTTGAGGCCATCACCATGCGGGCGCTGGCCGCCAATCCAGACCGCCGCTTTCAAACCGCCTTCGACTTCCAGAGAGCGCTGACCGAGTACCTCCACAGAAACGCCGCCGGCTTTACGCCCACGCGCGCGGCGCGCATGATGTTCGATCTCTTTCCCGAGAGCGCGCAGACGCCGATGGGGCCCGAGAGCACCATGGACCAGCGCGACTTCGCCCAGCACAGGCCACCTGAGTCCGTCATCTTCGATCTGAAGACCACCGGCAGGCCAGGCCCGACAACCCCAAGCCCCTCGCCCAAGCCCAACAGCCCTTCAGGGTCTGTCCAACCTGTCGGCCGGCGAGAGGCCACCAAGCCAGTCAAAGCCATGCCATCGAGAAACGGCGACGACGACATCTTCACCGGCGACGGGCTCGGGGCCGATTACCCCGTCTCCAAGCCCGCTGGTCCCAGCGGGAGCCACCACCCTCCCCCTCCCCTGGCGGACCTTGCCGAGGACGAGGGCGAGCACACCCAGATCGCCAACTGGGACGCCATCAAGAACAACCCGGCCGGCAAGAACGCCCCCGGACCCCCCAGCGCCTCGCCGGGCTTGCGCCCGATGAAGGGCCCCGCCTCAAGCCCGGCCTCCGACGGCGCCACCGCCATGTTCAACCCCAACGACATGGCCCACCCGCCCAGGCAGCAGCCCAGCGCGGCCGGGCTGCGCGCCCGCCCAGGCGCGCCGCAGCCGCCCCAGCCCATGCCCGCCGCGCCGCGATCCGAGCTCGCCGCCGACGAGCGCACCATGATGTTCAACCCCAACGACATGGGGCCTCCACCCGGGATCGCAGGCCCCCCCAGCACCCCCATCCTCCCCACACGCCCCGCGCCCGCGCCGCCCAGGCCCATGCCCGCGCCCCCTCTGGACGGGCTGGCCGCCGACGAGCGCACCATGATGTTCAACCCCAACGACATGGGGTCCCCTCCTCCTCCGCTGGCCCCCACCAAGCCAGCCTCGCCGCCATCTGGGCTCCGGGCCGCTCCGGCCGCCGCCGCAAAGCCCATCGTCGGCGAGGAGAAGACCTCCCTCTTTGATCCGAGCATGATGCCTCCTCCGGTGGCCGCACCGAAGCCGCCCGCTCAGGATCCCCCCACCGTCAAGGCCGACAAGCCCACCTCACGCGAGGACAAGATCGCCGCCGCGAAGGTCCGCGCCAAGGCCCAGCAGAGCGACCTCAAGGACAAGATAGACGGCGGCGAGCCCGCCGACGCCAAGGACCTCAGCCGCGAAGAGAAGATCGCCGCAGCCAAGGCCAAGGCCCAGGGCGGCGGCGACCTCAAGGACCGCATCAAGAAGAAGGACGACGGCGAGGGCATGAGCCGCGAGGAGAAGATCGCCGCTGCCAAGGCCAAGGCCCAGGGCGGCGGCGACCTCAAGGACCGCATCGCCAAGAAGCCCGGCGCCGCGCCCTCTGGCGGCGACGACGACAAGCTCGCCGCCGCAAAGGCCAAGGCCCGCGAGCGCTCAGGGGGGCCCAACGTGGTCGGCGCCTCCAAGGGCAACGCCGACAACCGCGCCCGCATCGCCGGAAAGAAGGACAAGATCCTCGGCGTCGACGCCAACTCGGGCTTCGGCAAGGTCCTGCGCGTCGCCACCAGCCCCATCACCCTCGGGCTGCTCTTCTTCGTCTTCGTCGGCGGCTGTATCGGGACCTACGCGATCGTCTCCCACCTCACCGCGCCGCCCCCCCTGGTCTACGGCACCATTCAGATCGAGTCCGTCCCCATCGGCGCAGAGCTGGAGTTTGACGGCATCGCCCTCGACGGCCGGACCCCCTACACGATCGACGACGTCGATCCCGAGACCATCCACTCCGTCAGGCTCAAGCTCGAAAACTACGAGCCACAGACCCGCAACAACATCAAGATCGTCCCCGGCGAGAAGCACGAGATCCGCGTCGTCCTCGAACCCAGCCCGGGCAGCCTGGTCATCTCCTCGGAGCCCAGCGCCGCCCAGGTCTTCATCGACGATAAGCTCAAGGGGGTCACGCCCTGCGATGTCTCCGGGCTGCCTCGCGTCGACGGCGCCTTCCTCAACATCACCATCCAGAAGGAGGGCTTCGCCCCCCACCCCGCCACCCTGAAGTGGAAGGCTGGACAGCTCAAGTTGACCTACCACGCCCAGCTCGAGCCCGCCGAGGAATGACGCCCTCCCGCAGGATCTCCATCAAGATCAACGGCTTGTGACCGCTCGAGGGGCGCCGTCAGGCGCCTCAGCGCACGGGCATGCCGAAGTCCTCCCGGGCCTCGAAGGTCGGCGCGCCGTCCGGGTTCAAGCGCCTCGGCGGGTCACCGTCCAGGTAGACCTGGACCCGCGCGAAGGACAGGCTGTCGTGGTTGTAGGTCGCGCAGGCCACGTCCGAGAAGACGAAGTTCACCGCGCCAACCTCGACGCCGTCGGGGCCGACACCGTCTATCATCGCGTCGATCCAGGGCTGGAGCTCCTGCCTCGTGATGAGCCGCTGGCCTGAGTATTCGGTCCAGTAGACCCAGATCGTGTCGCCGTCGCGCCTTGTCTTCCTGCTCATCGCTCCACCCCATCTCTCAAGGGGCGTCCGTGGGTGGACGCCCGCGTCGGAACAATAGAAGACACGAAGCGCCCAAGAGCAAGGCGCTCAGATCAAGACAAGCTCGGTATGAAGGAGACCCGAGGTATCGATGGTCCCGACGCAGACAAGCTCCCCGTCCGAGTCACAGATCTTCACGACGCGCTCGGCCCCCTCCCCCGCGAGCCCATCGGGGATCCAGACCTTCTGCCCGTAGCGGATCTGCCTGACCAGGGCCTCGTCCAGCGTCAGCGCGGGCATGGCGCGCAGCATCTCGGAGGGGCTCAGGAGCCGCGCCTTGAAGCCGTCCAGATCGGCTTCGAGGATGACCTCGGGGGCGACGCTCTCACCCTCGGTGAAGCCCGCCGCCTCAAGGCGCCGCAGCGCCAGGCAGTGGCCCCCGACGCCGAGCGCCTCGCCGACGTCGCGGCAGATCGAGCGGATGTAGGTCCCCTTGGAGGCGTGGACGGTGAAGACGACGTCGGGCAGGGCGATGGCGTCGACCTTCACGCTGAAGAGGGTGACAGGTCGGGGCGTCATCTCCGGAGTCTTGCCGGCCCGGGCCAGATCGTAGGCCCGCTTGCCGTTGACGCGGATGGCGGAGTAGATCGGGGGGCGCTGGAGGTGGTCGCCGACGAGCCCCTCGATGGTCGCGCGGACGACCTCCTCCTCAAGCCCCTGCCAGTCGCAGGTCTGGACCACTTCCCCTTCGGTGTCCTCCGTGGTCGTGGTCTGGCCCAGCCGCAGGGTCGCCCGGTAGCGCTTGTCGCCCTCGATGAGGAAGCGGGCCAGGCGCGTGGCGCGGCCCACGCACAGGGGCAGCACCCCGGTGGCGAAGGGGTCGAGGGTGCCGACGTGCCCGACCTTGGGCTTGCGCTCGCCGGTCAGCTGCCGGATGGCGCCTCGGACGCGGTGGACGAGGTTGAAGCTGGTCGGCCCCTGCGGCTTGTCGATGACGATCAGTCCGTCCATGAACTCACGACTATAGTGTTGATATTACAGGCTTATCCTGATCGACGCAGGGCTCAGGAGAGGAGCGCGGAGAGGCGGTCGGCGAGCTGGGCCTGGATGGTGGGGGCGTCGCCGGCGATGACGCAGCCTGCGGCGTTGTGGTGGCCGCCGCCGCCGAAGGCCTCGGCCAGCGCCGCGACGTTGATCGCGCCGCTGCTGCGGAAGGAGACCTTGTAGCTGCCCTGGTCGATCTGTCGAAGCTGCGTGGCGACCTCGACGCCCTTGATCTGTCGGGCGTAATTGATGAACCCGTCGAGCATGTTGGAGGTCGCCCCGGTCTGGGCCAGCATCTCGCCGTCGACGCGGACGAAGGCGAGCCTGCCGCAGGCGCTCACGTCGAGGGTGTCGAGCACGCGGGCGAGCAGTCGCATCCTGCTCAGCGGCTCGTTCTCGTAGACATGGCTGTTGATCCGCCAGGGGTCGACGCCGTGCGTGAGCAGGTGTGAGGCGATCAGGAAGGTCGTCGTGGAGGTCTTGCCGTAGCGGAAGCCGCCCGTGTCCGTCATGAGGCTGGTGTAGCAGCACTCGGCCGTCGCGCGGTCCAGGCGCGCCCCGAGGGTCAGGGCGAGCCTGAAGATCATCTCGCCGACCGCGGCCGCGTTGGTGTCGCGGACGTAGAGCGAGGCGAAGTCGGGATCCCAGGTCAGGTGGTGGTCGACGACGGCGATGTGCGCCCCCCAGCCGTTGGGAGGGAAGGACTCGCCGACGCGCCCGGGCTCGGCGCAGTCGAGCACGATGGTGACGTCAAAGGCGTCCTCGGGGGCGAGCGCCTGGACGAAGCGGTCGGCGCCATCGAAGAAGGCGAAGTTGAAGGGGACCGGGTCGGCGTTGAAGGGGACGGCCTGCTTGCCCAGACCCCACAGGAGGTGGCACAGGCCCAGCGTCGAGCCGATGGCGTCTCCGTCGGGGCCGACGTGGGCGACGACGAGGAAGCGGTCGTGGTTGTGGATGAGCTCGGCGAGCGCCTCATAGCCGCTCTGGAGGCCGTCCTCCAGGTCGAAGATGTCGGCGAGGCGCTTGTCGGGGCTGGAGGCTTTAAGGCTCTGGCTGGGCATGTCCACGCGCTCCTCTTCTCTGGGCTCAACTCTCGCCCTTGTCCTGCTCGACGCGATCCCTGGCGATCTCGGCGAGGATCTGATCCATCTTTCGGCCGTGCTCGATGCCGTCGTCCCAGTAGAAGTCCAGCCTTGGGGTGATGCGCATCTCGACGCGCTTGCCCAGCTCTCGCCGCAAGAAACCGTTGGAGCGCGCGAGGCCCTCAGCGGCCTCGGCCTTGGCCCGCTCGATCGCGCGAGGGTCGCCCTGAACGCCTACCAGGAGGTATTGGATGCGGGCGATGCTCAGATCGCGGGTGATGACGACCTTAGTGA
Source organism: Pseudomonadota bacterium (assembly GCA_005804885.1). GTDB lineage: Bacteria > Myxococcota_A > Bradymonadia > Bradymonadales > SYOX01. Next base: position 25,510 of record SYOX01000268.1, read on the forward strand.
TGTTGACATGAGCGACGCGAGGGTCCTTGACCTCGGTCAGGATCATGCCGGCCAGCTCCTGTTTGATGAGCTCGGCGATGCGATCGGTGCGTTTGAAGGCGGCGGGGTTCTTCACGGTGTCTCCTCGGAGGGGTCGATGTCGGCCAGCGTCAGGCCAGCGCCGAAGACTGGGCCGCCCCAGGAGAGGATCTCCCGATCGACGGCGACGATCTCGGCCAGGTGGAGCCCACCGATGAATTCCAGGACGTGATCGAGGGAGGACTCGGCGAAGCGGCGGTCGTTGGTGACCAGGGAGAAGCCGATGACGGCCCTCCGCAGGTCGTCGTTGCCTGCAGTCTCGGCGATCGAGACGGGGAAGCGCGCGCGGGAGCGGTCGACGATGGCCCGGACGACGCTGCGCTTGTCCTTGAGGCTACGCACCTGCCTGAGGTGCATGGTGATCTCGCACAACCCGATGACCATGCTCAGCGGCCCGAATCAGTCCAGCTTGGCGGCCTTCGAGAGGATCTCGTAGACCTCAACCTGGTCACCCAACTTGATGTCGTTGTAGTTGTGGACGCTCAGGCCGCACTCGAAGCCGGCCTTGACCTCCTTCACGTCGTCCTTGAAGCGCCTGAGGGTTTGGATGTTCGAGCTGTAGATGACTCGACCGTCCCGGATCACGCGGCACTTTCCGCCGCGGTTGATCTTGCCCTCGGTGACGTAGCAGCCGGCGATGGTGCCGATCTTCGGGACGTTGAAGATCTCGCGGATCTCGACCCGACCGACGGTCTGCTCGCTGAGGATCGGCGCGAGCATGCCCTCCAGCGCGCTCTTGATGACCGCCTCGACGTCGTAGATGATCGAGTGCAGGATCAGGTCAATCCCGCGCTCCTCGGCCAGGGCGTTGGCGCGGGCCTCGGGGCGCACGTTGAAACCAACGATGACGGCGCCGTCCTGGGAGCTGGACGCCAGGTTGATGTCGTTCTCGGTGATGCCGCCGACGGCCGAGTGGATGATGTTGACCTTGACCTCGTCGTTGCCGAGCTTGGACAGAGTCCCCACGATCGCCTCGACCGAGCCCTGGACGTCGGCCTTGATGATGACGTTGAGCTCCTTGCTCTGGCCCTCCTTGACGCCCTCGAGCCAGGCCTCCAGGCCGCCGCTCTTGCGCGAGCGGTTGGCCAGATCCTTCTCCTTCTTCTGCTGCTGGACGTGCCCGGTGATCTCCTTGGCCGTCTTCTCATCGGCGACGACGAAGAAGATCTCGCCGGCCTCGGGCACCCCGGACAGGCCGCTGACCTGGATGGGACACGAGGGGCCGGCCTTGTCGACGTTCTTGCCGAGATCGTTGAACATGTTGCGAACACGCCCGTAGAACTCGCCGGCCACGACGTAGTCGCCGGCCTTGAGCGTGCCCTTCTGGACCAGCATCGTGGCCATGGGGCCGTGGCCGATGTCCAGGCGAGACTCGATCACCAGCCCTTGCGGCTTGATCGTCCTGCTGGCCATCAGCTCCAGCAGCTCGGCCTGGAGCAGCACCCCCTCAAGGAGCGTGTCGAGGCCGGTCCTCTGGAGCGCGGAGACCTCGACGAACTGCGTCTGGCCGCCCCACTCCTCGGGGATGAGGTTGTACTCGGTCAGGGCCTGCTTGACCCTGTCGGGGTTGGCGCCGGGCTTGTCGACCTTGTTGATCGCCACGCGGTTGGGCACCTGGGGGGCCTTGTAGTGGTTGTTGGCCTCTTTGGTCTGGGGAATGACGCC
>SYOX01000269.1 GCA_005804885.1 Pseudomonadota bacterium
CGATATCGTCGTTGTCGAGGTCGGCCTGATTGGCGTTGGGGTTGACGGGGCAGTTGTCCTCGCCGTTGAGGTCGCCGTCGCCGTCGATGTCGGGATCGCAGACATCGCCGATATCGTCGTTGTCGAGGTCGGCCTGATTGGCGTTGGGGTCGATGGGGCAGTTGTCGTCGATGTTGAGGTCGCCGTCGCCGTCGATGTCGGGATCGCAGATGTCGCCGATGCCGTCGTCGTCGAGGTCAGCCTGATCGGCGTTGGGGTCGATGGGGCACTTGTCGTCGACGTTGGGGACGCCGTCGCCGTCGATGTCGGGATCGCAGGCGTCGCCGATGCCGTCGTTGTTGAGGTCGGCCTGGTTGGTGTTGGGGGTGCGGATGCAGTTGTCGTTGATGTTGATGATGGTGTCTCGGTCGATATCGCCGTTGGGGTCGAGCGGGATGGGGTCCGTGGCGGTGTCGGTGAGGTTCAGCGCCGCCCCATTGGTGCAGACGAAGTCGACGTTGAGGGAGCGGGTGTTGTTGGTGGTGGCGACCCAGATGCTGACCACGGAGTCTCTGCTGTATCCGGCGTCTTCAAGGCCAGGTTGTCCCTGGGCGGTGCGCCGGAAGGGCGTCGCGAGCGTCAGGAAGAAGTCAGGGTTGCCGTTGAGGCTGGTGTCGGCTTCCTTGACGTGCCAGTTGTCGATCGAGGGGTCGTAGGTGGCGAGGATGACCTCGGCGACATCGTTGGGATCGTCGATGGCCTCCTGAACGGTGTTCTGCTGGAGCGTCACGGTCTCGGAGGTGCCGTTGGCCAGGACGAGGTGCTCGTAGGTCGTCAGCACCTCGTTCTGATCCAGGAGGAAGCCCCAGCCGTGAGACTTGAGCCCGGTGGGTGTGCGGCGAGGATCCTCGTCGAGGCGCATGCGCAGGTAGAAGAAGGTGTCGTCCGAGGTGAAGAAGATCGCAGGGGCCTCCGGCGTCCCGACGATGTCGCGGTGTCCCGAGCCGCCGGGCGTGTCCCGGATGGGGTCGGTTGCCGGTTGGCCCTGGCATGAGATGGGGTGGAAGGCGCCGTCCGCGGGTGGGCTCAGCTGCGCGGCGGCGGTGCTCGTCAGGAGGCCCGAGAGGGCCGTCAGCCCAAGCGCGAGCAGGCGGTGAGGAAGGTGAGGTCTGTCGAGCGTCATGGTGGCCCCTTTCGTTGAACCGGGTGTCTCGCCGTCGAGCGCGAGTTCATACCTATGAGATGGAGAGTCGCCTGTGAGAAGCGTCGCGTTGCAGATCACAGGGTGATGTCAAAGCGAATGCAAGTCCATGCTGAACTTTTGTTGCGTTTTTGATGGGGCGAACCAAAGGAGAGGTCAGATGTGATCAAGGAGGGTGTCGTCGCCGTTGATCTGGAGGTCGAACCAGACCTGGATCATGAGGGCGTTCCAGAAGACAAAGGGGGCGGCTCTGGCGACGTCGAGGGCCTTGTCGCCGCCGATGGCGCTGGGGTCGAAGAGGCCCTGCTGGCGGAGGCGCGCGGGGTCGAAGAGCAGTCGGATCAGGGGCTTGAGGCGGGTCTGGAACCAGGCCTCGATGGGGACGCCGAAGCCCTGCTTGCGCTTGGTGTAGCGGGTCAGGCCGAAGCGCTCGCAGTAGAGATCCTTGAGGATGCGCTTGCCGGTGCGGCCGCGCAGCTTGTGGTCATCGGGCAGGTGGTAGCCGAACTCGACGACGCGGTGATCCAGCAGGGGGACGCGGACCTCCAGGCTGGTCAGCATGGACATGCGGTCGACCTTGACGAGCATGTCGTCGGCCAGGGGGATGAGGGCGTCGGCGTACTGGGTGCGCTGCAAGGGGGTGCCGCGCTCGGGGCGGTGGAAGGCGGACGTGATCTGCTCGGCGACGGCTTCGAAGCCGACGGGCCGCGCCATCAGGGCGGCGACGAAGCCGGTGTCGGCCAGCTTCATCATCTCCAGGTGGCTCAGGGCGTGGTCGCCGCCGAGGCCGCGCGCGGCTTTTTCGGCCTTGCGGACGAGGTCGGTGGCGAGGCCGCCGCGGCTCTTGGGCAGGCCGCGCAGGAGGCGCTGGAGGCCGCTCAGGGCGGGTGCGGGGACGCGGCCGAGGTGTCCCTTGGCGTACTCGATGAGGTGCTTGGTGTAGCCGGCGAAGACCTCGTCGCCGCCGTCGCCGCTCAGGACGACCTTGAGGCGAGAGGAGGCCAGCGAGGAGACGAGGAAGGTCGGCAGCATGGAGGAGTCCCCGAAGGGCTCGTCCATGCCCTGGAAGATCGCGGGCATCAGGCCATAGAGGCTGTCGTAGGAGGCGTACTGGAGGGTGTGCGGGGTGCCCAGGGCGCGGACGACGGCCAGGGCGTCGTTCGTCTCGTCGTAGGCGGGCTCGTCGAAGCCTATGGAGAAGGTCTGCAGGGATCCCTCGTAGTGGTCGACGGCCAGGGCGGCCACGAGGCTGGAGTCGACCCCGCCGCTGACGAAGGCGCCGACGGGGACGTCGCTGACGAGGTGGTCGCGGACGCAGCCTGAGAGCAGCGCCTTGAGGTGATCGCGGGCGTCCTCGTAGGAGCGGGCGCCGGGGTCGGGGGAGGTGGACAGGTCCCAGTAGCGCTGGCGCTGGCTGCGGCCCGAGCGCAGATCGAGGGTCATCAGGTGTCCGGGCGGCAGCTTGTCGATCCCCTTGTAGATGGAGCGGGGCGCCGGGACGTACATGAGCATGAGCATCGCCTCCAGGGAGACGGGGTCGATGTCGGGGCGCCAGCCGGCGGGCCAGATCGGGGGGTGGGCGACGAGGCTCTTGACCTCGGAGGCGAAGAGGAGGGCGCCGGCGTGCTCCAGGAGGTGAAGGGGCTTGATCCCGAGCCTGTCGCGGGCCAGCAGCAGGCGCTCGCGGCGGCGGTCGTAGAGGGCGAAGGCGAACATGCCGGCCAGGGCGTCGAGCATGTCGTCGCCGAGGTCTTCGTAGAGGTGGACGAGGACCTCGGTGTCGGTGGTGGTCTTGAAGTCGTGGCCGCGGGCGACGAGTCGGGCGCGCAGCTCGGGGTGGTTGTAGAGCTCGCCGTTGTAGACGACGACGACGGAGCCGTCCTCGTTGAAGATGGGCTGTCGGCCGCCGTGGGTGTCGATGATCGACAGGCGGCGCATGCCCAGGCCGACGACGTGCTCGCTGGCGCGGCCCTCGATCCCGGGCGGCTCGATGAAGAGGCCCTGGTCGTCCGGCCCGCGGTGGGTCATGGCGCGGCACATGGCCTCCAGGCCGGCGGCGGCTTGATCGAGGGCGCCGGGTGGGAGGGCGAATCCGGTGATGCCGCACATGAGGGGGCTCCTTGTCGGTGGCGTCGTGGCGCGCCGAGGGCGCGGCGTTTGACACGATTATCGTCAGGTCGTCGCTGGAGCAAGAGGCAGGCCAGGGATCGCGCCGGGCGCCGTCGACGCGGGGGGGGGGCCTGGACGTCATCGGGCTGGCCTGGCTCGGGCTGCCGCTCCGAGGAGGGCGATGAGGGGAGGGGCGGGTTGCTTTGGCTCGCCTTTTGCGCGCATAGGGGCGTGGGCATCGAGGGGAAGGGGGAGGGCGAGTTGGACTTGAGGCGTCGCACCGTGGCGGGGATCTTTTGGACCTTCGGCAGCCAGCTGCTGGTCTTCGGGGCGCAGTTCGGGACGCTGGCGGTGCTGGCGAGGCTGCTGAGCGAGGCCGAGATGGGCGTGGCGACGCTGGCGATGGCGGTGTCGTCCTTCTCGCTGGTGTTCTCGGGGTTGGGGTTGTCCAGGGCGCTGGTGCAGCGGGCCGAGCCCAGCGCGCAGGACTTCACGACGGGCTTCTGGGCCTCGGTGGCCTTCGGGGCGGTCGGCTGGGGGGCGCTGGCGGCGGCGGCCCCGTGGCTGGCGGAGTTCTACGGGGAGCCGGTGCTGGGGCCGCTGGTGCAGGTCAGCGGGGCGGGGCTGGTGTTGACGGCGCTGCCGCAGGTGCATCAGGCGAGGATGGAGCGGGCGCTGCGCTTCCGGGAGCTTGGGGTGGCGAACGTCTTCGGGTTTGCGGTGCCCTACGGGGTGGCGTCGATCGGCGCGGCGCTGCTCGGGGCGGGTGTGTGGTCGCCGGTGGTGGGGGGGCTGGTGGGCTTCGTCGGCCAGGGTGTGGCGCTGGCGCGCTTCGAGGGCTGGCGGCCGGGGTGGGGGCTGGAGGTGGGGTCGCTGCGCGGGATGCTGGGCTTCGGGCTTGGGATCACGGGCTCCTCCATCGTCGCCTTTGTCATTGATAATGTTGACTATTTTGTCCTGGGTCGGGTGTTGGGCGCGGCGGAGCTGGGCTTGTACACGATCGCGTTCCAGATTACGGCGATGCCGCGCTCGAAGGTGTCCTCGGCGGTGATCAAGGCGGCCTTCCCGGCGTTTTCGAAGATCCAGGGCGACAGGGAGAAGTTGAACAGGGCCTACATCAAGATGACCTCGTCGGTGGCCTTCGTGACCTTCCCGATGATGGCGGGCCTGTTCGTGGTGGGCGGGCCCTTCGTGGAGGTGGTGCTGGGTGCGCGGTGGCTGGCGGCGGTGCCGGCGCTGGAGATCCTGTGCGGGGCGGGGGCCTTGATGTCGGTCAGGGCGACGGCGGGGATGGCGCTCAACGCGGTGGGGCGGGCGGATCTGGGGTTCTATTCGAACCTGGTGGTGCTGGCGGTGGCGGTGCCCTTGCTCTTGTGGATGGCGCCGGGGGGGATCGCGTCGACGGCGTGGGCGGTGTTGATCGTCGCGGCGGTCAACTTCCTGCCCTTGCAGTTCATCCTGGGCCGGCTGACGGGGTTGAGGGTGGGTGAGCTCTTGCGGTCGCTGCTGGCGCCTTGTGGGCTCTCGCTGGTGATGGCGGCGGGGGTCTGGGGTGCGCTGGCGCCCTTGGAGGGCGCGTGGTTGAGGTTGATCGTGGGCGTGGTGGTGGGGGTGGGGCTCTACGCGGGGCTGGTGTGGGCCTTGGCGCGCTCGACGGCGGTGGAGCTCGTCGGGGCGCTGCGGGGTCGGTGAGCGGTGGGGCGGGTCAGGGGGTGAAGGTGAGGGTCATGATGGCGCCGTTGGTGGAGGGGGCGAGGCCGAGGGAGAAGGCGCGGCGGGCGAGCGTCTGGTTGTCGCGGATCTCCTCGTCGGTGTTGGCCAGGTCGTAGAAGGACCAGATGAGGGCGGAGGAGGTCAGCGAGAGGCCGAGGCTCAGGAAGAGGAAGTCCTCGGGATCTTCGCTGAAGGTGGCCTGAAAGAGCCCGAAGGCGGCGAAGGAGACGCCGAAGGTCATGAAGCCGCCGCGGCCGAGGGCGCCCCAGCCGCCGCGGCTCCACATGTCGGCCTGGAAGAAGCCGATGCTGGGCCCGAGGGTCAGCGAGAGGCCGCACAGGAGGGCGCCGAACCCTGCGAACTCCTCGTCGATGTCGTCGTCGACGGCGGGCGCGATGATCGCGAGGCCGCCGAGGGTGAGGCCGATCATCGTGGAGAGGGTGGAGGCCAGCTCGGCGTTGTCGGGATCGACGCTCAGATCGACGTGGGGGAGGGGCTCGGGGTGTTCCCTGTGGGCGCCTGGGCCGGAGCGCGCCAGGGCGGCGTGGGCGTGGGCGGTCAGGAGGATCAGGGCCAGGAGGGCGGGCAAGGGCTTGGGCATGGCGTCTCCTTGTCTCGGGGGCAGAGTGTCATCAAGGTTCCGGGGTGTAAAGGCGCGGCGGGCTTGGGAGGGGCGCGGCGATGGGGCGGCCGTGGGGCTTGCGCTTTGTCGGCCTTCGTCATAGAGAGCGCGGGGCGGCCAGCGGCGACCGGAGGGTCGCGCGGGGGCAAGGAGGGGCGAGATGATCGAGTCGTGGTTCAGTCGCCGGGGGGTGGGCTTGCAGCGCGGGCTCAAGCGGGCCTTCGACGTGTCGGTGTCGGGGGCGGCGCTGGGGGTGCTGTGGCCGCTGCTGGTGGGCATCGGTGTGGCGGTGAGGCTGGAGTCCAGGGGGCCGGCGATCTTCACGCAGGCGCGCTCGGGGCTGGGCGGCAGGACCTTCACGATCTACAAGTTCCGGACGATGGCGGAGGGCTCGGAGAAGGGCGACGTGGTGGTGGTGGCCGGCGACGCGCGGGTGACGCGCGTGGGGGCCTTCTTGAGGGCGACGAGCCTGGATGAGGTGCCGCAGCTGCTCAACATCCTCAAGGGGGACATGAGCGTGGTGGGTCCGAGGCCGACGCTGCCCTACCAGGTCGAGCAGTACGACGACTTCGAGCGGCGTCGGCTGGAGGTGTTGCCGGGCGTGACGGGGTGGGCGCAGATCCACGGTCGCAACAGCCTCCCGTGGCCGAAGCGGATCGAGCTGGACGTCTGGTACGTGGATCACTGGTCGCTGTGGCTGGACGCGCGGATCCTGGCCCGGACGATCCCCGTGGTGCTGGGCAGCGAGGGGGTCTATGGGGAGCGGGAGAGCTTCGCGATGTACGGCGACAGGAGCGGCGCGTGAGGGCCACGGGGCCGATCATGGCGTAGATATTGCTCAAGAGGAGGCCCGCGTCATTGTTTTGACGCGGCGCGAGCGCGTGGAGGGGTCGGCGAGCGCCGGCCTGTAAACCAGGGTTGACGAGGGGTGTGTCAACGTCAGTTCACACCTCATGGCGACCGGAGCTGAGAGAAGCCGTCCGATGGTGTATCCGATCATCCGCCCGACATTGCCTGATTTTTCGGAGGTCGAGGCGGATCTGCGCGCGATCTGGTCGTCGGGGATGTTGACGACGGGCCGCGTCGTGGGCGAGCTCGAGGCGATGGTGGCGGGCTACTGCGGCGTCGAGCATTGCGTGGCGATGTCGAGCTGCACGAGCGGGCTGGTGTTGACGGTCAAGGCGCTGGGGTTGAGCGGGGAGGTGATCCTGCCCTCGTTCACCTTCGCGGCCACGGGCCACGCGCTGGTGTGGAACGGGATCGAGCCGGTGTTCGTGGACTGCCTGCCGGGGACCTACAACATCGATCCGGAGGCGGCGCGGGCGGCGATCACGCCGCGGACGACGGGGATCGTGGGGGTGTACGTCTTCGGGGTGCCGCCGGAGCTGGGGGCGCTGGAGTCGCTGGCGGCCGAGCACGGGCTGGCGCTGATGTTCGACTCGGCCCAGGCGCTCGGCGCGACCTGGCAGGGTCGCCGTGCGGGCGGCTTTGGTCGGGCGGAGGTCTTCAGCATGTCGCCGACGAAGGTGATCACGGCGGCTGAGGGCGGGCTGGTGACGACGAACGACGGCGCGCTGGCCGGGGCGCTGCGTCAGATGCGCGACTACGGCAAGAGCGCGGACGGCTACGAGATGGCGCACATCGGGCTCAACGCGCGCCAGAGCGAGCTTCACGCGGCGGTGGGCAAGGCGTGCATGCGCCACGCCGAGGCGTACATCGGGCACCGGCTGGCGATGATCGCGCGCTACCAGGCGGCGCTGTCGGGCTTGCCGGGGGTGAGCTTCCAGCACGTGGGCGACGATCGGACCGGCAGCGGCAATTACATGGTGATGCGCGTCTCGGGCGCCGAGGCGCGCCTGAGCCGCGATGGGCTCTACGAGGCGCTGGCCGAGCGGGGCATCCACACGAAGAAGTACTTCTATCCGCCCTTGCACCTGCACGCGGCCTATGGGGCGTGGCGGCAGAAGTACGAGGGTCGACTGCCGCAGACGGAGCGCTTGAGCCAGGAGGGGATCGCGATCCCGCTCTACGGGCACATCGCGCCGGAGGACTGCGACATCATCGCGGCGGCCATCCGGGATCTGCTGGGCTAGAGGGGGAGGGCGGGTCATGTTGTTGCAGTCGCCGAGATACATCCGGATGAGCGTGATCCTGACGGCGCACCTGGGCCTCTTCTTCGTGGCCTACGTGGGCGCCTTCATGCTGCGCTTTGACTTCTCGGTGCCGGAAGTCTGGTTGCCGGTGTTGGGGTCGACGGTGGGCTTGATCATGGGGGTCAAGGCGCTGGTCTTCTACACGGCGGGGCAGTACGCGGGGTGGTGGCGCTACGTCGGTCTGAAGGACCTGATGGCGGTGGTGCGGGCCACGGCGCTCGCCACGCTGATCTTCGTCGCGATCAACTTCATCTTCCTAGAGAGTCGGCACTTCCCTCGCTCGGTCTACCTGCTGGACTTCATCCTGACGGTGGTGCTGGTCGGAGGGGTGCGGGTGTCGGTGAGGCTCTTCCGCGAGATGATGTCGGAGCGGGCCCGCGGCGGTCAGGAGGGCGTGAGGCGGCTCTTGATCATCGGCGCGGGCGATACGTGCGAGACGTTGCTGCGCGAGACGGAGAAGAACCGGAACCTGCAGTTCAGGCCCGTGGCGCTGGTGGACGACGATCCGCGCAAGCGGGGCCTGAGGATCCACCACGTGCCGGTGGTGGGCTCGGTCGACGATCTGGTCGAGGTGGTCAAGGCGCATGAGATCGATGAGATCGTGATCGCGACGCCCTCGGCGACGCGGGATCAGCTCCGGCGGATAACGGAGCGGTGCCAGGAGACGGGGATCAAGCCCAAGATCCTGCCGGCGGTCGAGAGCGTGCTGGCCGGCCGGGGCGCGCTGGGGTCGCTGCGGGAGGTGGCGATCGAGGATCTGCTCGGGCGCAAGGAGGTGCGGCTGGATCAGGCGGCGATCGGGGCCTACGCGGCGGGCAAGACGGTCCTGGTGACCGGGGCGGGCGGGTCGATCGGGTCGGAGATCTGCCGTCAGGTCTGCCGCTTCGCGCCGGCGCGGCTGATCATGCTGGAGCAGGCCGAGAACCCGCTCTTTGACATCGAGCGCGAGCTGCGGGCGCGCTACCTGGGGGCGATAGAGTTGATCCCCGTGATCGCGGACATCTGCGACGCGGCGCGGATCGAGAGCGTCTTCGGGCAGTACAGGCCTGGGGTCGTCCTGCACGCGGCGGCGCACAAGCACGTGCCCTTGATGGAGGCCAACCCGGGCGAGGCGGTGCGCAACAACGTCCTGGGGACGCGCAATGTGGCCCGGGCTGCGGCGTCGAGCGGGGCGATGAGCGTGGTGATGATCTCGACGGACAAGGCGATCAACCCGACGAGCGTGATGGGGACGACGAAGCGGCTGGCGGAGCTCTACGTGCAGGGGATGGCGCGCAAGCACCCGAGGACGCAGTTCATTGCGGTGCGCTTCGGCAATGTGCTCGGCTCGAACGGGTCGGTGATTCCGATCTTCAGGGAGCAGATCCTCAAGGGCGGGCCGGTGACGGTGACGCACCCGGAGATGCAGCGCTACTTCATGACGATCCCGGAGGCGACGCAGCTGGTCTTGCAGGCGGCGGCGCGGGGCGAGTCGGGCGAGGTCTTCGTGCTGGACATGGGCGAGCCGGTGCGGATCGTGGATCTGGCCCGGGACATGATCAGGCTGTCGGGGTTGACGCCGGATCGGGACATCGAGATCGTCTTTACGGGGATGCGGCCCGGCGAGAAGCTCTTCGAGGAGCTGTCGCAGGGCGACGAGTCGATCGCGAAGACGGATCACGAGAAGATCTACATCGGCAAGGTCTCCCGGCTTGATCTGGAGCTGCTGGAGCGTGAGGTGCCGGCCTTTGTCCGGCTGATCGAGGCCGCGGACCCGATCGCGATCAAGCGCCACCTCAAGCGGCTGGTGCCGGAGTTCGCCTTCGTCGCGCCGGAGGACGAGGCCGACGGGGCCGATGAGGGCGGCGACGAGGGCGGCGAGAAGATCATCTCCTTCCCGGCTTGAGGCCCTGCGGCGCCCGAGGGGCGCGGCCGCGGGCGTCGGTCCGCTTGACATCGAACAAGGCCTGTGGTCTATCTAGCCGACTTTTCGCCTGGCCCTTGAAAAGTGGTGAGGCTGTCTATGTTGAGTGAGTTCGCCGCGACGTGGCGGGTTGGAATGTAATGGAGATGAAGTCATGAAGAGAACCTACCAGCCGAGCAAGATCAAGCGCAAGCGCACCCACGGCTTCCGAGAGCGGATGAGCACCCCGGGAGGCCGCAAGGTGCTCTCGGCGCGTCGCCGCAAGGGCCGCGCTCGCCTTGCTGTTGATATTCACAAGAAGTAGGCGTCTGGTGCGGGATCGCCCCAGGACGGGAGGGCTCCGGGATCGTGGCGCAGGAACAAGCTTTTGCGCTCGACGAACGCCTGCGCAAGGCCGAGCGGCTGACGCGCCGGCGCCAGTTCCTGGAGACTCAGCGGCGCGGCGGGCGCCACGTGTCGCGCCACCTCGTCGTCTACGCCTGTCCGGGTCGTGAGGCGTGGAGCCGCGTCGGCCTGACGGTCAGCCGGAAGGTGGGCAACGCGGTCGTCCGCAACCTCGTCAAGCGCCGCCTGCGAGAGATCTTCCGCAGGAACAAGGGCGTCTTGCCGGAGGGCTTCGACTTTGTCTGGATCGCGCGCGTGGGCGCGGGAGACGCCTCACAGGAGGAGCTCCACCGGCAGGTCATCGAGGCCAGCCGGCAGGCCGCGCGTCGGGCCAGGCCCAGGCCTCCGTCGTCAGACGCAGGGGAGAAGGTGCCATGAGAGAGGCGCTCGCCGCGCAGACCACCCACGGACCTCTCTGTGGGTGTCGCTCCGGTCGGGCGCTTTGGATGTCGGGGGGTTCGGATCTCGCCGCCAGGCCCAGAGGCCCTGTGTCCTGGCTCTTCGTGGGGATGGTGCGCTTCTATCAGAGGTTCATCTCGCCACTGCTGCCGCCCGCCTGTCGCTTCACCCCAAGCTGCTCAGAGTACATGCGCCAGGCGCTCATCAAGCACGGGGCCCTTCGCGGCACGTGGTTGGGGACCCGGCGCCTGCTGCGCTGCCACCCGTTCACGCCGGGTGGGCATGACCCGGTGCCTTAAGGGCCAAGGTCGCGCGCACACACCAGGACGTTTTCATGGAACAACAGCGGGTCTTCCTCGCCATCGCGCTCAGCCTCGGGGTGCTCTTTGCCTGGCAATATCTGTTCACGCCGCCCCCCGAGGCTCCTGAGAAGGGCGTCGGCGCGGACGCAGGTCAGGCGCCGGGTCAGCAGGCCCCGGGCGATCAGTCCCCCGGCGGCGCCCGCCCCGACGGCGCCCAGGTGCCCGGCGACGCGGGCACGCCCGGCCAGCCCGCCGCACCTCAGCGGGTCATCGCGCTGGCGGAGGACCTCGTCCTGACCAGCGCGAACTTCAGAGCCACCTTCACCAACAAGGGCGGCCGGCTCAAGCACTTCGAGATCCTCAAGCCCGACCAGTACGCCCCGCGCGGCGATCTGATCAAGCCTCGCCCGGTCGACGAGGAGACCCCCGTCGGCGAGACCTGGCTCAAGTACCTGCCCTTCGGCATGGTCGGCAGCGGGGCGCTGCCGAACCTGAGCGAGGAGACGATGTACGAGGTCGCCTCGAAAACGGATCAGGGCGTCGTCTTTCGCCATGAGGTCGCCGGCGCCTACGCGCTGGAGAAGCGCTTCGTGCTGGATAAGGCCTCCCCCAACGGCTTCCGCTTCGAAGTGTCGATCGAGAACAAATCCACCCTCCAGCTCACCGATCACCTCAAGGTGCGCCTGTACGGCTACGAGCACCACGAGGACGGCGAGTGGTCGCTCTTTGACCCCATGCCGGACATCGTCGAGGCGCTCTGCCACGTCGACGGCGACGACGAGCGCGCGGCGCGCGCCGACGCCGAGGAGGGGGTCAAGGTCGACGGGCCGGCGATCTGGGGCGGGATCGACTCGCGCTACTTCCTGATGGCCCTGCTCGCGGACCCCAAGGGCGCCGATCAGGCCGAAGGCGCCGGGGCGCTGGCCTCTTGCCACTTCTCGCTGCACGAGGGCGAGTTCTTGCGCTCGGAGCTGGGCCTGGGGGGCTTTACGCTGGCGCCGGGCGAGCGCCGGTCGTGGCAGTTTGGCACCTACCTCGGGCCGAAGCTCGTCGAGACGCTGGAGACCTACGGGGTGCAGCTTGAGGAGTCCGTCGACTACGGGATCTTCGCCTTCCTGTGCAAGCCGATCCGCTGGCTGCTGATCCTCTTCCAGGGGTGGGTGGGCAACTGGGGGGTGGCGATCATCCTGCTGACCTTCTTCTTGCGGATGCTGACCTTCCCGATCAACCACTCGGCCTACAAGAACATGGAGGGGATGCGGCGGATCCAGGAGCCGATGACGGCGCTGCGCGAGAAGTACAAGGACGATCCGATGAAGCAGCAAGAGCTGATGATGAAGCTGTACAAGGACGAGGGCGTCAGCCCCCTCGGGTGCGTGCCTCAGCTCTTGCAGATCCCGATCTTCTTCGCGCTCTACACGACGATCTACAGCTCCGTGGAGATCTACCACGCCGGCTTCGTCGGCTGGTACACGGATCTGTCGGCGCCCGACCCCTACTTCGTGCTGCCGGTCCTGGTCACGCTGGTGATGACCGGCCAGCAGTTCATGATGCCGCAGACGACGACCAACCCCCAGATGAAGATCGTCATGTGGGTGATGCCGATCATGTTCGGCGTCTTCACCTTCGTGCTGCCCAGCGGCCTGGGGCTCTACATGCTGGTGAGCATCGGGCTCGGGATCACGCAGCAGTACTTCATCCGCAAGAGCTTTGAGAAGAAGCAGCAGCAGCAGCAGGCCGCGGCGGCCTGAGACAACCAGCGCAGAAAAGCAGAAAAAGGCGAGGAGCCAATCATGGGCGACCGGGATGACAGGCGCGAAGGCGCGGAGGATGTGGGGCGCAAGTCCGAGGCCGAGCTGGCCGCTTACGGCGCCGAGTGGCTCACGGGTCTGCTCAAGGCGCTCGGCCTGGACGTCAGGGCCGAGGGGAGCGTGGCGGCCGGCGGCACCCTGGAGTTCAACATCAAGGGCAAGGACTCCGCCCTGTGCGTCGAGGGGCTCGGCCTGGGGCGCGGCCAGCTCGCCGGCTACATCCAGACGGTCCTGACCCTCGCGCTTCAGCGCGAGGGCTGGGAGTCGGGGTCGATGTTCATCGACGTGGAGGGCACCCGCCGCAGGGCGACGGTCGACCTGACGGGCCTGGCGGCCTGGCTGGGCGACAAGGTCACCGCGCTGGGCAAGCCGATCACGATCCTCGGGATGAGCTCGGGAGAGCGCCGCAGCATCCACGCCGGGCTCGGCGAGGACGGCCGGGTTCACACCGAGAGCGAGGGCTACGGCGCCTTCCGCCGGCTCAAGATCCGATGACCGCGCGGACGATCTGCGCCGTCGCCACGCCGCCAGGGCGCGGGGGCGTCGGGATCGTCCGGGTCTCCGGGCCTGAGGCCGAGGCGATCCTGCGCGCGGTGTGTCCGGACTTCCCCCCCGGCGCCCGCTCCCACCACCTGCGCCTGTGCCGGGCCGTCGACGCCGAGGGCGAGCTGCTCGACGAGGTGCTCGCGGTGGTCATGCGCGGGCCGCACAGCTTCACGGGCGAGGACGTGGCCGAGCTTCAAGGCCACGGCGGGCCGCTGAACATGAGCCGCCTCCTCGGCGCGCTGTGCGCGGCGGGGGCCAGCCCGGCGGCGCCGGGCGAGTTCACGCAGCGGGCCTTCCTCAACGGCCGGATCGATCTGACCCAGGCCGAGGCGGTCGCCGATCTGATCGAGGCCAGCAGCGACGCGGCCCTGAGGCTGGCGCGGCGACACCTGGCCGGTCGGCTGGGGGACGAGATCGGGGGGCTGCGCGAGGCGCTGGCCGAGGCCGTGGCGCTGACCGAGGCCGCGATAGACTTCAGCACCGAGGAGCACGTCTACCAGCTCGACGCCGAGGCGATGCGCGAGAGGATCGTCGAGGTCGAGGCCCGCGTCGGCGCCCTGCTCGGGACCTGGGAGGCGGGGCGGCAGGCCCGCGAGGGGATCCGCGTCGTGATCCTGGGCCGGCCGAACGCCGGCAAGTCCACCCTCTTCAACCTCCTGTGCGGCCAGCAGCGCGCGATCGTGACCGAGCACCCCGGTACGACGCGCGACTTCATCGAGGAGCCCGTCGTTGTCGGCCAGGTGGCGCTGCGGCTGGTGGACACGGCCGGCCTGCGGCGCTCCGACGACGCGGTGGAGCAGATCGGCGTCCAGCGCGCCGTCGAGCAGGCCAAGGGCGCCGACCTCGTCCTCTGGGTCGTCGACGCCGCCACGCCCTTTGACCCCGACCCGCGCGAGGTCGAGCTTCTGGAGGGCGCCTCGGACATGGACGTGCTGCCGATCCTCAACAAGGTGGACCTGCCGCTGGCGCTCGACGAGGCGGCCCTGGACAGGATCGCCGCCATCGCCGGGCGACCCGCCGAGCGGGTCAGCCTCGCCGGCACAAGCTCGCCGACGGCGCTCCTTGAGCGCGTCGAGGCCATCGCCAGCGCGCGGCTCAGGCCCGCCGAGGAGGGCGCGGCGATCGCGCGCCATCGCCACCGCGACGCGCTCATGCGGGCCTCCGAGGCGCTCTCGCGGGCGCGAGAGGCGGTCGAGGCGCAGATGAGCCACGAGTTCGTGGCGCTGGATCTGCGCCTTGCGCTGGAGGCCGTCGGGGAGATCGTCGGCCGCGTGACGGTCGACGATCTGCTCCGGCGCATCTTCTCGGAGTTCTGCGTCGGCAAGTAGGTCGAGTCAACCTTAAGTTGAGTCAACACCTTGATTTTTAATTGATTTTTGCCTTGTGTCGCCTTCGGCTGCGGCGGCATCCGGGGGCAGACCGGGCGCGGGGCTGGATGGACATGAGGGCCCTTCGGGGGTAGGCTTCGAGAGATCCTGAACCCGACGGGAGGGGCGCGTGACCATCGTCATCATCTTCGTCTCGGCGATGGCAGGCATCCTGCCGATGCTGGCCTACCTGTGCTTCATCTACTGGCTCGATCGCTACGAGCGCGAGCCCTGGTGGATGGTGGGGCTGGTCTTCATCTGGGGGGGCCTCGGCGGGGCGATGTTCGGGTGCGTGATCAACACGACCGTCATCAGCGTCGTGACGATGGCGCTCGGGGAAGAGACGGCGGCCTGGGTCGGCCCGGTGGTGGTGGCGCCGCTGGTCGAGGAGGTCACCAAGATCGTGCCCCTCTTCGGGTTGATCTTCTTGAGGCACTTCGACAACGCCACCGACGGGCTCATCTACGGGGCGGCCTGCGGGCTGGGCTTCGCGATGACGGAGAACTTCTATTACTTCTACAACGTGGGGACCTCGGCGGGCTTCGGGGCGATGATGGCCAACATCTTCGTGCGCACGTGCTTCACCGCCCTGGTGCATTGCTCGGCCAGCGCCTCATGGGGCTTCTTCCTCGGCGTGGGGCGCTACAGAGCGCCGGCGCTGCGCTGGTTGGTCCTGCCCGTGACAGGTTACCTCTCGGCCGTCTCGATCCACGCCTTCTGGAACGGGTCGGCGACGTGGTCGACCCAGAAGGGAGATCTGGGCATTCAGGCAGGGGCCTGCGCCGTGATCCTGACGCTGGCGGTGTTCATGTTCGCGCTCACGCAGCTCTCGCTCTACCTGGAGCACCGCGTGATCAAGCGCGGCCTCGAAGACGAGGTGGCCTCGGGCCTGCTCCCGCAGGCGCACGCGGCGATCATCCCCTACTGGCTCAAGCGGATGCAGAGCGGCTGGCTGGCGCCGGGCGTGGATCGGGAGCGCTACGTCAAGGCGGCCACGCTGCTGGCCTTTCGCAAGCACCAGGCGAACCACGCCATCGGGGTGACGCGCGAGGGGCTGCTGGAGGACGTCGAGAAGTACCGCGTCGAGCTGCGCCTGCTCCTGGCAGGGACCCGCGCGCAGGCCCCCGATCTCTCGGCGGGCTGGGGCAGCAGCTGGGGGCGCTGACGCTCGTCGTCCCAGACGCCGCACAGGCGCCGGGGCGCTCAGCTGGTCCCGCAGCCCTGCGCCAGCCCGCAGCTGGACTCGCATGTGGCGGCGCCGCCGCAGGAGGTCGCGCAGCCGGCGCTGCAGCCCTTCGTCACGCAGGTGTTGGTGTCCGAACACTCCAAGGCGCAGCCGCCGCCCGGGCAGTTCATCTGGCACGAGGCCGCGCCGTCGCACTCCAGCGAGCAGTTGCCGCCCGGGCATGTCAGGCTGCAGTCGGCGCCCTGGCTGCACTCCATCGCGCAGCCGGCCCCATTGCCCCCACAGGTCAGCGCGCAGGCCTCGCCCTGGCAGATGCACGCCTTGCCGGCGACGCAAGGGGCCAGAGCATCCTCCTCGCTGCACCCGCCGAGCGCCCCGAGCGCGCCGCTCAAGAGCACCCCCAGCATCACGAGCCTGTGCAGCAAGATCGATGGTGAGGCAGCGTCCAAAGAGGGGGTCATGGCTTCCTCCATCACGGTCTCCAGTATTGGCGCAGTCTAGAGCTTTCCGCGCTGAACCGCAAACGCCCCTGAAGGCTCCAGAGCCGCGGCGCCACGACGAGGGCCAGGCCGCGCCCCTCGACGCTCATGTCGATCAAAAATGTCTCGGCGTAAACTTTGCGCTGAGGCCCTCGATGGAGCGGTCCCTGACGACGGGCCTCGATGGTGAACTTGGGGATGGAGAAAGTGTATTTTTTCAAGGGCTTGCCTTTGACGGGAGGGCTCCGTTGATCGTATAAGGAGATAAGGATTCCTATCTTCACATCGACGCGGAGTGCACCATGAACACAAAACATCTACTGTCAGCGCTCCTTCTATTGTCCATGGCGTTATGGGCGCCCTCGGTCGCCTTCGCCGCGGATGGCGATGGCGACGGTGTGGAGGATGGGGCGGACAACTGCCCGACCGAGGCCAACGGCGATCAGCTCGACGGCGATCAGGACGGCGTCGGGGACTCCTGTGACAGCTGCCCGGGCTTGTTCAACACCGAGCAGGACGACAACGATCAGGACGGGGTCGGCGACGGCTGCGACGGCTGCCCGGACGACCCGGGCAAGATCGAGCCGGGCGCCTGCGGCTGCGACGAGTCGGACACAGACAGCGACAGCGACGGGTCTGAGGACTGCATTGATGGTTGCCCGGACGATCCGGACAAGATCAGCGGCGGGCTGTGCGGCTGCGGCGAGGCGGACACGAACGACAGCGACAACGACGGCTCGGCGGACTGCCTGGATGCCTGCCCCAATGACCCCTCCAAGAGCATCCCCGGGCTCTGCGGGTGCGGGGTGGCGGATACGGACAGCGACAACGACGGCAGCGCGAACTGCTTCGACCTCTGCCCGGCGGACCCTGGCAAGACGGCGCCGGGCGCGTGCGGCTGCGGGTCCTCGGATCGGAACGACGACAACGACGGCCTGCCGGCCTGCGATGACAACTGCCCCGACGAGCCGAACACGGGTCAGCTCGACGAGGACGGCGACGGCGTGGGCGACGAGTGCGACAACTGCTTCCTCACCGCGAACGCCAACCAGGCCGACACGGACGGCGACGGCACGGGCAACGCCTGCGATGCCTGCCCGGCCGATCCCCGCAAGGTGGCCCCCGGGTCCTGCGGGTGCGGCACGCCGGACAACGATCCCGACGGCGACAGCCAGGGCGCCTGCAATGACAACTGCCCGCTGGTGAACAACCCCGATCAAGATGACTCGGACGGCGACGGCGCCGGGGACGCCTGCGACAACTGCCCGGGGCTCTTCAACTCCGATCAGGACGACTCGGACGGCGACGGCATCGGCGACGACTGCGAGGCCTGCCCGCTGGATCCCGACAAGGCCGCCCCCGGCCAGTGCGGCTGCGGCGTGGCCGAGACGGACGGCGACGGTGACGGGAGCGCGGACTGCGTGGACAACTGCGAGGCCGACGCGAACGCCGATCAGGACGACGCGGACGGCGACGGCTTCGGGGATGTCTGCGACGACTGCGCCTCGGACCCCATCAAGTCCGAGGCCGGCCAGTGCGGCTGCGGCGTGGCGGACACGGACAGCGACGGCGACGGCACCGCGGACTGCGCGGACAACTGCCCGACTGTCGTCAACACCACCCAGGCTGACAACGACGGCGACGGCGCCGGCGATCTGTGCGACGGCTGCCCCGCGGACCCCGACAAGGGCGACGAGGGCCAGTGCGGCTGCGGCGTCGAGGACAGCGACGGTGACGGCGACGGGAGCGCGGACTGCACGGACAACTGCGCCAGCGACGCGAACTCCGATCAGTCCGACGCGGACGGCGACGGCGCGGGCGACGTCTGCGACGGCTGCCCCGATGACGTCGACAAGACCTCGGCGGGCGTGTGCGGCTGCGGCGTCTCGGACGGCGACGGCGACGGCGACGGCGTGTCCGACTGCGCCGACAACTGCCCCGCTGAGGCCAACGCCAACCAGGCCGACACGGACAACGACGGCGACGGCGACGTCTGCGACGACTTCATCTGCCCGGGGCCGGGCGAGGTGCAGGGGGCGGAGGTGTGCGACGGGTCGGACAACGACTGCGACGGGCAGGTGGACAACGGCGCGAGCTGCCCGCCTGGGACGGAGTGTCAGGCCGGGGCCTGCCAGGCCGGCCTGCCGGACTTCTCGGTGGTGACCTCCGACATCTTCATCGAGGATCGGGACATCGACGTGGGCGAGCTCTTCACCATCCAGGCCGAGATCCGCAACAACGGCGCCGTCGACGGCGTCAACGTCGGCGTGAACCTGCTCGACATGGGCTTCGTGGTGCGCTCGACCACCATCGACTTCCTGCCGGCCGGCGCCAGCGCCTCGGTGGAGTTCGAATTGTCCTTTGATGAGGCCAGCTTGCGCATCGCCCAGGTGCGCGTCGATCCCGACGACTTCTTCGACGAGCTCGACGAGGAGAACAACAACGCCACCCAGATCGTCCGCGTCGGCCAGCCCCCTGCGGGCTTCAACGGCCGCCTCGTCGTCGAGTCCGGCGACGTGGCCACCTGCTTCGACCAGGAGGACCTGCACATCGGCGGCAAGGCCTACTACGAGTTCGAGGATGAGGGCGTCGTGTTCACCTTCCCCGTCCAGGGCGGGCTGGTGACGCTCACCCTCGACGGCCGCGTCTTTACGACCCACACCAACGTCCACGGGAACTTCCTGTTCCACGAGGTCCCCGTGCCGTCCGGGTCAGGCAACTACCCGGCCGACATCGAGGTCAGCGACTCCGACATCGTCGGCTCGACCCAGATCATCGTCCAGGTGACCGATCAGAGCTGCAGCGGCGGCGGCCACGACGGCGGCGCTGGCAGCGAGGACATCTGGGTTTACAGCCACGACATCGTCTTTGAGCCCACCAACCGGCCTCGGCTCGGCGAGACGCTCGAGATCACCTCGACGATCCACCACAACCTCGGCACGCCGCGGGCCGACATCCCCGTGACGGTCTTCGCCCACCACCCGGACGGCGGCCAGCTCGTGCGCCAGACGCTCGGCGTCGGCAAGGTCGACTTCGTCAGCGGCGGCCCCGAGCAGCAGGACTTCAAGGTGAGCTGGACCAACGACGACGAGGGCGTCTACATCATCCAGACCGTCGTGGCCCCGAACTTCGCCCAGCACACCGGCAATGACGCGGCCACGCGCCTCGTCGTCGTCGGCGATTACAAGCACTACCCGGCCGACATCACCCTGAGCCCCGATCCCTTCAACCGCCTCTGCGACTCGACCCTGACCGGCATCATCCAGCTCCCGGCCGATGTCGACGTCGAGACGATCGACTTCACCGGCGCGGGCGTCTACATCGCCGAGCCCCCCGAGCTTGCGGACGTCGACGGCGACGGCACCCAGCTCATCCGCGCGATCGCCGACACGGCCGTCTTCGGCGACCACGACGGCGACGGGACCGCCGACGTGATGGTCTCCTTCAGCGCGCCCGCCTTCGCCGCGGCCACCCCCGAGATCGGGCCGAAGCTGATCCAGGTCGTCGGCTTCATGACCAACGGCGACGCCTTCAGCGGCGTCTACACCATCGATCTGATCACCCAGGACGCGGACGAGGACGGCGTCGGCGACGCCTGCGACGTCTGCCCCGATGACTTCAACCCCTCGCAGTCCCCCGACGCCTGCGACGATGGCGGCGACGACACCATCGGCCCCGATGACGACGACGACGAGGACGATGACGACACCATGGGTCCTGGCGACGACGACGACGACGACGAGGACGAGGACGGCAGGGGCTCCCCCAACCCGAACTGCGCCTCGGTTGGCCCCGTGGTCCCCTCCGGCAGCGCGCTCTTTGGCCTCTTCGGGTTGATGATCGCGATGCTCCTGATCGCGCGGCGCCGCTCCGACGGCTGATCTCCTGCCCCGCCCGCCCGTCGAGCGCCCCATGCTCGACGGGCTCCCCACGCTCCTCGCACCGCCCCACACTCGACGATCGCCCGACGAACGCCCCACGCTCCTCGCACCGCCCCTCAAGGGGGCGGGCTCGTCGGGTGGGGCTAGAAGCGCAGGGTGGGCTGCGCCCTGTCGGTCGCAGGCCCGCGCACGACCGAAGTCGACACCAGGGGGAGCAAAAAATCCAATCCACAGGCCCACTTCGACGCGCCGATCCGCCCCTGCGATCCGCTCTCAGCCGCCCGCCGGCCTGCGCCCATCGGGCGCAGCCCACCCCGCGCTTCTAGCCCCACCCGACGAGCCCGTCCCCGGAGGGGGCGGTGCGAGGAGCGTGGGGCGCTCGTCGAGCGTGGGCGTTCGTCGAGCGTGGGCGTCCGTCGTGCGTGGGCGTTCGTCGTGCGTGGGCGTCCGTCGTGCGTGGGGCGCTCGTCGTGCGTGGGGGCGCGGGGCGCAGGGCGTGGGGAAGGCGGGGGTTGTCTTTTTTGAGCGCGCGCTCTAGCGTCCGGGTCCACCCTCTGTGAAGGCGAGCGATGGCCACACCCTCCGCGACGATCGATCCTCCTCCTGGCCGCTGGCGCCAGATCTTCCAGATCCCCCTGCCCGACGCGGCCGTGCATCGCTGGCACATCTCGCCCGCCATCGATCTGTCGGCCTACGCCTTCAGCTGGCTGTGGGTGCTGCTGCCCTTGCTCTTCTTTGGCCCCGACCGCCACGAGGACTACCTCTTCATCTTCATGGCCTCCGTGGTCCTGATCGACATCCACCGCCACTACGGCCTGCCCTACGTCTACCTCGATCGACAGGTCGCCTCCCGCTTCCCCCTGCGCTTCACCCTCTTCCCCCTCGTCATGTTCGTCGGCTTCTGCGCCTCGCCCTATCTCAAGCTGATGAGGACGCGCCTGGGCTTTGAGACGCTGGCGGCCGCCGCGGCCGGGGTGCTGCTCCTGGTCCAGATCCTGCGCGAAGATCAGGCCGGTGAGCCGGTGCCCTGGCGACGGCTCGCGCTGGCGGTCGTGCCGGCGGCGGCGGTCGCCGGCCTGTTGACGGCGCTCGGGCTCGGCCAGCCCGCGCTGATCTGGCTCCTGGCGGCGCTGGTGGCCTCCTTCGTGCTGGACTGGCGCAAGATGGTCGAGCTCTCCCCCCCCGAGGGGGCCGAGGGCGCCGCAGGGCAGGGAGAGGGCGCCGCGGGGCAGGGAGAGGCGAGCAGGGCGCCGCGCTTCGTCTTCCCGCTGCTGATCCTGGCGGCGGTGATCGCGGCGGTGATCTTCGGCCCTTCGATCACGACGGCGCTCCGGGGCGGCGTGCCGGTCAGAGGCGTCCTCTCGGCCGTGGTCGTCTTCTCGGTCGCGTGGAACATCTGGCATGTATTCATGCAGAAGTACGGCATCTTGCGGCTCTACAACGCCAAGAATGGCGTCGAGGGGAAGGTGCCCGGGTGGGTCGATCGGCTGCTCATCTTCTGCTGGCTGCCCCTCTACATGGCCTGGCTCGGCCCGGAGTACAAGGCGCTGATCCTGGAGAACTTCAAGACGGGCAAGAAGACCATCCTGCCGGCGCTGGAGCTCTTCGAGGCCATCCAGCCCGTGCTCCTGCCCTTGAGCGCGGGGCTCGTGGTGGCGGCGCTGGTGGCCTTCGTCGTCCACGAGCGGCGCGTCAACGGCCTGACCAACGCCCCCCGGATCTGGATGGCCGTCGGGACGACGCTGCTCTCGTCGATGTTCCTCTTCGTCGATCCGATCAAGGCCTACATCGCCTACGGCTTCAGCCACGCGGTCGAGTACATGGTCTTCGTCTGGGCCTTCCAGCGGCGTCGCTACCAGCGCCCGCTGGCCCACAAGCCGCTGCTCGGCCGGGTCCTCAAGCACCCGCTGGCGGCCTACCTGGGCTTCGTGCTGGTGCTGGCGGTGGCCTTCTTCTATTTGAAATACTTCGGGAAGTTCATCTTCACGGACCACGAGCGGCCGAAGTTCCTCGATTACAAGACGACGACCTGGTTCTTCTACTGGACCGTCTACCAGTCGATGGTCCACTTCTACTTCGACGGGTTCTTGTGGAAGATGCGGCTGCCGGCGACCCGCGCGCACATCTGAGGGCGGGCGCGCTCGGGCGCCCGCGGGCGCGGCGCGCATTGTGTAATGGATCCTGAGGGGTTAGGATCCGTCCGGCGCCGATCTCGGCGGCTGCGGGGCGCGCTCTGGTCTGGGGCGGCCCGAAGGGCAGGCAGGATCCGGGGATGTTGACCTACCTGATCATCCGAAACTTCGCGATCATCGACAGCCTGGAGCTGGAGTTCTCGGGTGGCTTTACGGTCATCACGGGGGAGACCGGCGCGGGCAAGTCGATCATCGTCGACGCGCTCAACCTCGTGCTCGGCGGGCGAGCCAGCGTCGACGTGGTGCGCGCTGACGCGGAGAGGGCGGTGGTGGAGGCGACCTTCGCGCTGGACGACGAGCGCCGCGCCGCGATCAACGCCGTCCTTGAGGCGCAGGGGATCGAGGCGCGGGACGAGCTCCTGATCCGGCGCGTGGTCCAGCGTCAGGGGCGCAGCCGCGCCTTCATCAACGGCAGCGTGGTGGGCCTGAGCACCCTGAAGGACGTGACCGAGGGGCTGGTGGACATCAGCGGCCAGCACGAGCACTACTCCTTGATGATGCCGGAGAACCACATCGACATCCTGGATCGCTTCGGAGAGGCGCGCAGGCTCTCCGAGCGGGTGGCGTCGATGATCGCGCGCTTTCACGAGCTCAAGCGCGAGGCCAAGGCGCTGCGGCGCTCCGAGCGCGAGCGGCTCTCCAGGGTGGACTTCCTGCGCTTTCAGCTCGCGGAGATCGACAGGGCGTTGATCGACCCGGAGTCGCGCGAGGAGATGGAGCGCGAGCAGGGGCTCCTGCGGCACGCCGGACAGCTCCGGGAGGAGGCCGTCCAGCTCTCCTATGCGCTCTATGAGGGCGATCAATCGGCCAAGGACGTCGTGAGCGACGCGTGTCGGACGCTGGGGCGGATCGCGGGCATCGACCCGAGGCTGGAGGATCTCTCGTCGATGCTGGAGCAGGCGCAGATTCTCTTGAGCGAGGTGGGGGTGTCGCTGCGGCGCTACGCGCGCGACGTGGAGGTCAACCCGCGCAGGTTGGAGCAGATCGAGGAGCTGCTGCACGACTACAAGCAGCTTGAGCGCAAGTACGGGGACGACTTCGGGGCGATCATCGAGCAGCAGTCCGCGATGCGCGCGGAGCTCAAGACGCTCGACGGGGCGTCGAGCCGGATCAAGGAGGCCGAGGCCGAGCGCGACATGCTCCAGAGGGAGGTCATGGCGCAGGCTCGGGAGCTGAGCGCGCGGCGCAAGGAGGCGGCCGGCGTCCTCAAGGCGATGATCGAGGCGGAGCTGACGCACCTGGGCATGGAGCGCTGCCGCTTCGACACGACCTTCACGCACAGCGACGGCGCGGGCGGGGAGCTGGCGGACATCGACATGGCCGGCCCCGCCTCGCTCAACGACAAGGGGCTCGATCAGCTGGAGTTCCTGATCTGCCCCAACCCGGGCGAGGGCTTCAAGCCGCTGGCGCGCATTGCCAGCGGCGGGGAGCTGAGCCGGATCATGCTGGCGATCAAGAACGCGCTGATGGCCACCGATCCGGTGCCGACCTACGTCTTCGATGAGGTCGACAGCGGGATAGGCGGGGCGGTGGCCGACGCGGTGGGGGAGAAGATCAAGAAGGTGGCCCAGGAGAAGCAGGTCATCTCCATCACGCACCTGCCCCAGATCGCGGCCTACGGCGACAGCCACCTCAAGGTGACCAAGGTGCAGGGCGTCGAGCGGACGACGAGCTCGCTGGACTTCCTGGACGAGGACGCGCGGATCATGGAGGTGGCGCGGATGCTCGGCGGGCGGGAGTGCACGCCGACGACGGTCGCCCACGCCCGGGAGCTGATCCGCGCCCGCGTCTGAGGCCGGATACGGGGTGCCACCGTGTCGCGCATCACCTTGAACTTATTCGATATTCCATGATTTTCGGGTGTCGCTGGCGAAGCCCTCGCGGGCCAGCGGCAGGCGGAGCCTCTGGACGAGCAGGTCCATGACGCGGAGCGCCCAGAAGCGGTCTCGCTGCGGGCTGAGGTGGTAGTTGCCGCTGTCGCAGACGAAGGAGGGGTCCTTGATCCCCTGCTTGCAGGTCAGCGGCCGGCTGTCGATGGCGACGCAGGTGCCTCCGACCGCCGCCGTGATGTCGTCGTGGAGGCGCTGGAGCGACTGCTGGGTGCCCTTGGAGCGGCTGTAGGGGGGCAGGATCCACGCGCAGGAGAGGGCGCGCGTGGGCTTGAGGGTGCTCAGGTCGAGTTCGCGGCAGGTGTCCTCGACGGTCACGCCGCGCTTGTAGCACTCAAGGCGCTTGACGAGGCCCTGGACGCCCGTGATGGTGCGCTCGCTGCTCATGCCCTTGAGGTTCTCGCCCATCGAGATGACGACGGTGTCGGGCGTGTGCTGCTTGAGCAGGTCGATGAGCCTCGGGGCGCGCTGGGTGCCTCCCTTGAGGCCGCCGCCCAGCAAGCCCGGCTGAGCCGGGTCCGACTTGAAGTCCTCGCCGCGCGTCAGGCTGCCGCAGAAGTGCTTGAAGCCCTTGATCCAGGAGAGCGGGCTGGAGGCGCATACGGCGTAGCTGGCCACGGTGGAGTTCTTGATGCCCTCGCGCAGCAGGTAGTCGAGCGCCCACCCGAAGGGCCCCTGGGCGTGAGAGTCGCCCACGAACAGGATGCGCCGCCCTTCGGAGGGCTCCTGCGGCTTGACCTCCTGGGCGGCCGCGTCAGCGGGGACCATCGCGGCGGCGAAGGCGATCGAGGCCAGCGCGATCGCGGTGGCGAAGCTGAGCGGGCGGCGGAGGGCGTCGAGGGGGGTCTTCTGGATCTGGGGCATAGGCTCGTGGGGGGCTGGACCGGGGGAGCGGGCGTCGGTCATCGGAATTGATCGGGCGGGAAGCGGCGCGAGGCGGCCTCAAGGCGCTCGACGACCATCTCGGTGGTGATGGCCTCGGGCATCAGGTCGAAGGTGCCGTCGGGCATGTAGATGACGTAGGCGGGCACGGCGGTGCGGCCGAGCTTCTTGAGTCCGGCGGCGATCTCGTCGTCCTCGTTGGTGAAGTCGGCCATCATCGGGAGGATGCCGGTGGTCTGGAGGGTGCTGCGGACGGCGTCGGTCTCCAGGAAGATCTTCTCGTTGGCCTTGCAGTTGGCGCACCAGTCGGCGGTGAAGTCGGCGAAGACGGGGCGGCTGCGCAGGGCCATGTCGGCCAGCCCCTTCTCGCTGTAGGGGATCCAGTTGATGTGGCCGTCGACGACGACGGGCTGGTCGAGGGCGACGACGGCGCTCGTCCTTGGGGGCGGTGACAGGTCGATCATCCCGAAGCCGGCGCCGACGACGAGCGCCAGGGCGCTCAGGCGAACGAGGGCGGCGCGCTGCCGTGTCTCGCCCAGGCCGCCGAAGCGCTCGACGGCCCAGAGGGCCACGGCGAGCACGAGGAGGAAGCCGAGGAACCAGTTGGCGCCGGAGGTGGTCAGCTGGTTCTGGAGCACGCCGTAGAGCCAGATGGCGGCGCCGATGAGGGTGAAGCCCATCAGGTGCTTGAAGGTCTCCATCCAGGCGCCAGGGCGGGGCATGGCGCGGGCGAGGACGGGGATGAAGCTGATCAGGAGGAAGGGGCTGGCCAGCCCCATGCCGATGCAGAAGAAGAGCAGCTGGGTCTGCCACCAGGCGGCCTCGCTGGCCAGCGCGACGGCGGCGGCGGTGCCGAGGAAGGGGGCCGAGCAGGGGGTGGACATGATGGCGGCGACGACGCCGTTGATGAAGGAGCCGAGGTAGCCGTCCTTCTGGGCGCCGCCGCCGAAGGAGAGGGTGATTTCGAAGACGCCCAGGCTGTTGAGGCCGAAGACGAAGATCAGGGCCGTCAGCGCCGCGACGAAGGAGGGGTTCTGGAACTGCATCCCCCAGCCGACCACCTCTCCGGAGGCGCGCAGGCCGATGACGATCACGGCCAGGAGCATCAAGGTGGCCACGATGCCGGCGGAGTAGGCCAGGCCGTGGAGGCGGTGGGAGGAGGGTGACTGCTGGCCGTGCTTGACCATGTGGAAGATCTTCATGGTCAGCACGGGCAGCACGCAGGGCATCACGTTGAGGATGACGCCCCCGAGGAAGGCCAGGCCCATGGTGGTCAGAAGTTCGGTCCCCATCGCGTCGAATCCCTTTGAAGGTGGCGGTGGCGCGCGCAGGGCGCCTGTCGAAGATATAGCACGCCGGGGGCGACGTCGGCCAATCGTCACGAGAGGTCGCTTTGGTGAGCAGGCGCCCCTTTGCGCCGGTTAGAATGCACGCCAAAGCGGGCTTGTTCCCGCTCGGGGCGAAGGGGGAGGGCGAGGCGATCGAACTCATCAGGCGTCTGTGGCAGTTCACGGGTCGAGTGTGGGGGAGCTTCAGGCGCCACAAGGTGCTGCTGCTGGCGTCGGCGGTGGCCTACAACACGCTCCTGTCGGTCATCCCGCTCTTCGCGGTGTTGCTGGTCGGGCTCTCGCACGTCTTCGAGGAGGCGCAGCTGCTGTCGATCGTCGAGGGGCTGGTCTCGCAGATGGCGCCGGGGCAGGGGAGCGTGTTGACCGGCGAGATCGCGAGCTTTCTGGACAGCCGGGAGCTGCTCGGGTGGGGCGGCGCGGTGGTGTCCCTCTTCTTCAGCTCGATGGCCTTCCGGATGCTGGAGGACTCCATGGCGGTGATCTTCGGCCGCAACCGCGCCGAGGCGCGCCGGTTCTGGGTCTCGGCGATCATCCCCTACGTGTACATCCTGGTGGTGGGCTTCGGGGTGGTGTGCCTGACGCTGTTGACGACGGTGCTCGATCGTATGGAGGGGCGCGACGTGGTGGTGCTGGGGATGCACTGGGCGGTGTCCACGACGCCCTCGGTGCTCCTGGGGGTGTTCGGCTTCGTGGGGATGGTGGCGATGTTCACCTCGGTCTACGTGGTGATGCCCACGGCGCGCGTGGGGTTCAAGAGGGCGCTCATCGGGGGGGTGACGGCGGCGATCCTGTGGGAGATCGTGCGTCGGGTGCTGGTGTGGTACTTCGAGAACCTCTCGCTGGTCAGCGTGGTGTACGGCTCGCTGGCGTCGGTGGTGATCGTCCTGCTGTGTCTGGAGATCGCCTCGATCATCACGCTGCTTGGCGCGCAGGTGATCGCGGAGCTTGAGCGCAGCCAGGACGCCGGGGTGGCGTGGTACGAGGAGCCAGAGGAGCTGTCCAGCGGCGCTTCAAGCGCTCCGGGCGCAGGGAGTGGGGCGGGGCTGCCGGAGGGCAGCCCGGGTGTCGATGAGGGGGGCGGTCAGCGGGCAGGAGGGGGGTGAGGCGAGGCGCGACAGCGCGCCCTTGAGGTCGCGGAGGCCGCCGAGGCTCAGGCGGCTGCGGGGGCGGCGGCCTTCTTCTTCCGGGTGGCGGCGATGCCGAGGAAGACGAGGCCGATGATGCTGCCGAGGCTGCAGATGCACAGCGGGATGCCGATGAGCGGCCGGACGATGAGCCAGCTGATGGCGATGGTGGTCAAGCCCAGGCCCAGGGTCAGCGCGGCGGAGAAGACGAAGGTGCCGGCGTTGAGCATGCTGCCGATGAAGGGGATGACGTCGGCGACGACGACCAGCGGCTTGAAGATGAGCATGAAGCCGGAGAACATCAAGAAGAGGCCCAGGAAGCGCAGGATCCAGGTCAGCATGGCGACGCCGGCCTCGGCGGTGGCGAACATCTCGTCGGCGGTCTTCTTGCCGGCTTCGAGCAGCTCGACGGTGCGGCCATTGCTGGTCTTGAAGGGGACGAGCTCCGCGCTGTCCTGCTTCGCGATGATGCTGACGGTGCCGGCCTTGATGACCTTGAACTTGATGCGGACGTCGCCGTTGTCGGGCTTGCCGGGGTCATTGCCGATGTAGAAGCCGCCGTTGCCGATCTCGAGGTCCTTGTAGTCGCCCTCGATCTTCTCGGCGTCCTCCTTGCCGACCTTGAGGTCCTCGCCGCCGCTGAACTTGTCGATGAGGCTGGGGCCGAGCTTGAAGGCGCCGAAGCTGACGTCCTTGGCCGTGAAGGTCTTGCTCTCGACGAAGTTGCCGTCGCTGTTGCCGTGCTTCTTCTTGACCTTGAAGTTGGAGGAGTCGACGGGGGCGCTGACCCACTTCTCCTTGTAGTTGTACTCGGTCGTGGTCTCCGATGACCCGCCGGTCTTCTTCTCGGTTTTTTCAGTCTTCTCTTCAACCCACTGGTAGATCTCGGTCTCTCGGACGAGCTTGACGGCGCCCTCGGCCGAGATCTTGAACTGGGGGTCTTCGACGGTGTCGTTGACCTTGGCCTCGGCGGTGGAGTGGATGAGCTTGTTGTCGTTGTTCTTGTCGAACTTGTCGGCGGAGACGGAGATGACGCTGCTGGCGCCCTCTTCGAGGGCCTTGTACTCCTCGACCGCGTTGCACTCGTTGAGGAAGAGCATCGGGAAGGCGATGAGGACCAGGACGATGCCGGTCAGGACGCCCTTGATGGATTCTTTGAGTTGAGAGAAAAAGCCGACGGTCTTGGTCTCTGAATACGAATCGCTCATGGTGGACCTTCGATGTGTTTGGAACCCTGCGGGGTCTGGGATTCAAGGTTTCAAGCGGATCGCGTCTGGAGCGTCCATGGGCGCTCCCCCGCACACGGCGCTTCCTGGTGGTCGTCCTTGGATACCCTCCAATGATTGTCGCGTCAATGATTGGTGCGTCTGTGGGGGGAGCTAGAGGCAGATCGACTTGCCGAGGGCGGCGTCGCAGTCGCGATCGGGGTCGGAGGCGCAGAAGTGGGCGCGGCACTCCTGGGAGTTGCCGGAGGTGGCCGGGGTGCCGGTCGAGGGGACCGCGCTGATCTCCAGCAGGCAGTTGTCGCGGGCCTCGATGTCGTCGCCGCCGTACTCGTCGTGGAAGGGATCGTGGCAGCTTCGCAGCATGCAGGTGCAGAAGTCGAGCTCCTGCTGGCTGAACTCTCCTTCGGGATCGGGGAGGTTGTCGTGGGGCTCGCCCTCGGGCTCGGGGCAGTCCTCGAGCCCGTGGTTGTTGGCCTCGGGGCAGACCTCCTGGCAGGCCTGGGCGGTCGTGATCGCCAGCGCGCTCGCGCCAGCGATCAGCGCCAAGAGGCTGTTTTTGTTCATTTTTATCCTTGTTGCCGTCATTGTATGAGCGTGGGGTCCTGGGCCAGCGGCATGCAAGGGGCGACCATGACGGCCCAGACGAGGAAGTCGCGGTAGCTCTTGTCGTTGGGGCCTTGGAACTTGTCGCCGCCCTCGTGGTAGACGCCGCCCTGGGATTCCCAGAGGGGCTTGAGCAGCAGGAGGCTCTGTCCGGGCCGATCGGGGTTGATGAGGCCCCGGTTGAGGACATTGCGCATGGTGCGCAGCGAGCCGTCCATGTCGGCCTCGAAGAGCAGGCTGTGATCCATCCAGTGGGGAGGGGGAGGCTCGCCGATGTCGGCCAGCGCGCCGCCGGGGCTGTGGCAGTGGGCGCAGCGGTTGCGCCAGGGTGTGACGAGCAGGTGGAAGGCCAGGGCCATGTCTCGCTCGGTGCAGGTGAGCTGTCTGGAGCGTAGCAGATCCCGACCGCGGGCCATCTCATCGGGGTCGAGGCCGCACTCCAGCAGGTCGTCGGTGCTGCAGGCGATCTCTTGCCTGGGGAGGCCGCAGGGGTCCTTGATGGTGCCGCAGTTCTGAAGGTGGCACTGCTGGCTGTAGGTGATCCATTCGGAGAAGGCCTCCAGCTCGCGGTGGGCCGGCGAGATGGCCTCGGGGTCGTCGGGCAGGCCGCGCCGGATCCAGTCCAGGACGAGGCTGCGCTCGGGCCGCTCCAGGTCCACGACGCCCTGGGCCTCCATGCAGGCGATGGCCTCGCAGGGGGTCTTGCCCTCGACGAAGGCGCTCAGGCGGGTGCCGGCCAGGTGGCAGGCCTGACAGCTGGCCTCGTGGCCTTTGATCAGCGGGGCGATCTGCTGCTCAAAGAGGAGCAGGCCGTCGTCGGGGTCGCAGGCCGAGGGCTCGGCGAGCTGCTCGACGGTCGCCTCGGGCAGCTGGGGATCGCAGGCGCCGACGGTCAGGGTGGTGAGGGTGATCAGGATGGTCAGTGCGGCTCTCATCGGCTCTGGTTTATAGGGATTTGTCGGGGGGAGGGCAAGGAGGCCGTAGCGTCGGGCGTCGCGGTCGGTGGCGGCGATGGGCGTCGCGCGAGGCGGATCGTGGCTCGGGGACAGGGGGAGGGTCGGCAGTGCGCTCTTCGCCACCCTCTGTCGTGCTGGACAGTACAGCGGGAGGGTTGTGCAGATGATTGGACTGTCCAGCGTCGTGAGTGGAGAGCGTGAGCGATTCGGGAGGCCGTCGTGGCGGGCCGCGCTTCAATTTGTCCGGGTCTGGTATGGTCGTTGCTTTTGTCGGCACGGGTCGAGGGCGCAGGCGAGGAGGGCCGGAAGGGGCTGTCCTTGTGCTTCACGTCATCGCAGGCTCTGTCTTGGCGCTTGCCTCCGCAGGCATGAGGGACCACGCCGCAAAAACATTACCGATGCTTCTGGCATTGGTTTGCAACCCGAGAAGAGCCCGCAATGCCTTGAAGCCCGCCGCCTCCCCGGCGGCGGGCCCGCCCCTTGACCCTCCTCACCTTCCTCTGCTGAATCGCCGCCTGTCGTTCCTCGTGGGTCCTGCCGTGCCCGGCGCGGGCGCCCCTCGTCGGGGTCGCTGATCGCCTTGGGGCGGTTGCGGCCTGTGGCCGGGCCATGTAGATTCGCCTCGAACGCACACGAGACGCGAGGGCATCGAGGGGAGCATGAGCGGCATCAAGAAGATCCGGTTCGGGAGCGCGCCCGACAACGACGTGGTCATCGACAAGCCCGGCGTGGCGCCCCACCACGCGGAGGTGAGCTGGGACGGTCGGGCGTTGATGCTCCGGGATCTGGCCTCGGGGGCCGGCACGACCCTCAACGGCCAGCCCGTCCAGACCCTCCAGGTGCGCGTCGGCGACATCGTCGGCCTCGGCGGCCACGCCTTCAAGCTGTCGACGGCGCACCTGCCCGGGATCGAGACCTCGCCGGGGGTGTCGCTGCCGATGGCGCCGGGCACGGCGGCGCTGCCCCAGATCGGGAGGGCGGTCGAGCCGCCGGGTGCCCCGGCCAGAAAGACGATGTTCGAGAGCGCCGAGCAGATCAGCCAGTCCCTGCCCTCGCAGGGATCCGGGGAGGCCGCCAGGGCCTCGGCCAGGAAGACGATGCTCCAGCCCTTCGACGTGGAAGCGACGGGCGCCCCCGGCAAGCGGACGATGCCCCTGGAGCCCGGGGGCGACGAGGCGAGCAAGCGGACGATGCCCCTGGAGTCCGGCAGGGGCGACACGGCGGGCAAGCGGACGATGCTCCAGCCGGTCGACGCCGCAGACCTGGGGCTGGGCGGCGGGGCCGGGGAGGCTCGCCGGACGGTGATGCAGTCGGTCGAGGATCTGGACCTGAGCGCGCTGGGGGCGAGCAAGGCGGCCGCGGGGGGCTTCTCGGTGGTGGTGATCCCGCCGGGGTCGGTGTCGATCAGCGTCGGCTACGACGGCGGCAACGACGTGGTGATCCCGGTGGCGCAGGTGGCCGCGACGCACTGCCGGCTGTGGAGGGGCGCGGGGATCCTGGTCATCGACGATCTGGGCTCGTCGGCGGGGACCTTCGTCAACGGCGAGCGGGTGGACAGGGCGGTGGTCACGCCGGAGGATCGGATCGAGCTGGGGACCTACCGGCTGGTGCTCTCCGAGGCGGTCCTGGCGCACTTCGAGGGCAAGCGGCCGGGGGAGGATCGCCACGGCCAGTCGATGGCGCCCTCCGGCGCCAAGCGCCGCTTCAAGATCGGCCGCGACCCCGAGCCGGGCGTCAACGACATCGTCATCGACGCGCCGATGGTCTCCAACGAGCATTGCGAGCTGAACTTTGACGGCCACAACTGGCACGTGCGCGACCTGGGGTCGACCAACGGGACCTTCGTCAACACGACCCAGCGGCGGGTGAGCGCCTCGATCGTGACGCCCTCGGACGTGCTCTTCTTCGGCACCTACCGCTTCCCGGCCGCGCGGCTGCGGGACTACCTCGAGGACGCCTCGGGCCACAAGGCCAACGAGCTGTCCATGCCCGAGGGCAAGGCGGTGATGATCGTGGGCCGCGACGAGGGCTGCGACATCACGATCGACGCCCCGCAGGTCTCTCGCCGCCACGCGCGCCTGCGTCGGGGCGCCGGGGGCCTGACGATCGAGGATCTGGGCTCGGCCAACGGCACCTTCGTCAACGGCCACAAGGTCACGAGGCCGACGCCCATCGGCCCGAACGACGAGGTGGGGCTGGGCAGCTACCAGCTCAGGTTCGATCTGGCCACGGGCACCGTCGCCAGCACCTACAAGGGCGACATCATGCTGCAGGCCAGCGAGGTGACCATCAAGGTCGACCGCGGCCGCAAGACCATCCTGCACGGGGTCTCGTTCACGGTCTACCCGACCGAGTTCGTCGGCCTGATGGGGCCCTCGGGGGCGGGCAAGACCACCTTGATGATGGCGCTCAACGGCTACCTGCCGCCGAGCAGCGGGCAGTCCCTGATCAACGGCCAGGAGCTCTACGCCAACTACGACGCCTTCCGGGGCAACATCGGCTATGTGCCCCAGGATGACATCATCCACTCGGAGCTGACCGTCTGGGAGGCGCTCTTCTACACGGCCTTGCTGCGGCTGCCGCCGGACACGACGCGCAAGGAGATCGGGCAGATCATCGAGGGGGTGCTGGAGCAGCTGGAGATCACGCAGACGAAGGACGTCCTGATCGGCTCGCCGGCCAAGAAGGGGATCTCGGGTGGCCAGCGCAAGCGGGTCAACCTCGCCCAGGAGCTCATCACGCGCCCGAGCCTGCTCTTTCTGGACGAGCCGACCTCGGGGCTGGCCAGCGAAGACACGATCAACGTCATGAAGCTGCTGCGGCGGCTGGCCGACGACGGCCGGACGATCCTGCTGACCATCCACCAGCCCTCGCTGGAGGCCTACCGGACGATGGACAACATCGTCTACCTGGCCGACGGCCACCTGGTCTATTACGGCCCGAGCTTCCCGGACTCGATCACCTTCTTCAACCCGGGCGTCGAGCAGGGCACGCCGGAGGGCGATCTGATCCTGTCCGACCCCGGCAATGCGCTCAAGCCGCTGGCCGAGGACAAGCGCAAGCGGCGCGACATGTCCGAGCGGGCCAGGGCCTACGCGCAGTCGACCTACCACAGCGAGTACGTGGTGCGCCGTCGGGAGTCGGGGGCCTCGGCCGTGGCGCTCTCGGCGGGGTCCAAGAAGAAGACCTCGCGGCGCTTCGGTCTGGGGCAGTGGTGGGTGCTGACGCGGCGCTACTTCACGATCAAGCGCAAGGACGTGGCCAACACGCTCATCCTCTTCATCCAGGCGCCGGTCATCGCGGGGATCATCGCCGGGGTCTTCTCGGGCAAGACCGACGACGTCTTTGACAAGATCGCCTACACGCCCATGGCGCTCTTCTTGATGGCCATCTCGGCGATCTGGTTCGGGTGCTCGAACTCGGCGCGCGAGATCGTCGGGGAGCTGGCCATCTACCGCCGCGAGCGCATGGTCAACCTCAAGATCCCGAGCTACATCATGAGCAAGTTCACGGTGTTGGGCTTCATCTGCGCGCTCCAGTGCGCGATGCTGCTGGGGATCGTGGACCTCTTTCTGGGCTTCGGGGCGGTCTGGGGGTGGCTGTACTTCTTCCTGGTGCTGTGCTCGCTGGCGGGGGTGGGCATGGGGCTTTTGCTCTCGGCGCTGGTGGCCACGCCCGAGGCGGCCATTGCGCTGGTGCCGCTGCTCTTGATCCCCCAGGTCATCCTCGGCGGGCTGATCATGCCGATCGGGGACATGAAGTCCTCGGTGATGAAGGGGCTGACGGTGCCGATGGTGGCCCGCTGGGGATTCGAGGGGATGCTGCACGCCGAGACCTACCCGGGGACCTTCCGGATCTCGGACATCAAGAAGGAGCTCAAGGAGCAGGAGATCTTCGATGAGCTTGAGGACAAGCGGTGCATCGGGGAGTTCAAGTACGAGGAGCCGGACAAGCCGGTCGAGAAGTACTTCCCGGATCACAAGGCGACGAAGAGCGAGGTTGGCGACATCGGGGTGTTGCTGGGCTTCAACCTGATGCTCTTGCTGGGGATCGTGGTGGTGATGAAGGTGCGCGATCCGGAGTCTTGAGCGGGGGGATCAGGAGCGCACGCCGATGGTGAAGAAGATGTGCGCGCCGTCGAAGGTGGCGTTGCTCAGGTGGACGCGGACGACGTGGACGCCGCTGCGCGCGGGCCGAAAGACGATGGACTGGAAGGGCTTGGCGTTGTCGAAGGTGTTGACGTACTCGAAGCCGCCGCCGACCCTGGGGGCGAAGAGGGAGATGTCGACGTCGAAGGCGTCGAAGCAGCCGCTGGCGAAGATGTCGTGGGTGACGCCGGGCGAGAGGAAGACGAAGAAGTCTCGGAAGCCGCCGTACTCGGAGATGGAGAAGTTCTGGGTGTAGAAGTTCGAGCCCTGGCGGGCGAGGCGCTCGACGACGGCGTCGGCCTTGCGGCGCGCCTGGATCTCGGTGGCCTGGGCCTGCCAGGTGGGGGCCAGGGTCATGGCGAGCAGGGCGGTGGCGGCCAGGGCGTGCTGGCCGGCGGTCTTCAGTCGCCGAGGTCGAGTGTCGGTGATCATCGCTTCGTCCTTCATCAAGCGCGCCGCTGAGCGGCGCGGGGCCGGCGGCCTGGCGTTTCGGGTTGAGGCGGGGCCTCAGTCTTCGAGGAGCTTCTCGCGGGTCTTTTGAGCCAGCTCGTGGATCTCCTTGGCCATCTCCTCGGTGACGGGCTTGTCGGCCTCGACGTCCATGATCTTCTGCATCTTGCCCAGGTTCTTGAGGATGATCTCGACGTGCTTGTCGTTGCCGTCGAGGGTCTTCTCGGTGGAGCGCTTGATCTCCTTGATGAGGTCGCCCTGTCGCAGCAGCTCGGCGCGCTCCTTGGAGTAGTCGTCGACGATGAGGCGCGCGCCGAGGTTTGCGCCTTCGAGGTAGGCGCCGAGGCTGATGAGGATGGCCAGATCGGGCTTCTTCTGGGTCCTGATGAGGTCGTTCTGCAGCTCGGTGTTCATGTCCAGGAAGTCCTGACGCAGCTCGGCCCACTCCCCCTTCTTGAGGCGCTTCTTGACCTGCTTGACCTCCTTGTCGGGGGTCTTGATCTTGAGCGCCTCGGCCATCTTGAGCATGTCGTCGAGGGCTTTTTCGGCCTTGTCGGCGTCCTTGGCGTGGACGTGGACGAAGAAGTGGGCCAGGACCAGGCCGGAGACGATGGCGGTCTGGGTCTTGGAGTCGAAGGTGATCTTCTCCAGCGGGACGACGAGGTCATCCCACTTCGGCTTGCCGAGGATGGCCATGACGGTCAGGAACTGATCCGGGGAGGGCATCACGACGGTGGCCTTGTCGCGGATGTCCTTGATGTCGAGCTCCTTGGGGACGTTCTCGGGGCTCCTGGCGCCCTCGTCGGCTTGCTTGCCCTCGGGCTTCTTGTCGCCCTCGGCGCTGCCTTTGGAGCTGGAGTCGCCGCTGGGGCAGCCGGCGGTCAGGGCCACCGCGAGGATGGTCAGCGCGGCGATGAGCCATCGGGTTGTCGTGTTCATGTGGATTCCTGTTGCGGTTGCGCAAGGGTCGGAGGTCAGCATCTCGGGCGTCGCGCAGGTGGGGGCCACTGTACAAGGGTGAGGCCGGGAGCGTCAACAGTGCGGGTTGAGACCGCGCCTTGAGGCGGCGAGATCGGCGCCCCCGTGATCGGCGGTCGCCTTTGATGAAGGCGCGCGCGCGTGTTAGGGTCGTGCCGCAGAAGACAGCGACGCCGAGGCGTCAGGGCGGGAGCGGGATCTTGTCCACCAGGATCGAACATCTCAAGGGACGTATTCGCGAATCGGGGCTGCGGAGCACCTCGCCGCGCGTGGCCGTCCTGGGTCACCTTGAGGAGCGCGACTCGCCCGGCTCGCACGCCGAGGTGGCCGAGGCGCTCAGCGCCCTTGGCTTTGATCGGGCGACGATCTACCGCAACTTGATGGACCTGACCCAGGCGGGCCTGCTGGCCCGGATCAGCCTGGGCGAGAACGTCTGGCGCTTCGAGGTTCGCAATGCCATCAAGATGGGCGAGGGGGCCGAGCACCCGCACTTCGTGTGCGTGGACTGCGGGCTGGTCTCCTGCCTGGAGGGCTACTCGGTCGATCTCAAGCCCAGCGCGCTTGAGACCGGCCACCCGTCCGTGTCGAGCATCCACGAGATCCTGATCAGGGGGGTCTGCATAGCGTGCGAGGCCCCCTGAGGCACCACCCCAACCGCGAGTGAAGACAAGCCATGTCTGAAAGGTACTATCTCGAGCTCTCCGAGGCCGGAGGAGGCTCCCACAAGTTCTACGAGGTCCTGGTCGATGGCCGCACGATGACGATCCGGTACGGCCGGATCGGAGACTCAGGGCAGACGTCAAGCAAGGAGTTCGCCACGCCCGAGGCGGCCAAGGCCGAGGCGCTCAAGAAGGCCAACGAGAAGCGCCGCAAGGGTTATGAGGACGCGGTGGTCGGGGTGCGCAAGAAGCGCTCCGTGACGCGCCGCGCCATCCCGAGCACGCCCTCTGGCGGCGGCGGGAGCCGCAGCTCGCGCAGCTCGACGCCGGTCGCGCTGGCCCCGGTGCTGTGGAAGTTCGCCACGGGCAGCAGCGCCTTCGGCATCTTCATCGACGACGATTGCTGCTGGGTGGGCAACCAGGACGGCATGGTCTACTGCCTCAACCACAACGGCGAGGTCGTCCGCCAGTACCGGCTGCCCGAGGGCGTCAAGTGCATCGTCTCGGACGGCGACTGGCTCTACGCCGGCTGCGACGACGGCAATGTCTACGACCTGAGCGGCAAGGTGCCCACCGTCGCCTACGAGATCGACGACAGCGTCGACATCTACTGGCTCGACATCCACGACGGCGTCCTGGCGGTGTCCGACAACGCCGGCAATGTCACGGCGATCAACCACGAGGACGAGTCCCAGTGGACCCGCAAGAGCGCCGGCGGCGGCGGCTGGATGGTGCGCTGCGATGAGATCGGCGTCTACCACGGCCACGGCCAGGGCGTGACGATGTACGACTGGGAGGACGGCACGATGCTGTGGCATCGCCCCACCAACGGCTCGGTCCTCTTCGGCTGGCAGGAGACCTCGCACGTCTTCGCCGGCACCTCGGGCGGCACCGTGGCGGCCTTCTCCAAGGGCGGCGACCCCGGCGTGGTGGCCAACTGCGACGGCGGCGTCTTCTCGTGCGCGGCGGCCGAGGACGGCAAGTACATCTTCGCCGGCGACTCCTCCTCGACCGTCTACTGCTTTGACGCCACCGGCAAGCGGCTGTGGCGCCTCGGCAGCGGTTGCGGCTCGGCCTTCTCGATGCAGTTCCACAAGGACCGCGTCTACATCGTGACCACGGACGGCTCGCTGGCCTGCATCGACGCCTCTGAGGAGGCCATCAAGGCCGCCAAGGGCGGCGTCGTGCCCACCCGGCGCGACATCAAGGCCGAGGCGGCCGCCGCCTCGCTCTCCGTCACCGACAGCATCGGCACCACCGGCGAGGTCGGCGCTGGCGTCATCGTCGAGTGCGTCAAGGTCGCCGGCAAGCTGCGCGTGCGGGCCGCCTCCGAGGGCTACAACAGCTCCTGGAACGTCCAGTTCCCCAAGAACCTCCGCGAGGAGGGCGCCCGCTTCGTCGTCGACGAGCTGCGCGAGGCCGGCCGCGGCGGCTTCTACCGCGCCCACGGCGAGATCAAGCGCCTCCTTTAAGCGGCTGACGCCGGAGCGCAGAGCCACCCCGATGGCCGCGCGCTCCGGCGCCCCCTTCAACCCGAAGCCGACCTGCAACCCTTTGATATCAAAGATTTTTTCAGATCTTCAGAAGGGCAGGGAGACGAGGTAGGACCAGCCCTCGTCGGCGAAATCCGACCAGGAGAAGCCGTCCTCGGGGCTGCCCGGCACCAGGTAGGTGGCGTCGGCCATGACCCGCGTGAAGTTGAGCCGGTTGATGCTGTCGAGCAGCTTGCCCATGCCCGCGCGGGTGTAGATCTCGCTCTGCGCCATCTCCTGGCCGTGGAAGGGGTGGGCGCCTTCGATCAAGAAGAGCGCCGAGACGACGATGTAGCGCTGGCTGTTGGAGATGCGCCGGTAGCCGTCGATCTCCTCGCCGATCTCCTCCTCCTCGGCGGCGAAGGCGGCCTCGATGTCCAGAACCCACTGGTCAAAGGCCTCCTGGGCGGCCTCGACGCCGGTGACGTACTCAAAGTACCCGTACTCGAAGAAGGGCTCGGCCTCGACCAGCGTGGCCACAAGCCGCTTGTACATGCTGCGCTTCTCCTCCACGCTCTCGTCGCCGGGCGCGTCGATCACGCGCTGGATCTGGGATCGGATCTCCTCCTGGCCCGCCGCGTCAAAGACGACCTGGATGGCAAAGAAAGACCGCGAGACGGTCGAGCCGCCGAAGATCTTCTTGAAGAAGCCGCGTCGGTCGACAAAGGGCTGATCGCTCATCAATGGCCTCCTGGCTCTCGGGGGGGAAAACCCCGCCGTGGGGCTCCATCAAAAGGCGCAGGGCCGCTCCGAGTCAAGCCCGTCGTCGGTCCATTGCGGCGCGCGGCGACAACAACTATATAGAGCGCCCGCGGCGCCGCGGACACACCTGGAGCGCAAAGCGCATGCGACGCACCTTCGAGTTCTTCGCCGTTGTCACACCCGGCCTTGAGGCCCTCTCCGAACAAGAACTGGAGCGCTCAGGCGCCAAAGTCTCGGAGATCAGCCACGGCGGCGTCGCCTTCTCCGCCGACCTCCTGGGGGCCTGCGCGCTCCACCTCAACGCCCGCACCCTCGGGCGGATCTGGCTCCGCCTGGGCGACTTCCGCGCCCGCTCCTTCCCCGATCTCTACAACGGCGTCGCGGCGATAGACTGGCCCAGGCACCTCGCCGTCGGCACGCCGGTCCGGATCAAGGCCAGCGCCACCGCCTCTCGCCTCAACCACGTCGGCCGTATCCAGGACACCGCAATGGCCGGCATCCGCCATCACCTCGCGCTCGCCTCGGAGGGCCCCTCCGAGGGCTCTCAGGCGATCCTGGTGCGGATGGAGCAGGATCGCTGCACGGTGAGCCTGGACATGAGCGGCGACCACCTCCACAAGCGCGGCTACCGGGAGGCCACGGGCAAGGCGCCGCTGCGAGAGACGATGGCCGCCGCCTTGCTCCAGTGGGCCGGCTGGGACGGGACGACCCCGCTGCTCGACCCCATGTGCGGGGTCGGCACCCTGCTGATCGAGGGCGCCTGGATGGCCAGCGGCCGCGCCCCGGGCCTCGGCCGCAGCTTCGCCTTCGAGCGCTGGCCCCGCTACGACCAGTACGGCTGGCGCCGCCTCAAGGCCGAGGCCGAGGCCGCCGCCAGCCCCGCCGCCGAGGCCGCCCCCGCCATCAGCCCCTCCGCCGAGGCCACCCCCGCAGGCGAGGCTGCCTCGCCCCGCCCCCTGATCCTCGGCGCCGATCGCGATCCGGAGGCGATCAGCGCGGCCATCGCCAACGTCGCCCGCGCCGGGCTCGCCGACGCCATCTCCCTGACCGTCGCCGATGTCAGCGACCTGACCCCCCCCGAGGGCGTCCCCCCAGGGCTGATCGTCTGCAACGCCCCCTACGGCGAGCGCCTCGGCAGCCCCAAGGCGCTCGCCAGCGTCTACAAGCGCCTCGGCAAGGCCGCGCGCCAATTCGAGGGCTGGCGGCTGCTCCTTCTGCACACGCGCCCTGAACTCCGCCAGCAATTCGAAGGAGCCTGCGCCCGTAAGCCCTCGGATAAACTCATCTTTCATCACGGCGGCCTCAAGGTCACCGCGGCCCTCTACCGCATCTGAGGGCCCGCCCGGTGCTGTAAACTGAACAAGGCGCGCGGCCGCTGATGTCGGGTGCCCTGCGCCTACTCCGCAAGACGCAAGGGCTACCCGCGGGCGACCGCGCGCAGAAGGGGGCGAGGGATCGAACCTCCGGTGGCCCGCCAACCCGGGCCGCCCCCCTGGGGGCTGAGAAAGGGTCCTGAAAACGACAAAAGCCCGACCACCTTCGAGGTGGCCGGGCTTTTCGCCTTCTGGACTTGATCCGCCTTCTAAGGGCGCGATCGATCCGGCCACCTCCACACGTCCTTCCTCGGAGGGATCACGACGGAGCCTTGATCCTTCACGGGGATCATGACATCGCGGCGATCGCCTTCGATGGGCAGGATGTGGCGGTGTTGTTTCCGGGCTGGCTTCCGGGTGGCCTCTGGCGCGTCCAGGCCCAGAGCACACAAAGCCCACGAGCCGGAGGTTATCCGGGCGAGGGCTTGTGGCGAGGCCAGGAGGGCTGTGGTTGAGGCAGACATGGAAGGCAGATTCCTTGCGGTCGAGGCACGGCGGCGTGTCAAAGAGGGAGGCCGTGCGGTCACGTTGGAGACTTTTGTGGTCGCGCCAGTGGCCTGTCAAGCGCAATTTCTGGCCCCTGGGCGGGCCTGCGCGGCCAACCCCCTAAGGGGGGTTGAAAAATTCGGGGCTGTCGATCGCCGCCGGGCGTGGTTGAACTTTTGTTCATGAGGCGCCAGAATGCCGTGGGATCAGCAGGAGCGCCAGGGATGGTTGAGACTTTCGAGTGGCCTCTGGAGCCCTCGCCGGAGGCGATGCGGCGGATGGTCGAGGTGGTCATGGAGCGCCTCGCGGCGCACGTCGGCTCTCTGGGTGAGCAGCCGGCCTCGTACGACCAGTCGCAGGGGCTGGCGCTGTCGGAGCGGCTGATCGAGCCGCTGCCGCAGCGCGGGGAGCCGCTGGAGTCGCTGCTGGCGGCGCTCTTCGACGAGGCGATCCCGATGAGCTTCAACGCGGCGGGGCCGGGCTACCTGGGCTACATCCCCGGCGGCGGGCTCTTCGAGGCGGCGCTGGGGGAGTTCATCGCGGCCTCGATCAACCGCTACGTCGGGGTCTGGGTTGCGGCGCCGGGGCTGGTCCAGATGGAGGCCAACGTGGTGCGCTGGCTCTGCCAGATCATCGGCTACCCTGCGTCATCGCTCGGCTTTTTGACCTCGGGCGGGTCGATCGCCAACCTCTCGGCCACCATCACGGCGAGGCGAGATCGGCTGGGCGAGGACTTCCTCGACGGGGTGGCCTACGGCTCGGATCAGGCCCATTACTCGGTGCTCAAGGCCGGCGCCATGGCCGGCCTGCGGCGGCGCAACCTGCGGAAGATCCCCAGCGGGCCGCGCCAGCAGCTCCGCCTGGATCTCCTGGAGCAGGCCATCGAGGACGACCGGCGCGCCGGGCTCTCGCCCTTCTTGCTCGTCGGCAATGCCGGCACGACCAACACCGGCGCGGTCGACGACCTGGAGGCCCTGGCCGACATTGCCCGTCGCCACGGCCTCTGGTTCCACGTCGACGCGGCCTACGGCGGCTTCTTCATGCTCACCGAGCGCGGCCAGCGCATCCTGAAGGGCCTGTCCCTGGCCGACTCCGTCACCCTCGACCCCCACAAGGGGCTCTTCTTGCCCTTTGGCACCGGGGCGCTCCTCGTCCGGGATCGCCGCGCCCT
Source organism: Pseudomonadota bacterium (assembly GCA_005804885.1). Classification (GTDB taxonomy): domain Bacteria; phylum Myxococcota_A; class Bradymonadia; order Bradymonadales; genus SYOX01. The sequence continues at coordinate 41,756 of SYOX01000269.1, forward strand.
CCAGGTGGCCTTCGACGAGACCGGCGACTACATGCCGGGCTTCCAGGAGGCCGACAGCAGCGTCGACTTCTGCCGCCTGTCGCCCGAGCTCTCGCGCGCCTTCAGGGGCCTGCGGATCTGGCTGCCCCTCAAGCGCCACGGCGTCGCCCCCTTCCAGCAAGCCCTCGACGAAAAACTCGATCTGGCGCAGCGGGCCGCCGAGGCGCTGGCGGCCACCGAGCACGTCGAGGTCGTCGCCCCGCCCCAGCTCAGCGCCTTCGCCTTCCGGGCCACCTTCCCGGATCTGAGCCCCGAGGCCCTGGACGACCTCAATCGCCGCTGGCTTGAGAGGATCAACGCCCGCCAGCGCGTCATGCTCACCAGCACCCTGCTCGACGGCCGCTTCACCCTCCGGCTCTGCGTCCTGTCCTTCCGCACCCACCTCGATCGCCTCGACGCCGCCATCGAGGACGCCCGCGCGGCGCTGGCCGAGGTGACCCCGTGAGCACCCTGGCCCGACGGTCCGTGCTCCTGCTCGACGCCCAGACCACCGGCGCCAACCCCCGACACGGCCACCTCCTTGAGCTGGGCTGGGCCCGCGCCTGCGCGGCGACCCCCGCCGACATCACCCCCTGCGCAGCCCTCGTCCAGACCCCCGACCCTATCCCGCGCCGCATCCAGGAGTTGACCGGCATCACCCCCCCGGACATGGCCCAGGCCCACCCCCCCGAGGTCGTCTACCGCGCCCTCATCGACGCGCTGGCCGGCCTCGACGCTCCGGCCCTCGTCGTCATCCACTACGCCCGCTTCGAAACCCCCTTCCTGCTCGACCTCCACGCCCGCTTTGGCCCCCCCGACCCCTTCCCCGCCCAGCTCCTGTGCACCCACGAGATCGCCCGGCGCCTCTTCCCCGATCTCCCGCGGCGCGGGATCCGCGCCCTCTCCGGCTACCTCGGCCACCCCATCCTCGACCTCAAGCGCGCCGGCGAGCACGCCCTGGCCACGGCCACCATCTGGTCCGAGCTCGTCGCCCGGCTCGCCGTTGACGGCGTCGACACCCCCGACGCCCTCTCCAAATGGCTCGCCGCGACCCACCCGGCCCGACGCGCCCGCTTCCAGTTCTCCGTCGACCGCGATCAACGCCTCTCGCTGCCCGACGCCCCAGGCGTCTACCGGATGCTCAGCCGCACAGGCGAGGTCCTCTACGTCGGCAAGGCCACCTCCCTCAAGGCCCGCGTCAACAGCTACTTCCAGAAGCGCCGCGGCCACTCCGAAAAGACCCTGGAGCTGCTCACCTGCGCCCACGACATCGCCGTCACCCCCACCGGCTCGGCCCTGGAGGCCGCGCTCCTGGAGTCCGACGAGATCAAGCGCTGCGAACCCCCCTACAACATCGCCCTGCGGCTGCGCGACCGCCAGCTCGGCTTCGCCCGCCCCGACCTGACCCCGCTCGACCCCGACGAGCCCGCCGCGATTTTCCTCGGCCCCCTCCCCTCGCCCTCCAGCCTCGAAGCCCTCACCCTCCTGCGCGACGCCCTCACCCACCCGCGCCACATCACCGAGCCCGCCGTCGCCCGAATCCTCTGCGTCGCCCCGCCCTTCGTCCCTGACCTCGACTGCTTCTCCCTCGGCCTCGACCTCTTCAGCCGCACCCACGGCATCCCCTCCGCCTCGCCTTCCCCCGAAGACTTCTGGCGGCTTGGCGCAAGGATCTGGTCTTCAATCATCAAATCAAAAGAAATTGAGAATACGAAAAACAGTGATGGCGAATTTGATCTTGAGGAGCCTGAAGAGCGCCTGCCCTTCGTCTGGAGCCCCGAGGCAGTCTCGGCCTCGCTGGAGGCCGTCGTGTCCTCTCGCGCGGCGATGGTCCGGCGCGGTCAGTGGCTCTGTCGGCTGGCCGAGTCCTCGCTGGTCTGGTCCCCGAAGCGCAGCTCGACGCGTCGCGCCCTCATCATCTCCCAGGGACAGATCGTCAAGCGCGGTGATCTGGAGCCTGGTCAACTGGCCCCTCCTCCCTTGTTCCCCTCGCGAACGGCCGCCCAGCGTCGAGCCCACTTCACCCCGGCGGTCTACGACAGGCTCAGGGTGATGAGCACGGAGCTGCGAAGGCTCGCCCTCGAAGGGGCCAGGATCGAGCTGCGCACAGGCCCGGCTGGCGAGGTCAACCGCGAGGCGCTGATCAAGCTGCTCACATGGATATGATCGCGCGAAAGAGGCCGTTTGATCCATGCGGAACGATTCAGTTCCAAGGTGTGAGGCAAAGAGTACGGCGCCTGTCTTCTTGCCCCGCCTCAGCGGTTAGGTGCCGATCCTATCGGTTTGGAACAAAATGCTTCCGGTGATTTATGAAGATCGGAGTGGTCGGCGGCGGGTGGGGGCGAGCGCATTGCTGGGCCTTTCGGGAGGCGGGGTGCTCCGTCGAGGTCATCGTCACCCGGGACGCTGAACGTGCGTCCGAGATCGCGCGGCTGGAGGGGGTCTTGCTGGGGACCGCGTCGCTGTCCGCTCTGGACTCGATGGACGTGGTCGTGATCGCGACCCCGGCGTCGACCCACCTTGAGTTGATCCGGCGCTTCAACGACAAGGCGGTCCTGTGCGAGAAGCCGCTGGCCGGGACATCCTGGGTGGAGGGTGGCCTCGATGGGATCGCTCGCCGACACAAGGCCGTCAACTACGCCTTCTCCTTCCTCGACACCTCCCGCGCTTTGAGGGCCTGGGTGGAGTCCGGGCGAGCGGGGCACATCTCGCGGGTCGCCGTCCATGTCGGCGCGCGCTTCGCGGGTCAGCGCACTCCGGTGGAGTGGTTCATGGATATTGCCGTCCATCCGCTCTCGTTTTTACAAACCATGTTTGGTTGTTTTTCATTGAATCAGTTTTGCGTGGATGAGAGAGGGGTCCATCTGTCGATGTCGCAGCCGGGGAGGTCGTTGGAGGTGCGCTACCGGGAGCTGTTGGAGGAGGGGATTGACGTGGAGGTGGCGCTGGAGGGTGAGCGTGGCTGGGCGCGGATGGCGGGGCGTTACAGGTCGGGGAGGCCGTGGGTTTTTGAGCCCCTTTGGATCGACGGGGCGGCGCAGGGGTGCGGTGAGGGCGGGGCGGAAGACGTGTGGGCGAGGGCGAACGCGAGGTCCGTGCGCGGCTTCGTGGAGCTTGTTCACGGACGCGTGAACAAGGATCAGGCGGCGGGATCGGGGCTCTTTGATCTGGACGCGGCGGCGCAGATCGAGCGTAGCCTGGCGCCGATTTTTGCGAGCCTGGGGGTTGAGGGTGAGGGTGTCGAGGGGTGAGGCGCGGGGGGAGGAGGGTCGGCGCGTTGATCAGCGGCGGTCTTTCCAGTCGATGCGCTTGTCGTGGCCCTTGGGGGGTCTGGGGGTCTTGGTGGGGGTGGGCTTTACGTTGGCCTTTGGGTTTGTGGTGCCTTTCTTGTCGCGCTTTCTGGAGGTGGGCCTGGGGGCGGGTGGAGGAGGGTCCGGGCTGGCGTCGAAGTCGTCGTGGTGGTTGAAGCGGTCGTAGTGGTCGTAGTGGTCGTAGTGGTCGACGATGGCGATGGTGAGGCGGGGAGGGCAGGCTTCAAGGATGGCTGTGCCGATGGGGAGGCCGATGAAGACGAGGCGGGTGAGCCGATGGGCCATGGGGGTGCGGAGGAAGGTGAGGATGCCCTGGTCGGTGATGGGGTTGTGGGAGAGGTCGAGGCGGGTGAGGGCGGGGAGCCGGGTGGAGTGGCCGAAGGTCTGGAGGTTGGCGTCGGTGATGAGGTTGTCGGAGATGTCGAGGTGGGTCAGGAGGGTGGCGCCGTGATTTGAGAGGTGAGCGAGGCCGGCGTCGGTGACGCAGCTTCGGGCGATCCGCAGGCGGGTGATGGTGTTGAGGGCGGGCGAGGTCAAGATCGCGGCGAGACCGTCGTCGCCGGTGTTGTTGTGGCTGAGGTTGAGACGGTCGAGGTTGTGGAGGTGGGCGGATCGGGCCAGCGCCTCTGCGGCAGCGGCGGTGAGCGCGTTGTGGGAGAGGTCGAGCTCGGTGAGAGTAGCGGCGGCGGGGTTCAGGGCCAGGGCGGCGGCGGCGTCGTCGGTGAGCCGTCGGCCGCTGAAGAAGGTGCAGCGGGGGCACAGGGGGCCGGGCGCGGCGGCGAGGGCGGCGAGGGCGTCTGGGGTCAGGGCGTCGAGGTCGAGCCGGAGGTTGATCCGATCGGGGCTGTGGGCGTCGGCGACGAAGCGGGGTGAGGCGAGCAGGGTCACGAGGCCGTCGAGGCCGATGGGGTTGCCCTTGAGCGAGAGGGTGTTGAGGGGCAGCAGGTCCGCCGTGAGCAGGGCCGCGGCCTCCGCAGGGCCGAGGTCGCAGCCGGACAGGTCGAGGTGGCTGAGGTGAGAGAGGTTCGGGGAGGTGGTCAGGGCCAGGAGGCCGTCGAGGCCGATGGGGTTGTGGGAGAGGTCGAGGGCGTGGAGATCCTGGGCGAGGTGACCCTTGGAGATCGCGGCGGCGCCGTCTGCGCCGATGTCGCAGCTGGACAGATGGAGGTAGGTGAGGGGCCAGGGGGCGCGGCTGGCCAGGGCCGCGGCGCCCTGGTCGCCGATGGGGTTGTGGGAGAGGTCGAGGGAGCGCAGCCCGGTGATGGTGGCCGAGCCCGTCAGGGTGGCGGCGCCCTGGGGTCCGATGTGGTTGTGGGCCAGGGTCAGGTGGATGACCGAGGCCATGCCGGGGGAGCGGGCCAGGAGGCCGAGGGCGGTGTCGTCGATGTTCTTGTCGCGGAGGTCGGCGTGGGGTGAGCGAGGGTCGAAGGCGAGCCAGGCGAGCGCCGCCGGGTTGAGGATGCAGGAGCCGGCGATGTCGCGCCAGCCTTCGGGGGTCAGGGTGTGGCCGTCGACGATGAGGGCTTCGAGGCTGGCGGGGGCGGCCAGCGCCAGGGCTCGGGCGCCGGACTCGGTCAGGGTGTTGCCGCGCAGGTCGAGGCGCTTGAGGCGCTTGAGGCGGTCGTTCTGGACCAGGGTCATGGCGCCGCGATCGGTCAGCCGGACGTCGCGCAGATCAAGAATCTCGAGGTCCTGGGCGCTGATGGCGTGCGCCAGGGCGGCGGCGCCGGCGTCCTGAAGGCTGTTGTAGCTCAGGTCGAGGTGGCGCACGCCGTCGAGCAGCTCGGAGCGGGCCAGGAGCTCGGCGCCCTTGGCGGTGAGCTGGTTGTGGGAGAGGTCGAGGTGGTCGAGGTGGTCGAGGCGGACGCGGGCCAGGGCGGCGACGCCCTCGTCGCCAAAGCGGTTGCCGCACAGGATCAAGGCGCGGGTGCTGGCGCCTTCGAGGGACTCGGCCAGCGCGCGGGCGAAGGGCGGCTTGAAGGATCGGTTCCTGAAGAGGTCGAGGCGCTCGGCGCTCTGGACGAGGCGAGTGCGGGTCAAGAGGATCCAGCCGGCCTGGGTGAGGTTGTTGTGGCTCAGGTCGACGCGGGGGATGTGGGCGAGGCGCTCGGACTGGAGCAGGAGTCGGACGCCCTCGTCCTGGAGGTTGTTGTGGCTCAGGTCGAGGTGCTGGAGTTTGGGGAGGCGGTTGGTGGCGGCGAGCACACGGGCCTCGGCGACGCTCATGCGGTTGTGGGAGAGGTCGAGGGTGTGGAGGCGGGGGCAGGCGGGGCTGTCCAGGAGCATCAGGAGGCCGTGGGCGTCGAGGGGCTGGTGGGTCAGCCGGAGGGTGTGGAGGTTGTCGAGGTGGGTGGCGTCGTGCAGGGCTCTGGCGCCCTGCTGGTGGAGCTGGTGCTGGCCCTTGACGGTGAGCCAGCGCAGGGAGGCGACGGGCGGCCTCTGGAGGTCGGTGTGTTCGAGGCCGGGGCCTGTCTCGACGCCCGCGATCAGCGGCCAGGCCGGGACGGGCTTGCTGCGGCAGGTGTCGAGCCACCAGGGCTCTGGGGCGACGCGCAGGGCCTCGGGCCAGGCGCGGGCGTGCTCCAGGGCGTAGCTCAGGACAAGGTCGAAGGTGTCGAGATCGTCGATCTGGCTCAAGCGGTCGAAGGTGGCGCAGATCTTCAGCCAGGTCTTGACCGAGGGGGCCTCGTAGAAGAGATCGCGCAGTTCGGCGAGGGTGTTTTTGAGGTCCATGGCGTGGCCTGTCAGGGGCGAGAGGCGGCGAGCCCGAACATGACCGGCAGGGTGGGGATGCGCTCGGGGGGCCAGCAGCGGTTGTCGGCGTCGCGGCGCATGTCGTCGAAGATCGCGGTGCCGTTGGAGTAGGGGTACTCGACGAGGGCCTCCAGGGTCAGGCCGGCGCCGAGGATGGCGCCGACGATGTCGCCCAGCCCCCAGGCGAAGCCGTGGGCTCTGTGGGGGTTCTGGAAGCCCTCGACGCCGGCCTCGTAACCCCAGGGGACGAGGCCCTGCCCGGAGCGGGCGACGTAATCGCCGACGCCCTCCTCCTCGGTCAGCGGCTCGCCGCCCGTGGTGTAGGGCCAGGTCAGCGCCCATTGCTCGTTGAAGAGCCACAGGGTCGGGTGGAACTCGACGATGACGAGCTTGCCGCCGTAGGGCGACAGGACGCGGGCGACCCTGTCGGCCCAGCCCTTGATGTCCGAGAGCCAATAGATGGCGCCGTAGGAGCAGAAGGCCAGGTCGAAGGGGCCGTGGGGGGGGTTGTCGAGCCAGTCGTAGACGTCGCTGCGGAAGAACTGCCCGGGCAGGCCGCTGTCGCGCGACAGGGCGCGGGCGGCGTCGATGGCCTCGTCGCTGATGTCGACGCCGGTGACGCTGGCGCCGAGGCTGGCCAGCGAGAGCGTGTCCTGGCCGCTGTTGCACATCATGTGGAGCAGCGTGCGGCCCTTGAGGTCGCCCAGCAGGCCGAGCTCCTCGGGGAAGAGCGTCGAGCCGCCGCCGCGCAGGAAGGCGGCCTGATCGCCCTTGTGGCTGTTGTGGGCGCGGGTGGCGGCGTTCCAGGACAGGCGGTTGTCCTCGTGGAGCTTCTTCTTGATCGTCATGGCGCGGTGTCCTCGCGGGCCGCCTGTGGGGTGCTCAGGGCGTCAAGAGGGTGTGCTGCTCGACGGCCCCGGCGACCTCGGACGGTTGGAAGTGATTGATCTTCCTCTTGTTTTCAAGCCACAGGGCGAGCTGGTCGCGGAAGTGGGGGCTGCGCTTGTCCCAGAACTGGCCGCCGGGCATGGCGTTGAAGGAGCGGGCGCCCTCGGGGGTCATCTCGATGATGAGGCGCAGGATGGCGCCGCTGCCGCAGTTGTAGCGGAAGTCGGTCACGCCGGCATTGCAGACGTTGACGTTGTAGTTGTCGCCGGGGGTCGGGAAGCCCTCGCCGAAGCCCTCGTCGGCCTGCGGCCAGGTGAAGGCGTGGGGGACGCCGGGGAGCAGCGAGGGGATGATGCTCTTGAAGGTGCGCTGGTGGAGTCGCCCCCAGAGCCACTGGTCGGGGTCGTCGCTTTCGAAGGTGGCCTCAAGCTCGACCAGGGCGTCGAAGAGGCCGTGGAGGATGATGGCGTCGCGTCCCTCGGCGATCTCGGGGGTGCGCAGGTCATCCCAGAGGACGCTCTGGCCGGTGCGACGGTCGAGGGTGGCGGCCTGATCGGGGTGCTCGAGGATGAAGAGCAGGCCCTTGGAGATCTGCTGACTGGTGGGCTGGAAGCGGCCCTCGGCGGCGCCGAGCTCGTCGTCGAAGGCGCGCTTGATCACGCCCGTCTGCCAGAAGTTGAACAGGCTGGTGGCCGAGGCGCCGCGCCGCTGGTCCTCGCCAGGGTTGCCGAAGAGGCCGTCGGTGGCGACGAAGTCCCAGCCCTCCAGCATCGCGATGAGGCGCTCCAGGCGCGCGGGCTCGCCCGGGCCGGCGCGCTCGGCCAGGGTGTCGGCCAGGTCGGGGTGCGCGCCGGGGGTCGCCAGCTCCTCGACCGCGCGGCGCGCGGCGGCCAGCAGGAAGGGCGTCAGGCGCGCGTCGTTGTCGCTCAAGGTGTCGCCCTGATAGGTGGCCATGTCTTCGAGGGTGATCTTGCGGTCGCCCGGGCGGTTGCCGTCGGCGTTGGTGAGCAGGCGCTCGATGCGGCCGGCCCTGAAGCCCAGATCGTAGTCGTAGCCCAGGTAGGGGTGGGGGTCGTTGAAGGGGTCGTTGTCGTCGGTCATGCCGGTCTGGTCGTTGTTGGCCGTCACGATGAAGCCCGCCTCGGGGTTGAGCGCGTGGGGGACCTGATCGAAGTCGAGCTGGCCGAGCCAGTCGTGCTCGCCGGTGCCGGACAGGATGAAGAAGGGGGCCTGCCCCTGCGGGTTGTCGGTCGGATGCCACGTCATCGCCTCGGGCGGCCGCCGGGGGACGTAGCTCTTGCCGGTGGTGAAGATGTTGCCGGAGGTGTCGATGAAGAGCAGGTTCTGCGAGCCGATCACCCAGTTGTCCAGAGCGGCCTCGGCCTCCTGGACGTCGGTGGCCGTCATCATGCCGAAGATCGCCGAGAGCTCGTCGCTGGCCTCGAAGCCCCTCCAGGCGTAGCTGATCGCCTCGTCGCCCTCGGGCTTGATCACGCGCCCGCCGCGCACCTCCAGGGCCAGCGGGCCGCGACGGTGGGGGACGATGGCGTACTCGAAGGTGACGGTCTCGACGCGGCCGTCGAGGCCGCCGCCGATCTCGACCTCGTCGGTCACGATCTCAAGCTCGACCTCCCGGCCCTGGTGGAGCACGCGCGGCCACTGCTCGCCCTCCTTCCAGACGAGCTGCTCGCGGAAGGCGTCGGTGTAGTCGTAGCTGGCCGTCGTCAGCGCCCAGCCGACGTTCTTGTTGTGCCCGATCAGGATGCCCGGCAGGCCCGGGAACTGCGCCCCGAAGACGTCGATGGCCGGACCGTCGACGTCTGCCTCGCGGGGCTCGACCACGAGGTGGACCTCGTGGAAGAGCGCCGGGCTGTCCAGCGACAGGTGCGGGTCGTTGGCCAGCATCGGGTTGCCGCTCTCGGTCATCGCCCCCGACACCGCCCAGCTGTTGCTCATGCCCTTGTCCGGCCAGACCTGCCGGTAGAGCGCGCTGCGCTTGTGCCGCACGAAGCGCTCGGCGATCTCCATCGATCGCGCCGAGGTCGCCGCCATGCTCGCCTCAGCCCGCCGCCCGACGCCCTCGCCCGACTTGCGCCGCTCCACGGGCGCCTCGAAGCCCGGGATCTGGTAGGCCGGGTCGGCAGGCGCAAAGCGGTGTAGATCCTGAAAAATCCCGGCGCGGGCCGCCAGCGCGGGATCCTCGGCCTCCGCCGAGAAGGTCGCCTCGGCCGCCTGCTTGCTGCGCGTGATCCCGATCTCCCGGTCGGCATCAAAGGACAACGAGAACTGCTGGAAGCGCACGATCGACAGGCTGTCCACCGGCGACCAGTCCTCGATGCTCCCCGCCTTGACCAGCAGGGTCACCTCGTTCGGGATCCGCACCTCGCCGGCCCTCAGCCGCGCGATGAACAAGTTGACCCCGGCGGTGTAGGCGTCCACGGCCCGCCTCGACGGGCTGCCCTCCGGCAAGCTGTCGTAGATCTCCTGGCCGACGCGGGCGAATCCAAAAATCCGCTGCTCGATGTCGTCGTCCACCAGCCCGTCGTCCAGCGCCCCGGCCACCCGCGCCAGCTTCCCCGTCGTCACCCCCCGGATCAGCTGCATCTGCGCCAGCCTCGCCTCGGCGTGCAAGTAGCCCTGGACGTAGACCGCGTCCTCCATCGATTCGGCCAGGACGTGCGGGACGCCGAAGTCGTCGAAGGTGACGTGAACGGGGTACTTGAGCGCCTCGAAGGTGTCGGTGTCGTCGACCTCCGTGGCCTTGGCGTCCGCGAAGGCGCCCGTGAACTCGGGCTCAGGCTCCGCCTCGGGCTCGGGCTCCTGCTCAGGGGCGGCTTCGGGCTGGGCCTCAGGCTCCGGGTTGGCCTCGGCGGGGGTCGGCTTGTCCTCGTCGCCGCAGGCGCCCAGCGTGCCCGCCAGCCCCAGCGCCACCATCACCTTGATCAGTTGCTTCATGGTTGTCTCCTCGTCGCTCATCCCTGGTCTCAAGCCCGGCCATCGTAAGGGATGGCGACCCCAGGGCCAAGGGGCGCGATCACGAGGGGGTCCATTGCACAGGTTTGCTCAGTGAAGCCTGAAGTCCTGCCGCGCTCGCCGATCGCCCCACGCTCCTCGCACCGCCCCCGTTGGGGACGGGCTCGTCGGGTGGGGCTTGGATGCCCGGGGGGGCTGCGCCCCTTGGGCGCAGGCCGGCGCGCGGGCCAGGGCGGATCGCAGGGGCGGATCAGCGCGTCGAAGTGGGCCTGTGGATTGTGGTTTTCACGCCCCCTGGTGTCGACTTGGATCGTGCGCTGGCCTGCGACCGACAGGGCGCAGCCCCCCGGGCTTCTAGCCCCACCCGACGAGCCCGTCCCCGGAGGGGGCGGTGCGAGGAGCGTGGGGCGATCGTCGAGCGCGGCAGGACTTCAGGCTTCACTGAGCAAACCTGTCTTGCCCTTCAACCGTCGGTCGCCGCAAGGACCGTGTGCCCACCCGTCGAAGCCTGTGATCAACGGCGGGTCCAGAGCCCCTCGGGAGGGCGTTCCCTGACGAGGTTTGCACGATCAGGCCCCTCAAGGGGCAGGATTGTGTCGAAAACTTCAACAGGCTGGACCTTGATAGGTAGAGGTTTTCTACAGTTCAGGGTGAGGGTGACCTCTGGAGGGCGATTCCTGGCGAAGTTTGCGCGAGCGGGCCCCCTCGAGAGGCAAGGTTGTGTCGACGGCCCGGTCAAATTGACGCTCAAGAAGGGCCGGAGAGCTCAAGCCTCGGCGGTGATGAGGCTCTGGAGGGTGTCGTCGGGTGAAGGGTGGTCAAGGGGCGACCTCTGGAGGGTGTGGTTGGGTGAAGGTTGGTCGAGGGTGTGCCTCTGGAGGGTGTCATTGGGTGAAGGTTGGTCGAGGGCGACCTCTGGAGGGTGTGGTTGGGTGAAGGTTGGTCGAGGGTGTGCCTCTGGAGGGTGGTGGAGGCCGCCCCGATCGCCTGTCGACCCGCCCTCGGCGGGAGTCCCACCGTCGGGGCTGGTCGCGGCCCACCCCGGACCCCCCGGAACCGTTTCCAGTGAGTCCGTGAAGCCCTCGCTTTGCACAACCTGTCGAGCCTGCCCGGCGGGGGTCGGTCAGCGCAGGTGGATTTGGTCGTCGAGATCGCGGGGGCTGGTGCGGAGGCGGGCGAGGGCGGGTTCGAGGGCGCCCATGAGGACGGCGGCGGCGGTGGCGAAGAGGATGATCTCGGCGCGCGGGGCGGCCATGGCGGCCCAGAGGGCGCCGGCGAGGATGACGAGGGGTCGCAGGAGGGTGAAGGGTCCGAGGATGAGGACGGTGACGAGGCTGCTGATCTCGGGTCGGGGGATGGCGTAGACGAAGAGGGCCAGGATGGCGATGGTGCCGTAGGCGCCGTAGACGGCGATCATGCGTCGTCCGGCGGCGAGGTAGTCGATCCAGAGGGCGTCGAGGTCGTCGGTGAGCCAGAGGCCGAGGCCGACGGTGGCGGCGATGAGGGCGACGGCCAGGGAGCCGACGAGGGCGCCCTTGAGCATGGCGAGCATGTAGTAGTGGGTCTTGTGGAGCAGGGGGTTGCGGCCGGCGGCGTCGCGGAAGCCGGCGAAGGCGGCGTCGAGGAGGGCGAGCGTGACGAGGGTCAGCGCGGTGATCATGACAGGGGCTCCAGCCGGTGTCTGTCGGGGCCGAGGGCGTCGACGAGGGCGTCGGCGAGGGCGGGTCGGACGCCGACGAGGGCGTGCATGACCTTGAGGATGGGCAGGGGGGCGCGGTCCTCGTCGAAGAGGGCGGCCTTGAAGCCTGGGGCGTGCTGTCGGGCGGCGTTGACGAGGGCCTCGCTGGGGTGTGCGCGTGCGGCGGACAGGACGCCGTCATGGCGAGAGAGGGGTTCGCGCATGCGGGCGACGTGGAAGATCCAGGCGCCGATGGGGGCGAGCCAGGAGGACTTGATGTCGAAGTGCATGAAGGCCATGGCCTCGGGGCGGTCCTGCTGGGCGAGGAAGGCGCCGAGGGAGGGTCCGCGGAAGTGGTGGATGACGCCGATGGACATGAAGATGGAGGCGGGCTGGGTGAGGTGGAAGGCGTTGGCGACCTCGAAGCGGCAGCGCAGGCCCTCGGCCTGGGCGAGCCGGCGCGCGCGCTCGATGAGGGCGAGGTGGTAGTCGGCGCCGACGAGCTCGACGTCGTCGCCGAGGTCGCCGAAGGCGGCCAGCCATCGGATCATGAAGCCTGGGCCGCAGCCGACGTCGACGACGCGGTAGGGGGGAGGCAGGCCGCAGTCGCGCATGGCCTGGAGGGTGGGGGCGAGGATGGCCTTGACGCGGGCGCCCTGGAGGAACTCCTCGCTGAGGCGCTGGATCTCGGAGTGGACGGCGAGCAGGAGCCGGTCGACGGCGTCGGGGTCGAGGTCGCCGCGATCGTCGACGGGCAGGCGCGCGACGATGTTGGCGGCGCGGCGGTTGTTGCGGCGCCGGAAGGCCTCGACGACCTGGGCGCGGGCGACGGGCCGCCGGGCGAGGGTGATGGGGTCAAAGTCGAGGATGAGATCGGAGATCTCGGGGTCGAAGGGGTCCAGATCGTCGCCCATCGGCAAGGGGCTCCTGGTCACCGGGCTTCAAGAGGGGTCGAGGCGCCCGCGGGGGGCAGGTTCTGGTCGGGGCGAGCGGCGCCGCGGGCGGAGGGTCCGGGGATCTGATAGGGGGTGCCGCCGAGGCGCGCGATGGCCTGTCGGGAGCGCCAGGAGAGGTAGCTGCTGGTGAAGAGGACCATGTTCTTGGGGTCGAAGTAGGGGTTCTTGAGGTGGCCGAGCTCGACGAGGGCGAGCGCCTGTTCGGCGACGCTGACGGGGCAGCCGTGGATCTTGATGACGTCCTCGCTGCGCCGCATCTGGCGCGTGGTCTTGATCATCTTGGCGAAGATGTCGTCGTGGGTGGCGGTGTGCGGGTCCTTGTGGGATCGGTCGACGTAGGTGGACTGGATGTCGACCTGCTGTCCGGCGATCTCGCCCTTGAAGCGGGAGCAGTCGCCGATGAAGACGACTTTTTCGCCGGGTTTGGCGTCGATGGGGCCGTCGTAGTTGCCAAAGACGATGTGGATGGGGGGCATCTGGGTGTCGGTTCTGGGGTCAAAGAGGCGCAGGATCTCGATGGCCTCCTCCATGGCGCCGGGGCAGCCGCCCCAGCAGTAGTCGTCGCCGTGGCCGCCGGGGGGTGGGCCGGCGTAGGCGCGGATGTTGGTGTCCTTGAAGTAGTCCTCGACGCGGATCAGGCCGGTCTTGAAGCCGCGGGCCTTGTCGCAGGCCTGCTCGAAGCTGACGTCGCCGGCGAGGTCGATCTGGTCCATGTCGACGGGGCCGAAGCCGCGCTCGTGGGCGAGCCGGATGTGGTCGACGGACAGGGGGTCGAGGCCGATGATGCGGCAGCAGACGGCGTCGAAGGCGACCTGGTTGTCGCCCATGATGATGAGGCCCATGTCGAAGGGCAGGGGGGTGAGCATGCGGCCTTCGCCGGCGGTGATGGCGTCGATGGCGATGAACTGGGGCTGGATGGCGTACTGGAGGTCGGCGATCTTCTCGTTGAGCTTGTGGTCGTGGTCGATGAGGCGGTGTCGGTCGTCCTGGATCCCGATGTAGTTCTTCATCGAGAAGGTCACGGTGGTCCAGGGGTGGGCCTTGAACTTGGGGCAGTTGACGAAGAAGTCGGCCTTGACCACCGGCTCGGGGAAGAACATGGCGTCGCGCAGGCGCTCGGGGTGGTACAGGGGCACCTCGATCTGGGGGACCTCGTCGAAGTGGTGGATCTTGACGCCGCCGACGCGCTTGACCATGGGGTAGTAGCCGGCGCCCTTGAAGGCGTAGCGCGTGGGCATGGTGATGCCGCAGCGCTCGCCGATGGCCAGTTCTTCGACCTTGTCATTGTCGCGGTCCTTGAGGGCCATCAGGACGCCCTCGATGAACTCGGGGCGGGTGTAGGCGTTGGGGAACTGGTCGCCGGAGGCCACGACGTTGGGCTTGACGAGGGTGCGGCCAAAGGGGCGCAGGTCGAGGTGTTCGAGGCCCTCGGTGACGATGCGCCGGATGCGGCCGCTGTCGTAGTTCGGGCAGGCTCGGAGGATCACGGTGGGGCGCTTCATGGCTACCTCGGCTCCGTCGGTGTGGGCGCGCCGTCTTGCGGGCCTCGTCCTGTAAGGTAGAGGCTCTGCTGGGCTTTGTCACCACACCCTGCCTGAGTTGGGAGAACTGGACAGGGCCGCGGCCGCTTGTAGGGTCGAGGGTCGAGGGCGCAGGGCGGAGGGGCGTGTGTCGGGTCGATGGACGAGGCGAGAGCTGCTGGCGGCGGGGGCGTGGGCGGGCGCCGGGCTGGCGGCGGGCCGCGCGATGGCGTGGGACGCGCCCTTGACGGGGGACTGGTCCGAGCCGCTGGGGCTGGGGTTGGAGGTGTCAGGGCGCGCGGGGCTGGAGCTGCCCGCGTGGGGGTCTGGCGAGGAGAGCGCGTCGTCGCAGACGGTGTTGATGTTCCGGGGCAACCCCTCGCACACCTTCTATGGGACGGGGCCGGTGCCGGATCGGCCGGAGCTGTTGTGGTCCAGCAGGCTGGCCTCCTTCCCGACGACGCTGCGCGGCAAGCCGGTGACGTGGGCGGGGACGGGCTGGACGGGCCAGGCCTCGAAGCTGGGGCGCTGGGTCTTCGTCGGGGGGCAGGGCTGCGTGCTCTACGCCTTTGACGCCGACAGCGGCGAGGTGGGCTGGCGCTTCCGGGCCGAGAGGATGTTCAAGAGCTCGCTGTGCGTCTACGAGAACCGGATCTACATCGGCAATGTGGACGACCACCTCTATTGCGTGGACGCGCGAACGGGGAAGCTGGTGTGGCGCTACAACACGGGGGACGACTGCGACTCGTCGCCGTGCGTGTACCAGGACAAGGTCTACGTGTGCGGGGAGGCGGGGTTCGCGCACTGCCTGGAGCCGAGGACAGGGGCGGTGCACTGGAAGGCCTTCGTCGGCGGCATCGGGCCAGGGACGAAGCCAGGATCGAACGGCTCGGAGACCTCGCCGGCGGTCGACGACGGGGAGATGTACCTGGCCAACTACCACGGGGAGGTCAAGTGCCTGGACGCGCGCACGGGGCAGCAGCGGTGGGTGACGCAGACGGGGGACGACACGGACGCGTCGGTGGTGGTGCTGGGCGACAGGATCTACGCGGCGGCGGAGGCGGGCTCGCCGAAGGTCTTCTGCTTTGATCGGGCGGGCGGCCGGGAGGTGTGGTCGCGGTCCAACGGAGCGGGCTGGTGGTCGACGCCGGCGGTGGTGGGCGAGCGGCTCTACATCGGGGGTCACGACGGGGTGTTCTACTGCCTGGACGCGCGGGACGGGGCGGAGGTGTGGCGCTTCGAGGTGGGCGCGTCGGTGTGGAGCTCTCCGGTGGTGGTCGAGGACAAGGTGATCTTTGGGAGCCTGGGGTCGAAGGTGCTGATGCTGGAGGCCGAGAGCGGGCGGCTCATCTGGGAGGTCGGGGTGCAGGGGGGGTGCTTCTCGACGCCCTGCGTGGTGGACGGGCGCATCTACGTGGGCTCGTCGGGGGGCGTGTTCTACTGCTTCGGGAGGGGCTGATGGCCTGTTCAGGGCCGTAGCCATCGGGATCGTGTGGGCGGGCGTCGGCTTCTTGTTTTTTTGTTTGACAGCGGCGTGAACTCTTGTCTAGTATGTCGATGGTCAACGCATTTTAGAGAGGGGGTTTCCTCACCGTGAAGCTTATCGAACAAACTGTCCTGGTTTTTACAGCCGGCCTCACCGAGAAGGTCTACGAGATCGATCTTTGTGAGGTGGGGGTGGGGCAGTATGTGGTGAACTTCCGGTATGGTCGGCGGGGTCACCCGCTCAAGGACGGCTCAAGGACGGTGCTGCCGGTGGGTCGGGTCGAGGCGGAGCGGGAGTACGCCAAGCTCCGGGACGACAAGCTCAAGGCGGGATACCGAGAGGGCGGCGCGCCGACGCCGACGTCCAGCGCGCCGTCGATCGTGTCGACGACGCCAGCGCGGCCCGCGTCGAGCGGGCCGGTGAGGCCGACGATGTCGACGCCCTCGCCGCCGCCAGCGCGGCCCTCGCCGCCGCCGGTGACGGGGGTGATGCCGGGGGGGGCAGGGCGGTCGGCGCGGTCGGGGGTGTCGGCGGCCCAGGAGAGGGCGGTGCTCGATCGCTTGCGGCAGGGCGAGGTCGGCGTGGATCGGGGGGAGCCGCGCGGCGGGCGCTTCGCGGGCCGCGCGCGGCGGGTGATCGATCGGTTCAGCGGTCGAGCGACGCCGATGGAGACGCGCTGGAGGTTGAACCGGGCGATATGGCGCGCGGGGGAGATGAGGCTGCGCGACGCCGAGGGGCTGCTGCTGGGGATGCTGGGCAGCGGCCGGCCGATGCGGGATTACTGCGTGGCCTGGGCGCTGGGTTTTTGCGGCTCGTCGGCGTCGATCCCGACCTTGAACTGGATGTTCTCGGACGCGTCGAGGCCGGAGTTCGAGCGGCGGATCGCGGCCGAGGCGCTCTTGAAGGTCTACGACGAGCGCGGGAAGGGGGCGTTCAGGGAGTCGCTGCTGGCGTCGCTGCCGGGGTCCTTGCAGGGGCCGGCCCGTGGGGGATCTGCGGAGGTCTTCGCGGAGGCGCTGCGCGGGTATTTGAGCCCCGAGGCTCGGCATACGAACTTTGAGGTGCTGGACACGATCTACTTGATCGACAGCCCGACGGTGAGGCCGGCGCTGCTGGATGTGTTGAGGTCGGCGCCCTTGAGGCCGCCGTGGTTCAGGTCCATCCGCCACATCTTCAAGTCGTCGGAGTACCGCCGCGACGGGGAGGTCTTCGGGATCATCGCGCACCGCTTCGAGAAGTCCCAGGCCTTCTTCCGGCAAGGGCGCTATGGCTCCTATGTGCGGGATAACTCTGGGAGATCCCGGTGGCAGAACAGGGCGCAGGTGAAGGAGGAGCTCAAGCGAAGCTCGTCGACGATCGCCTACGGGGACACGACGCGCTGGTATTTGAGGCAGAGGGTGTGGTGGACGCTCGATCGGCTGGGGGAGCTTGACGACCCCGATTACGTCAAGATGTGCGTCGGCGTGTTGCTGCCCTACGCAGACAGTGACGCGCGGGCGACGAAGACGATCAGCCGCTATTCGTGGCGGCAACGGCGGTCGATCAACAAGCAGTGGGACGCGTGGGCGTCCTACCTCTCCTTCAACCACATCTTGTACGGCAAGAGCCCTCGGTACGGCTTCAAGCGGGGGAGCAAGGCCTGGTTCTGCAAGGAGGGTTACAGCCTGGGGGGTCCGGAGCCGAGGGTGCGCGAGGAGTCCTTCGGGCACCTGTGGGACAGGGTGCCGCAGGGGCTCTTCCACCTGATGGCCGAGAGCAAGTGCGAGCCGGTGCACCGCTTCGCGGTCAAGGCGGCGCGGGGCAACAGGGCGGTGCTGAGTTCGCTGGGCGTCGACGCGATCGCGATGATGCTCGGCGCGGCCTACGAGGTGACGGCGGATCTGGGCTTTGAGCTGGCCGAGGCGCGCTACAACCCCTCGGCGCCGAGCCGGGAGCTCTTGCTGGCGGCGGCGACCTCGGTGTCCAGGGCGGCCAGGGAGCGCTCGCAGGTGTGGCTCAGGGATGGCCGAGGGCACTTCCTGTCGGATGGGGTGTTGCTGGCGCAGCTGATGACGTGCGCCTTCGAGGATACGCGGTGGTTCGTCAGAGAGGTGATCGACGCCTCGTCGATCCCGGATCACGCGGCGCGGGGGCTGATCGGCCGGCTGGTGTCGCACCTGATGGGGCTCAAGGCGGGGGAGGAGGCGGTCGCGCGGGACGTGGCCGACTTGCTCGTGCGGCGCTTCGGGTCGCTGCTGGCGGGGATCTCGCTGGAGGTGGTCCGGGATCTGCTGGGTCACGGGCTGTCGGAGGTGCAGTCCTTCGGCGCGGATGTGCTGCTGGCGCGTGAGGGCGAGCCGATGGTGGACTCTGGCACCGTCGAGGCGATGCTGGGGTCGAAGTTCGCGGGGGTGCGCGGTCGCGGCGTGCGGCTCCTCGGGCGCTTCTCGGATCGTGTCCTGCTGGGTCGCCAGGAGCTGTTGTTGACCTTGCTCCTGCACGAGCTGGGGGACGTGCGCGACGCGGCGCGGCCGATCGTGGCGCGGCTGGCCGGGGTGCACCCGATCTTCGCGGCGGAGGTCGTGCGCGTGTTGATCGACGTGCTGCTGGCCAACCGGATCTCCGAGGAGGTGTCGCCCTTCGTGTCTCGGGTCTTGCGCGAGGATCTGAGCGGCGCGATGGCGGGCGTGTCGCGCGATCAGGTGTGGAGGCTGCTCAAGGGTTCGACGGGCGCGGCCCAGGAGGTCGGCGGGGTGTTGATGGGGACGCACCTGTCGCCGGAGTCGCTCAGCGTCGGTGAGCTCGTGGAGCTGTCCAGCCACGAGATCCTGTCGGTCAGGGTCGCGTCGCGCGGGATGCTGGAGCGCAGCGTCGGTCGGGTCAAGAAAGAGCTGGGGTTGGCGCTGGGGGTGCTGGACTCGCGGTGGGATGACACGCGGGCCTGGGCCTTTGCCTACTTCCGGGATCGCTTCGAGGGTGATGACTGGACGCCGGGCTTGCTGGTGGGCATCTGCGACAGCGTCAAGGAGGACGTCCAGCGCTTCGGTCGTGAGATGATCACGCGCCACTTCCAGGACGAGTCAGGGCAGGAGATCATGCTCAAGCTCAGCGAGCACCCCTCGGGCAACCTGCAGCTCTTCGTGACCCATTATCTGGAGCGATACGCGGCCGGGGACGCGGCGCGGCTGCGGGAGCTGGCGCCCTACTTCAAGCGCGTGCTGTGCGGGATCAACCGGGGGAGGGTGGCCAAGAAGCGCATCTTTGACTTCCTGGGGCGCGAGGCGGCGGGCGGCCTGGAGGCCGCCGAGGTCGTCGCCGACGTGCTCGACGGGGTGTCCGCCTCGATCTCGGTGGAGTCCAGGGCCGAGGCCATCGGGGTGTTGTTGAGCGTGCACGCAGCCCACCCGGGGATCGCGGTGCCGATCCGGGTCGTTGAGGTCGAAGAGCGCTCGGCGCGGGGAGGGCTGTGATGGAGTTCACCTACTCCTACCTGGGCAGCAGCGGGGTGCGCAACCGAGGGGAAGGGACGGCGATGTCCTTCGTGCCGGACGCGCGCCGGGAGCCGACCTTCTTCAGGGGGCGGCTGCGCAAGAATATCGCCTTCCGAGAGGCGATCAGCGCGCTGCACGACGTGGTCATCTCGGACTTGCGCTACCAGCCCAAGGACAAGACGCATTACAAGGAGTGGCTTGAGCGCCAGGAGATGGTCGACTGGGCGGCGGTGTCGGGGCAGCGGGCCGAGGTCGAGCGCCTCGTGGCGCCCTTGCAGCGCGAGCTCAACGAGGTCAACCAGCGGATCAGCGAGCAGATGTCCGCCTACTGGCGGGCGCAGTCGAGCCTCTACACCTACATGTACGAGCGGGATCGCAACGTCTGGTTCGTGCTCGATCCGGTGATCACGGTCCCCCCCGCCGAGGTCTTCTTCGAGTGCTTCAGCCAGGATGAGTCGAGCTACGGTCGCCTTGGGGCCAGCTACGAGGTCTTCAAGGACATCGGCGAGTTCGCCTGCGGGACGACGAACGTGGACTACTCGTCCGAGCTCTACGACGAGTTCCAGAAGATCCGCTCGTACAAGGAGACGGACTTCGAGGTTGATCCGTCGGGCTTCGAGGTCAGGACGGAGGGCGAGGAGGCGCACAAGGAGGTCAAGATCGACCTTCCGGACACATGGGTCCGGGGTTTCTTGCAGGTCAACTCGGCCATGGCGATGCCCTCGGTGCGCTTTGATCTGCACCCGATGGACGTGCACAACTTCTGCTTCGTGCTGCGGCGGAACAAGGAGAAGAAGGGCCCTCGCTCGATGCGCTATGTGTTGAGGCCCGGCGAGCCGGTGCGGGTGATCTTCGAGCCCTGGGGTCTGGAGGTGGTCTGCCCGCGTTCGATCTTCAAGGGGGAGGAGGCCCACGAGATCCGGGTCTGGGGTCGCCGTCGGATTCAGATCCTCGAGCGGCTCATCCCGGCGGCGAGGCGCTTTACGGTGCACCTGCTCGGCCAGGGGATGCCCTCGTTCTATGTGGCGGATCTGGGGGACATGTCCTTCACGCTGGGGTTGTCGGGCTGGACGAAGAACGACTGGTCGACGGCGGGCAACTTCGATCTGATGGCGCCGCGAGCGGCGGTCGACAACATGACGATGCGGCGGGTCTTCCACGGCCTCAAGGAGACCTGGTTCGAGGCGCCGGACAGGCTGGCCAGCCGCCTGGGGCTGGATCGGTCGGTGGTGCTCGGTGCGCTCGGGGCCTACACGCAGGCGGGCCGGGCGATCTACGACATCAACAAGAATGTCTATAGAGTTCGGGAGCTTAGCCGCGAGCCCCTGCCCATGGACAGGCTGCGCTTCGCCAACGAGCGCGAGCAGGAGGCGACGGCCCTGGTCGATCAGGGCAAGGTCACCGTGTTGCGGGCCGATCGGACGCCGGAGGCGGCGCTTCGGCTGTCGGGCCGCGTGCGGGAGGGGCGCGAGGAGCTTCTCCCGAGTTTGCTTATTGATCCGGATGAGCGTATTATCGAGGCAGAGTGCTCTTGTTACTGGCATCGTCAGAACAAGCTCTACAAGGGCCCCTGCTCACACATCCTGGCGCTGCGGATGGGACATTCGCGGCGCTCGGGTCGAAGGCCGTAGCTGGACGGCGAGGGGGGTATTGTGAGATTTTTCCAGCAGAGTGCTGAGAGCCCACAGACGCAACGGGCAGAGGTGACAGGGCCTTGCAACCCGGGCGGCGGATCGCCGTCCATGTCGAATGACCTGCCATGCGTCACTGGCTCGCTCCTTACTTGGGCGTGGGCAGGGTCCCCGTCGGCTTTGCGGACCCGTTTCCGTGAAAGCCAAATGCCGACGGGGACCCCGCCCACGCTTGAGTTGAGCGATCCAGTCAACGGACCTTTCGAAGGTGTCACTTCTGACCGTTGCGCCTGTGGGTTCCCATCATGACCAGCCAGCCCAGCTCCCGCCAGGAGCTCTACGATCGCATCCGCGAGGTCGGCCGGACGCAGTTCATCTATGAGCAGATGGTCCGGCTCGGCTTCTGGGCAGGCCCCCACCCGAACAGCATCGCCTCGGCCGAACACGCGCGCAAGCAGGAGCTCATCGCCCAGCTCAACGTCCTGCGCACCGAGCAGTCCAGGCTCCGCAACACCGCCGAGCTGCTCAAGGAGGCCCGCAAGCGCCGGATGGCCGACAGCCGCCTGCGCCAGCAGGAGACCAAGGCGCGCCGCGAGCGCGAGCGCGAGCGCCGCGCCCAGGCCTGGGCCGAGCGCAAGCAGCTCGACCTCCTCCACCTCGGCCCTGGCCGCTCAGGGGGCCTCAACGACGCCGCCCTTGAGGTCGACCTGCTGGCCCGCTTTGGCCTGCCGCCCCTGGGCTCCCCCCACGAGATCGCCTCGGCGATGGGGATCACCCTGGGCGAGCTGCGCTTTCTGGCTTACGGCCGCCCCGTCAGCCAGGTCTCCCACTACGTCCGCTTCAAGCTCCCCAAGAAGACCGGCGGCCACCGCCTCATCTCCGCGCCCATGCCGCGCCTCAAGCGCGCCCAGCGCTGGATCTACGACAACATCCTGAGCCGCTTGCAGGTCCACGACGCCGCCCACGGCTTCCTCCCCGGCCGCTCCATCGTCAGCAATGCGCGCCCTCACGTCGGCGCCGAGGTCGTCGTCAACCTCGACCTCAAGGACTTCTTCCCCACGATGACCTACCCGAGGGTCTGGGGCGTCTTCCGCTCGCTGGGCTACTCCAAGGCCGCCACGACCGTCTTCGCCATGCTCTGCACCGAGCCCGAGAGCGTCCAGATCGATCTCGACGGCCGCCGCTACTTCGTGGCCACCTCCGAGCGCTTCCTGCCCCAGGGCGCCCCGACCAGCCCCGCCATCACCAACTGGGCCTGTCGTCGGCTCGACCAGCGCCTCTGCGACATCGCCGCGCTCAACGGCTTCTCCGCCTACACCCGCTACGCCGACGACCTGACCTTCTCCGGCGACAAGGCCGCCCTCCCCAAGGTCGGCCGCCTGCTCTCCCAGGCCCGCAATGTCATCGCCGACGAGCGCTTCGTCGTCCACCCCGACAAGACCCGCGTCCTCCACCGTGGGCGCCGCCAGGAGGTCACCGGCCTCGTCGTCAACGACCTCCCCAACATCCCCCGCGACACCCTGCGCCGCTTCCGCGCCCTCCTCTTCCAGATCGAGAAGGACGGCCCCGAGGGCAAGCAATGGGGCGCCGGCGGCGACGTCATCAACTCCATCGAGGGCTTCGCCAACTACGTCCTGATGGTCAACCCCGCCAAGGGCGCAGCCTTCAAGGCCCAGATCGCGCGCATCGTCGCCCGCCACGGCCGACCCGCCCCGCGCTACGCCCCCTCGGCGCCCGCGCTCGGCGCAGCCCCGGCCCTCTCCCCCTCTCCCACCCCGACCCACGGCGGGCCTCCGAGCAACCCTTCTCCATCCTTGCCTGAAATTCCTGTCTCTCCGCCCTCCTCGCCTGTCGCCCCCATCGAGGTCGACGTCCCCGAGGGCGGCCCTGAGGGCACCCAGGGTGAGGACTCGAAGAAGTGGTGGAAGATGTGGTAGGTCCCCGGCTCCTCTCCCCCTGATGGGTGGTTGACGGCGCCCGGCAGGTCTGCTTCCCTCTGAGAACGACGCCGCCCGCAGGGGCTGGCCCATCGCCAACCCTCTCAGGAGCAGCATGTCAGAGCCCCCCCCCAAGCGCATCATCCGCCACATCCAGCCCATGGGCCCCCGCGTGCTCGTGCGCGTCCTCAAGGACGACGATCGCCACGAGTCCGGCCTCTACCTCCCCCCCGGCGCCCGCGAGAGCTTCGCCGAAGCCCTCTACGGCGAGGTCGTCGAGGTCGCCCGCGCCTCCTCGGACGAGGCCGACATCGGCGCGAACGTCTCCGGCGTGCCCTGCGGCGCGCGCATCCTCTTCCCCAAGGAGGCCGGCACGCGCGTCCCCTGGGACGACGCGCTGCGCGTCCTGGAGGTCTCCAAGGTGCTCGCCCTCGTCGAAGAGATCCCGCTGGAGGAGACCCACTGAACACCCTCATCCAACCCATGATCCTGGTCGGGGGCCACTCCAGCCGCTTCGGCGCCAACAAGGCCCTGCACGTCTGGAGGGGCCGGGCGCTCGTCGATCACATCATCGCGGCCGTGCGCGTCGCGCTCGACCCCCCCGACATCTGGATCAACGTCCGCCGCGTCGGCCAGGACCCCAGGCTCCTCGAACACCTCCAGCGCCACGAGGGCCTGACCTTCCTGGAGGACGATCCGGCGCTCTCTGGCCCCGCCGCCGGGCTCTCGGCGGGCTTCAGCTGGGCGGCGAGGCGGCAGATCCCGTGGGTCCTGGCCCTGAGCTGCGACCTGCCGGCGGTGCGGATACAGCTCCTGGCTCGGATGGCCGAGCTCGCCCTGGACCCCGCGCACGCCCACGACGCCCTGGTGCCCGTCACCCGCGATGAGTTCGGCCAGCCCCGCTTCGAGGCCCTCCACGCCCTCTTTCGCCCCGAGCCCGCGCTCGACGCCTTGGAGCGGGCCACCGCCGACGGGCGCATGAGCCTCCAGCGCGTCATCGGCGCGCTGGCGTCCCCCATGCTCCTCGGCCCCGCAGAGCTTGAGGCGCTGGACCCGGCGTGGCGGCGATCGCTGACGAACGTTAACACGGTCGATGATCTTGATCTTATTGAGGAATAGCGATCAGTAGCGGGGCTCGACCCGCGCCTCCTCGTTGAGGCGCTGGCCCAGGTAGAGGTTCTCGGCGCCCTCATAGAGGTTCAAGAAGAGCCCCAGGTAGAGGGTGACGCGCTTGGTGTAGCGCCTGGCCTGGCTGAAGGGGATCTCCTCGACGAACTCGTCCAGGGGGACGTGGCTCTTGTGCTTGAGCCAGCGCTGGACGTTGTGCGGGCCGCCGTTGTACGAGGCGATCGCCAGCGGCTCCTGGCCGTGGAACTTGTCGAGGAGCTGTCGGAAGTACCAGGCGCCGTGGCGGATGCTCGTGTCCGGCCGCATCAGGTCATAGGGGCCAAAGTCGTTCTCGCCGAGCGCGGCGGCGACCTTGTTGCCCGTCTTGGGGATGACCTGCAGCAGCCCTCGCGCGTCGGCGTAGGAGATCGTGTCGGGGTTGTAGCCCGACTCGACGGTCATGATCGCCCACAAGAGGTAGGGGTTGACGTTGTTCTTGCGGGCGTGGTGCGTCACCAGGCGCGCGTAGGCCCTCGGGTAGGCCTCGCTCCACAGCTCCGGCGCCTCGCCGGGCTCCTCGCCTCGCCAGCCGCCCTGGCCGAAGCGCATGATGCGCACGAGGTGGTAATCGCCGATATCCATCATCGCCACGCGCAGATCGTCGCGCAGCGCTGCGCGCCGGGCCTTGATCTGGTTCTGGCGGTGGGCCAGCGCGGCCTTGCCAGCGGCGGCGCGCGGCACGGGGTAGCTCAGCGCGCTGGGCTTGAGGCCCCAGAAGCCCAGGCGCTCGGTGCGGCGGTTGTCGACGAAGTGGCCCCAGCGCTTCGTCCGGGTCAGGGCGATGGGGCGCGCGGCGGTGGGGGAGGCCCCCTTGGCGAAGGCCGCGTCCAGCTCTCGAAACTCCATCGCCGCCTTGCGCATCTCAAACTGCGCGTCCCACTCCAGGCCGATGTCGGCCAGGAAGGACGCGGCCTTGAGCGCGGGCCACAGGTCGCCGTGGAGCGCCGAGGCGCGCCGCGCGCCGCCCTGGAGGGCCAGCGGGGTGGTGTAGGGCGTCATGGCCTCGGGTCGGCCGAAGAGGGCCTCGTTGGGGGCCTCGGGGGGCTTGTCCGGGCCGCTCCAGTGGATGCAGGCGCTGCGCGCGTCCAGAGGGGCCTTGGAGTCGCGTTGCGCCTTGATCTCCTTGAGGCGGCTGCTGGCCAGGTGCGCGTACCAGGTCCTGGGGTGCGCGTCGACGACGCCCTGGTAGGCCTTGAGGGCGTCGTCGGCGCGGCCTTGCTTCTGTCGAGCCCGCGCGATCCAGTAGTCGAGCTGATCGACGGGGATGTTGTCGCGCTTGCGAGGGTCGCCGCGCATGGCGACGAGGAGCCGCTCGGCGCCTCGCGCATCGCCGGTCTTGAGCAGCAAGAAGGCGTAGTCCCAGCCCTGCCTGGCGCGGCCGCGCAGCGTGCGCTCCTGGTGGCGCCGCGAGTCCTCATATCGGCCGTCCTCCCAGTAGAAGCGAGCCAGGGCGCGATCGCGCTCGGAGGCCGGGCGCCCCTTGAGGCGGCCGTTGAGGATCGCCTCGGCCCGCTCGGAGTCGCCCATGCGGTGGTGGCAGTCCTGCAATGTGTCAAGGACAGCGTCGCGCGAGAGGCCAGCGTTGAGGGCGGGGTCGGCGCTGCGGGCGTCGAGCTCCTGGAGCCTGGGCAGGGCCTCGTCGTAGTCCTGCATGTCGAGCGCGGTCAGGGCCAGCTCCATCAGGATCCGGTTCTCCAGGGTCGCGTCCGGCTTCCCTCGTCGGAGCTGGGCGAGCAGGTCGTTGAGGGCGTCGGTGGCCTCGCGCCAGTGCTTGAGCTTGCGCAGCTGGTGGGCGCGCTCGAAGAGCCTGGCCGGGGAATCGACGGGGATCTTGATGCCGACGAGGCGACCCGCGTCGAGGATGAGGCGGGCCTTGTCGCCCTCCTCCTTGAAGGGGAAGCGCCACCAGACCTCGCGCATCAAGGCGGCGCCGCGGGCCTCGTCGCCCTGGCGCAGCAGGATCTGGGCGCGGCGGTACATGGCGACGTGCTGGCGAGGGAACTCGGGGTAGAGGTCGAGGAGGTCGGCGTAGGCGCGCCCGGCCTCGTCGTACTGGCCGGCGTCGTAGAGGACGTCGGCGAGCTCGGCGCGGGCGTAATGGAGGATGATGGACTCGGGCTCGGCCAGGACGATGGCGCGCAGCAGCTCCAGGGCCGGCGCGTACTTCCCGGCGATGGTGTGGGCGCGGGCCTTGAGCCAGAAGAGGTAGGCCGGCGCCGGCACCAGGGCCTCGTCGACCTTGTCGAGGTGGCCGAGCGCCCTCTGGCCCAGGCCGCGCTCGATGAAGATCCTCCCCATCAGGATGTCGACCCGGGCGCGGGCCTCGGGCGGCAGATCGGCGCCGAGCAGCGCCTCGAGCTGGCGCTGGGAAGCCTGGAGATCCTCATCAAGGAAGAGGTCGCGGGCCGCGTCGATCTCCCGGTGTCGCGCCTCAAGCGGGTCGACCGCGTCGAGGGGCTTTCGCGCGCCTTCGGCGTGGGAGAGGGCGGAGGGCAAGAGGCAGAGGGTCATCGCGAGCGCGGCGATCATCTCCTTTCTGGCGTACATGTCCCTCATCCCCTCGTTGTCGCGGCGTTCTCCTGCGCGGTCGATCGAAGGGCAGGTGCAGTCTGCCGACGAGATCGCGTCAGGAGATTCAACGCCGCGGGGTGCCCGCACCTTCCGGTGGGGCGGTCGCGATGGCGGGAGCGGGCCTGGTCAACGGGGATCGCTCCATCCTTGGATCTCCACGCCGTCGACGTCCTGGACACCTTTGAACGATAGCATGTCGATCGCTGCGCGCAATTTTATAGGGCGGCGAGGCGACGCGGCGAGCTGGGCCCGGGCTTGAGGCCCGTGAAGATCGAGGTTGGCGGGCGCCGTCTTGAACTCGAGCTAGAACTCGACAGGCCCCTGATCCCAGAACTCGAAGGTGTCCTTGTCGCCCAGGTCGGGCTTCTTGTCCGGCGCGTCTGGGAGGGCGTCGTCGGGCCTTGCGGGCGCCTCGGCGGCCTTGGGCGGGGCCTTGCGGCGCTGCCGGGGGCGGCGTTCGGGCGGCTCGGCTTTCTGGTCGACCTTCTTGGGCTGGGCCTCGATGATGTAGTCTCCGATCAGGACGCCCGGCGTCTTGAGGTGGGGTTGCGCGGCCGGATCGGGCCCACCGACGACCCTGGCGACGGCCAGCGAGGGCTGGACGCTGACGATGAGCAGCTCGCCGACGCGGATGACGAGGGAGATCTCGGGCGGGGCCTGGACGCGGCGATAGACGTCGAAGCGCTGGCCGGGGTGAAGCGCCGCGCCTGGAGCGGCCGACAAGTAGAGGTCGAGCCCCGACTGGGCCAGCGGCCCAGCGGCGGCGTCGCGCTGCGCGTCCACGGGCCTCCAGGCGCCCACGACGGCCACCTCGCGCGGCGCGGCGACGTCCGGCGCGGGCTCCTGGGCCGCCGCGTTGGACGAGGCGGCCATCAGGCAGAGCGCGCAAAGGATGGCGGCTGTAGCCCTCATGGCCTCAGGCCACCCGCCGCTCGCCGCGCTGGCGAGCGCGCAGCGGGTGCCGCGTCGACAGGCTGCGGTTGTGCTGGACGGCCTGGATCCCTCGCCGCGTCTCGACGGCCACGCAGATCGGCGCCATCAGGTTGATGGTCGGCGAGGTGGGGGTCGAGACGTTGACGATGGCCAGCACGCTGACGTCGCCGGCGCCAGCGTCGGCGCCCAGGCCCAGCGTCTCAATCTCGGACTCTTCGAGCCGGATCTCGTAGTTGCTGCAGACCCACGCCGGGTTGAGGGTCGGGAAGGCGACCTCGGGGGCGTCGACGGCCTGCAGCCACTTGAAGGGGCCGCCAGGGTGCTCAATGAGGAGGAAGCGGGTCAGGTGGGTGAAGCCGAGGATCCCCTCAGGGAAGTGAATGCACTGCTGGTCATCGATCTCGACGGTTCCAAAACGGGTGGTGTGGACCTGCACGTCGCGTCCCTCCTGCCGGTCAACGCGCCGCTCTGGCCGCTGACCTCTTCGGCGGGGGACGCCTCTTCTAATCGTCCTCCGTGCCGGTGTTTTCGTTACCCCCGCTCTTCTTCCGTGCGAGCAGGGGATCTGGATCATTCGCTTCGACGGCCTCGCCGTCGAACTCCAGGACCAGCTCATCGATCTCGTCGGGCCCTGCCTGCGTAGAGGCCTGGTTCTCGTCGACGATGTTCTGGTAGACCTCTTCCCGGAATATCTTCACATCCCGAGGGGCCACGATCCCGATCCGGACCTGGTTCTTCCGGATCTCCTTGACGACGATCTGGATGTCGTCGCCAATTCTGATCGTCTCCCCGATCTTGCGTGTTAGGGTCAGCATGTCCTCTCCAGTAACGAGAGTCGACGGTCAGACCCAAGAGTACCCGCTCGGGGCGCCTGGTCAAAAACTAGGCCTTGATTTTTCCAGTTATTAAAGGGTGTTACACACCTCCTGTTGTCGCCATGTCGCCGCACACCGCCGCGGCTGTAATCCGCACACCTACACCTGCCGCGGTCCGCCTCATCACCTCAAGATGTCCAGCAAGCTCGTCTGCATCGATCTCCCCGCGATCTGGACGGCCGCCTGCAGCGCCTGCTCCTGGCCGACGAGCTGGCTGATGACGGAGGCCATGTCCGCATCGGCCTCCCCCGCGCGCTGCCGCGTCAATTCGAAGGTGACCTCCTCGGCCAGCGCCTCGCTCATCCTCACTCGCCCGATCCGGGCGCCGAGGTCCGTGCGGGCGTCGATGATCTGATCCTCCAGGCCCGTCAGCGCGTCGAGCTCCTGGCCCAGCGCCGCGGGGTCATTGCCTTCGAGCGCCGCCACGATCCGATCGAGCGTCTGGAGCACGCTGGCCCCGCCGGCCAGAAACCGCTGCCCGTCGATGGCGGCGTCGATGGGCGAGCCGACGCCGATCTTGACCGGGCTGCCCGCGCCTCCGCCCTGGTAGGTGCCGTCGTCGGCCAGCGGCGGCCGATCCGTCCGCGTACCGGAGAAGATGAACTGGCCGTCGACCTTCGTGTTGGCAAGCCCCAGCATGTGCTCGCGGAGCGCCCGCACCTCGTGCGCCGTCGACTGGCGCGTCGCGGCGCTCTGGGCGCCGTTGAGCCCCCCGATCGTCAGCTCCCTGGCCCGCTCCAACACCGACTCCATGTCCCCGAGCGCGCCCTCGGCCACCTCAAAGCGGGACAGCACCCGCGCCGCGCTCTGGCGTGTCCCCTCCAGCGCCGCCAGCCGGTGATCCAGCCCCGCGATCCGCCCGAAGGAGCCCGGATCGTCCGAGGGCCTGATCACCCGCTGCCCCGAGGCCGCCTGCGCCTGGAGCCGGGATGTCTCGACCCGCGCGCGCGCGATGCGCTGCGTCTGCGCGCCAAAGATCTGCTTGTCGGAGATCCTCACCATCGCCTCGACTCCCTCACCTCAGATCATCCCGAGGACGGTCTGCATCAGCTCATCGGCCACGCGGACCAGCCGGCTGGCCGCCTCGAAGCCCTGTTGAAACTTCACGAGGTCTGCCATCTCCTCGTCGAGGCTCACCCCGCGGGTCGACTCGCGCAGGCTCTCGAAGGTCTGAGCCCTGGCCTCGGCGGACTCCAGCCCGTCGAAGGTCTGATCGACCGCCTGCCCCGCCGAGATCTGGAGCGCCGTCAGCGCCTCCTCGACGCTCCTCCCCGCCAGCCCCCCGATCGCGCGCTCGCGGACCTCGGCGAGCTCAATCGACAGCTCCGAGCCCCCCGGCAGGCGCCCGGCCTGTCGGGTGGCCGCGATCGCGCCAGGGTCCGCCGTGATCGCCGCCGAGACGTCGATCCGCCCTGCGGCGCCCTCCTGCTCATCCACGCCCTCGAAGAAGGCGCGCCCCGTGGCGCCGTCGAGGCCGACGCCCTGGCGGTGCAGCTCGTCCACGGCCCCGGCCAGCCCGAAGGCCAGCGCGTCGAGCGCCTCGATGGCGCCTCGGATGTCCTCGTCGTGGGCCTTGATCAGCCCGCCCACCTCGCCGCGGGCGTCCTGGGCGCGCAGCGCCACGGGCGGCCCGCCGGGTCCGGCCAGGCGCAGGTCAAGGCGATCGTCGACGACCTGGAGCTGGAGCTTGCTGGAGCGCGCGCCGCTGACCAGCGAGGCCCCCGAGGCCAGCGACACCGACACCGCCCCGTCGCCGTGCTCGATGACCCGCGCCCCGATCAACCCCGACAGCTCGTCCAGCGCCTTGTCGCGCTCGTCGCGCAGCTCGGCCGCCTCGACATCGCCAACCTCGGCCACGGCGAGGTCGCCGTTGATCCGGGCGACCCGCTCGGACAGCGCGTTGACCCGCTGGAGGCCGTCCCTCAAGGTCTGCTCGACCGGCCCGCGCATCGCGTCGAGCTCGGCGCGGGTCTGACGAAAGGACTCCGAGAGCACCTGCCCGCGATGAACCACCTCGGCGCGCTCAACGTCGCCATCCGGGCGGCTCGACAGCTGCCCGAAGGCGTCAAAGAAGCCGTCGAGCGCCGCCGCCAGCCCCGCGCCCTCCGGGGCCACCACGGCCTCGATGGTCTCCAGCGTCGCGCGGCGCCCCTGATGAAAGGAGACCTCCTCGCGCGCCTGCCGCACCGTCCTGTTCGAGAGCAGATCGACCACCCGCCGAGGCTGCTCAAGGTTCACCCCCGACGCCGTCATGCGCCCCGCGCCGAGGCCCAGGCTCGACAGGGTCCCTCGCCGTCGGCTGTAACCGACCGTGGCGGCGTTGGTGGCGTTCTGCCCAGACAGCTCCATCGCCGCCCGGTGCGCCCCCATGGCGTGTCGACCTGTATTGAGGATGTTGCTGATGGGCATCTCTCTCTCCCTGCTTGCGATCTCCACATCGGCAGCGCGAGCCCGTGGCTTGAGCCAAAGCCCTCAACCCCTCCAGATCAGCGAGCCGCTCGGCGCTCCAGAGGGCCTCGACAGCCCTGAGGCCGCGTAGACCGACACGAGGGGGCGCTCCAGGCCCTCGATCATCTGTCGGACCGCCGCCTGCGCCCCCTTGAGCAGCTCCACATTGCCCGCCGCGATCGCCCAGGCCCGCTTGTAGAGCCGCCCCTCGTCCTCCTCCACCGGCTCGCGCGCGGACCAGTCGAGCGCGCGCTGGGCCAGCGCCTCCCGGCGGCGGCTCCACTGCGCCATCCCGTCCAGGTCGAGCGCGGTGATGTGCTCGCGCTCTCGCTGGGCGCACTCAAGGAGCAGCTCGGCCAGCGCCGCGTGATCAAGCGGCTCGTCGTCGGAGGGGAGCGCGGGGGGAGGTGTCAGGTTCATGGTGCCTTCTCTGGTGCTCGGCCCTGCGAGGGCGCGCCTGATCCAGAGGTCGGCATGATCGGGCGGGGGCTGTAATTACAAACGCCCGAGCGGGGTTGCGCTCGGGCGTTCAGGGCGGGCGATCTCCCAGGAGGCGTCAGCCATTCAGGTCGCCGCTGAGCATCAGCATGGCCGCCACGGCCTTGGCGTCGACCTTGTACTGGCCCTTCTGGATCATGCGGCGCAGGCGAGCGACCTTCTCCATGTCCATCTCGGCGCTCGTGTGCAGGTCGCTGTTGGGGGGGCCGACGGTGATGGAGCAAGCGCCGTGGGTCTTGCGACCGCCGAAGCCCTTGAGATCCAGCGCGCCCATGATCTCATCGGCCAACCCCTCGGCCTCCGCATCGAGGTTCTCGATGGAGTGATCGTTGTTCAGGTCGAGGTCGTTGTTGTTGAGGTTCATCATGGCTCTATCTCTCCTTGTGGCGTGTCGCCCCGTCAAAATTCTGTCGTTGGTGGCCGGGTGGCTCCAGGCCTCTCCTTGCCTTCAAGTACCTTATCGACAGGAGGGTCAGGGGCCTTGAGCCCTTTTTGAAACAAAAAGATAATTTTTTGACGGGGGCGGCGTCAATTTTCTGGCGCTCCTCCTTCGATCCTGTGTTCAACGGCGTCGGCGGGTGACTCCGCGGGCGAGCGAGGGTATGGTCGAGCTGAGAGATCGGGGCGTGGAGCACAGGAGGGGCCAGATGGAGAGCACGGGGGCATGGACGCTCGACGCGCAGGAGTACGCCACGGAGCCCGCGATGATCGCGGACGGGGCGGGCGGCTTGTGGTTGGCGTGGGCGTCGAGGTCCTCTCTGGAGGCGGGCGGTCGCGAGCGCATCAAGGTGGCGCGACTTGAGGGAGAAGGCCCCTGGGCGTCTGCGGAGGCCAGCGCGGTGACGCTCAGCGGCGGGGGGCAGGCGAGCTGGCCGGCGCTGGCGGCCCTCGACGGCGGCCTGCTGGTGGTCTGGGTGGAGATCGACGCCTCGGATCGGGGGTCTGGAGGGCGGCTGCTGGCCTGTCAGCTGGACGGGGCGGGCAAGCCGGGGGCGGTGCGCGAGCTTCGCCGGGCTGAGGCGCTGCGCCGGCCATCTGTGGTCAAGCTGGGCGCAGGCGCGGCGATCGCCTGCGAGTGCCAGGACGCCGGAGAGCATCGGATCGAGTGGTTGGCCCTGGAGGGCACGGTCGTCGCGCGGCTGGAGATCCTGGACCGATCGACCGCGGCGATGAGGTGTCGACCAGCGCAGGCGGCGCGCGGCGATGAGGTGGCGGTGGTGTGGGAGTCCCACGATCGCGGCCGGATCGCGCTTCGGGGGGCGTTGGTTCGGGGAGAGGGCGTCGGGCACCTCGGGCTGCTGGCTGGCGGTGATGGCTTCAACCAGGCGCCTTCGCTGGCCTGGGACGGGAGCGGGCGGCTCTGGGTGGCCTTTGGCAGCGACGTCTGGGAGCCTCAGCGCGCCGCGACGCTGGCTCGGTGGGTGAAGCTGCTGTGCGTGGTCCTTGACGAGGGCGGCGCGCCGCGGCTGATGGCGCCGCCCGAGCCGCCGCTGGGGCTGGCGCTGGAGGCGCGCGGCGAGGATCAGTCGCTGGAGTTCCCGTCGGTGGCGGTGGGGCCAGACGGCGGCGTCTGGGTGGTGGCCAGGGCCTCGCACAACACGCGGCTCCAGAGCTTCGGGGCCGAGGGCTGGGGCGAGCCGGCGTCGCTGGAGCCGGTGATGTGGGGTTGTCGGGGGACGCGGATCAGCCTGCTGATCCAGGGCGACGGGCTGCTGGCGGCCCAGCACGGGCGAAAGGGGGTGGAGATCCGGCGCGCGGCCCTGGAGGCCGTCGGCGCCCCGCGGAATCTGGTCGACGCGGCGCCGCGGCTGAGGCCGCAAGCCGAGCGAGGCCAGGAGCGCCCGATCTGGCGAGGGCAGGGGGCCTTCTGGGGGGACATCCACTTCCATTCGGCGCACTCGGACGGGGTCGGGACGGTGGAGGAGGCGCACTTGCGCTGCCGGGATCGTTACGGCCTCGACTTCGCGTGCTTGACGGATCACGACGGCTTCATCGGGCGCCGCGTGACGGACTCGGTCTGGCGGATGATGGTGGACGTGGCCGAGACCTTCAATCGGCCCGAGGCGGGCTTCGCGACCTTGATCGGGATCGAGTACACCGGGCCGCGCTACCCTGGGCCGGGCCACAAGTGCCTCTACTTTGACGGGCCGCAGGCGCCCGTCGTCTGTCGCTGGGACGGCCTGGAGGAGGCCGAGGCGCTGCTTGAGCGGGTGGGGCGGCTTGGCGGGATCGCGATCCCCCACCACGTCGGCTGGCTGGGCGGCGACCCGGAGCGCCACGATCCAAAGCTTCAGCCTTGCTGGGAGATCTGCTCGACCCACGGCCAGTACGAGTGCGAGCCGGATGAGGCGGCCGCGCCGCCGCTTGGCCAGCGCCTCGGGTTGCCCGAGCACCAGGAGGCGCTGCGAGGTCACTTCATCCGGCGGCAGCTTGAGGCCGGGCAGGTCTTCGGCTTCCTGGGGGGCTCGGACGGCCACGGGCTGATGTGGCACCACGGCATCAGCGCCAAGGCCGACAGCCACACCACGGGGCTGACCGGCGTGTGGCTGGATCGCCTGGGCCGCGCGGGGATCATGGACGCGATCCGCGCCCGGCGCACCTGGGCGACCTCCGGGGGGCGTCTGGCGCTGGCCTTCAGCGCCAACGGGCGACCCCAGGGCGCCATCATCGATCCTCCAGGGCCGGGCGGCCTCCAGGTGGAGATCCACTTCAGCGGCCAGGCGCCCTTGCAACGCATCGACGTGCTGGCGCCGCTCGGCGGCGCGACCTGCCCCGTGGCGACGGTTCAGGGCGGGGGGGCCGAGCGCGCGGTCGACCTCTCGCTGTCCATCCCCCCCGGCGCCTTCGACGCGGCGCGCGGCTTCGTCTACGTCCGCGCGATCCAGATCGACGGGGAGACGGCCTGGGCCTCGCCCTGCTTCTGGGGCGTGGGGTGAGCGCGCGTCGCTTATCCACTTGAGGATGAAACTTTATCCGATCCTTCTTCGAAGCTCTGTCGTTCTCATGGGCCGTCGCTCACGAAAGGGCGCGGTGCGTCGCCTTGGATACACACCGTGTCGGCGTTGACACACGAAGGGCCGCCCCTGTTTCTCAAGAAAAGCACCATGGAGGGTGTAAAAACGGACCCGGAGTGGCGTTTGATCGGGCAGCAACCCGGCAGCGAAGGCATCGCCAGCGGTGGCACATGCCTTGCTTTAGGATCCCGCCGAGTTGAGAACCAACCCCGTTGGCGTCCGCCGCCCTCCTGATACTCGGGGGTGTCGGGCGCCGCGGGGGCGGTTCATAAAGGCTCGACTTGAGATGCAAGGGCGCGCGGTCATACTGGACCTCAAGGACGGAGATGACCTCGTTGCTGAAGAATGAAAGAAGGCGGGCCGTGGCCTGGCGGTCCTCCTGCACTGGATCCAGGAAGTAGAGTCCCGAAATGGACGGAGGAACCATGTTCTCAAGAAGCGCGATCATGTTGTTGGCCCTGGCGACTGTTTCGATGACAGCCAGCGGGTGCCTTTTCTTGCTTGATGACGAAGGGCAGTGCTGCGACGAGTGGGGCTGCTTCGAGTGCGAAGAGGGCTTCGCCGACCCGGTCATCTCCTGCGACACCGACGCGGATTGCGGGCCAGGGTGCATCTGTGAGGACAGCGTCTGCATCGTCCATGAAGAAGGTGAGGATGGCCTCGGCGACGACAACAACGGCGAAGGCGAGGGTGAGGGCGAAGGCGAAGGCGAAGGTGAGGGTGAGGGTGAGGGTGAGGGCGAAGGTGAGGGCGAAGGTGAGGGCGAAGGCGAGGGTGAGGGCCCGGCCTGCGTCTTCAACGTCGACTGCGCGGAGGGCGAGCTGTGCATCGACGGCACCTGCCAGGCGCCCAGCAACACCGACTGCGAGGAGGACGCCCAATGCGGCGAGGGGCAGGTCTGCGAGGGCGGCGCGTGCGTGACCCCCGAGTCCAACCTTGAGTGCGGCAGCAACGCCGACTGCGAAGAGGGCCTGAGCTGCCAGGACGGCCAGTGCACCGAGGCCCCCGAGATCGAGGAGCCCGAGCACGCCATGTGCATGACGAACTCGGAGTGCCGCGGCGGCGTCTGCCTGGACGGCTTCTGCCACCTCGTCTGCGAGACCGACGCCACCTGCCCCCGCAGCCAGACCTGCCAGGCCGGCGTCTGCCTCAGCGACGCCGACGGCGGCGAGGAGTGCCTGCTCAACGAGGAGTGCGAGACCGAGAGCCTGTGCATCAACGGCTACTGCCACGGGGCCTGCGTCGCGGACACCGACTGTGAGAGCGGCTTCATCTGCGACCACGACTACTGCCGCGTCGACTACACCCCCGATGTCGAGTGCCGGAGCAACGCCGACTGCGGCGGCGGCCTCGTCTGCGTCGACGCCGAGTGCCGGGTCGCCTGCTGGTCCGACGACGCTTGCGGCGAGGGGCAGAGCTGCGTGAGCGGCTTCTGCGAGTGATCCCGAAGCCGGGGGCGTGACCCCCGATGATCCGCTCAGGAGGCGGCGCGGCCCGAGGATTCTTGTCCAGGTCGCGCCGCCTTCTTGCGTTTCTGGGCGGGCGTCGGGATGAGCGTCGGAGCCCTCCGGGTTGACTCTGGCGCCGACCCGGACGCTACAATGCGTCTCTGTCGTCGACTGGCCAGAGGACGCCATGATGGACCCCGCCGAGACCCCCCCCAGCCCCCCGACTCGGGCCTTCGTCCATGAGGGCAGCCGGGTGCGCTTTCAAGACGTCGATCACGCCGGGATCGTCTTCTTCGCCAAGATCTTCGAGTACTGCCACGTGGCCTACGAGGAGTTCGTCGAGCAGGCGCTCGGGCTGACGCCCAAGGAGTTCTTCGAGGCGCGCAGGCTCGGGGCGCCGCTGGTCGCCACCCGCTCCGACCACAGGCACCCGCTCTTTCACGGCGACCGGATGCGGATCGAGTGCAGGGTCGGGAGGCTGGGGCGCTCGTCGATGGCGATGAACTATCAAATCTTCAATCAGGACAACATGTTGTGCGCGCTGGTAGAGATGAAGCACGCCTTCGTGACCACCGCGGAGGGCCGCTTTGAGAGCGTCGCCATCCCCGAGGGGATCCGGGCCAGCTTGATGGGCTACCTCGCGCCAGAAGAGGAGGCCGCGCCGGGTCGTTGAGCCGAGCGAGCCAAGGAGAAGACCGGATGACAAGCAGCGAGGTGAGGAAGATCGCCATCCTGGGGGCTGGCCCCATCGGCCTGGAGGCCGCGCACGCGCTCAGCGCCGTGGGCTACGAGGTCGAGGTCTTCGACCAGGGGCCCGTCGGGGCGTCGATCCGGCGGTGGGGCCATATCCGCCTCTTCAGCCCGTGGGCCTTGAACACCAGCGCGCTGGGCCTCGGCGCCCTCGACGACCTCGACCTGCCCAGGCCGGATGCGGGAGGCTTTCCGACGGGCGCGGAGTTCGTCGCGCGCTATCTGGAGCCGCTGGCGCGCCACCCGAGGCTCAAGGGCCGCGTCCACACCGGCTCGCGCGTCGTCAGCGTTGGCCGCCAGGGGGTCCTCAAGGGCGAACTCATCGCCAGCCGCGCGCGGCGGGAGCAGCCCTTCCGGCTCTTGATCGAGGACGCCGAGGGCAATGAGCGGATCGTCCTTGCCCAGATCGTGATCGACGCGACGGGCTGCTGGGGCAACCCGAACGCGCTCGGAGACGCCGGCATCCCCGCGCTGGGAGAGCGAAAGGCGGCGTCGGCGGGGCGGATCATCTACACGCTGCCCGACTGCTGCGGCGCCGACGCCGAGCAGTTCGCCGGCCGGCACGTGGCCGTCGTCGGCGCGGGCTACTCGGCGATCACGAACCTCAAGGCGCTGATCGAGCTCCAGGCCCGCGCCCAGGGCACCCGGATCACGTGGCTGACGCGCAAGGCCGGCGCCCCCTACGTCAGGATCGAGGGCGACCCGCTGCCGGAGCGGGACGCGCTCTCCGCGCTCGGCAATGCGCTCATGAGCGGGCGCGGCGGCGACGTCGATACCCTCGCTGGGGTGAGCGTGACCGGGATCGAGGTGCGGGCCGATGGCTCCCTCTCGCTCTCGTTGCTGGACGAAGGCGGCCAGCCGCGCGCGCTCGACGGCGTGGACGTGGTGGTGGCCAACGTCGGCTTCAGGCCCGACGCCTCGATCACGCGCGAGCTTCAGGTCCACCAGTGCTACGCCTCGGAGGGGCCGATGAAGCTCGCCGCGGCGCTCCTGTCGGCCTCCGGCAGCGGCGGCGACTGCCTGGCCCAGACCAGCATGGGCGCCGACACGCTCAAGAGCCCTGAGCCGGATTTCTTCGTGCTGGGCGCCAAGAGCTACGGGCGCGGCTCGTCCTTCTTGATCAAGCTGGGCCTGGAGCAGATCGAGGACGTCAAGTCGTTGCTGTCCATCTGAGCGTCGCCTCCCCTCTCATCACCCCGCCGGCCCACTCTGTCGAAAAATCTTGTTGAAGGGCGGTATCTTATTTGCGATCACCGCACTCGGATCGCGGGCGCTCGGCGCAGCGAGAGCAGGAAGACTCTGAGCGAGGCCTTGTAGCCGTCCTCAAGGTTCTGGAAGGCGAGCGACGATGGGGCGGCCTCGCCGCCGTGCAGGGCGATGGCCTCGTCAAAGAGCGCGGCCGAGCCGTCGTGCATGTAGGGGCGGGTGTTGGCCAGCCCCCAGAGCCTGCGGGTGAGGTAGGTCGACTCGGCCACGCCGCGCTCGACGTGGCGCGCGGCCAGCAGCTCGCCCATGTCGTGGCGCTTGAAGTCGGAGAAGACCGGGACGATGAAGACGCCCTCGTCGTCGGTGCCAGGGCGCGGCTCTGCGGCCATGGCCGCGAGATCCAGCTCAAGGACGCTGCCGGAGAGGGAGGCCTCGGTGCGGTAGATGGGGCTCTGGACGGTCATGAAGGGGACGTGGCAGTTGGCGCAGCCGATCCTCTGGAAGACCTCGGCGCCCTCGGCCCATCGGAAGGTGAACTCCTGGGCTTCGAGGAACTCGAACTCGGAGGGCAGCAGGCCGGTCAGCAGCTTGCCCTCGATGGGGATGGCGAGGATCGGGGCGTCGAGGGTGGCCAGGAAGGCGACCAGCGCGGTGAGCTGCCCCTCGGTGATCTCTCGGGTGACGCCGTCGTTGTCGGGGTCGTCGGGGTTGGGGCCATTGCCGCGGTCGATGAAGTCGAGGTCGAGGCTGCCGGCGATCAGCTCCTCGGCCTGGAGGTTCATGTGGAGGTGGAGGCTGCCGGCGACGAACTCCCGCAGCGTGGTGAAGACGCCCTTCCAGCCGAAGGGCTTGATGACGAGGTCTGGATCGACGCCCTCGACCCCGCCGGTGTCGAGCAGGACGCCGCCCTGGCCGTCGGGCTCGGCCGCGAGGGTGCCGAAGGCGACGCCCTTGGCGCGCAGCTCCACCTCGACGCGGCGGCCCTCCTGGAGCGCGCGCGCGGTCAAGGTCGCGGACTGCTCGCGCAGCTCTCCGGTCATCTCGGCGGCGATCAGCTCCACCCAGCCCGAGCCCCACAGCGACAGGGGGTTGCGCTCATCGTGGGTCAGGATGTCGTCGCCGTCGCCGTGGAAGAAGGTGTTGTCGGACCTGTCGCCGCCGCTGCCGAGCCCGCCCTTCCAGTGGCAGTTGATGCAGGCGATGGCGTCGGGGCCGCCGAAGTTGCCTTCCTGGAGGCGCCTGGAGTTGGGTCGAGGGCGGTCGCCGGCCGGCGCGTCGGGGATCCCGGCCAGTCCATTGCCGAGGCCCTCTTCGAGCGTGAAGTGGCGCATGAAGAGGCCGCGGCCCAGGTCGATGAGCTCCTCGGCGCTCAGGCAGCCCTCCTCGATCCAGCGCTGCTCGACGCGGTAGCGGGCCTGGATGCGGGCCGGATCGTGGGCCTCCCACATCCGCTCCTGCTCTCGCGCGGCGCGGAAGGCCTTCCAGCGCTCGGCCATCTCCAGCGTGACCTCGGAGTTGACCACGCCGCCCAGGCCCGCCGGGGGGCTCCAGGGCGGGCAGACGAAGGGCTCCGGCTCAGGCTCAGGCTCGGGTTCGGGCGTCGGCTCGGGCTCTGGCGTCGGCTCGGGCTCCTGACCAGCGTCGGGGGTGGGGCCAGGGGGGCCTTGAGGGCCCGTGTCGCCGCGCGGCCCGGGCGGTCCAGCGGGTCCCGCGTCTCCGTCCGCGCCGGGTGTGCCGTCCTGCCCTGGAGGCCCAGGCGCGCCGTCGGAGCCCGGCGCCCCCTGGCAGGCGATCGCCGCCGCGGCGAGCAGGCCGCTCAGGAGCGCGCAGAGCGTCGTGCGGGCCGCGCTGGCAGGCGAGGGCAGGGCGTCGGTGCTCGCTGAAAGGCGCATGGGCGGATCTCCCTAATCGACCAGGACGGTGGGGGCGCGGGTCAGCGAGAGCAGGAAGACGCGCAGCGCGGCCTGATCCTCCCCATCGAGCGCGAGATAGGCGTCGCGCGACTCGGCGCCCTCGCCGCCGTGCCAGACGATGGCGTCGTGGACGGTGGGCGCGCGGCCGTCGTGCAAGTACGGGGCGGTGTCGGCCAGCCCCCACAGCGAGCGCGTCAGCCAGACCTCGCCTGGGATCTCGCCGCCGCCGTCGGGCAGGATCTCGGGGCCGGGCTCGGCCAGCTCGGGTCCCATGTCGTGGCGCCGCAGATCGGTGAAGGGGTAGATCGGGACGCCCACGAGGATGTTCTCGTCGTCGCCCAGCTGGCCGAAGTCGAGGTTGCTGGGCCTGGGGTCCTGGCCGAACTCGCGCAGGTCGATGGAGACGGTCAGGTCGGTGGCGCCGATGGCCTCGTGGGTGACGACGAGCTCGCCGGTCAGCCGCGTCGAGGGTCGGTGGCATGACCCGCAGTCGACCTCGTCGAAGACCGCGCGGCCTCTCGCCCAGACGAAGGCGAGCCGGGGGTCCTCGGGGGGCCGCACGTTGGGGACGGCCAGCATGCTCAGGTAGCTGGCCAGCAGGACCGACTGCCCCCCCGAGGCGTCGCTTTGAATGCCGTCGCCGTCGCGGTCAAAGGAGTCCTCGTTGTCGCCGAGGTAGGTGGCGGCCTGATCGGCGTAGACCTCGGCGCGCGCGGCGCTCTGGAGGCCGTGGTGGAGCTGGAGGGCCTCGTCGGTCAGGTGGACGAGGTCCCGGTGGCGGCCCTTGAAGCCAAAGGGGCGCACGACGAGGTCGGGCGAGATGCCGATGATCTGGCTCGTGTCGATGTCGCCTTCCGGGGAGATGGTGACCCTCCCGAAGTCGATGCCGTCGATGTTGAGGTTCACCTCGCTGGGGACCCCGTCGTTCTCGGCGAAGAAGGTGCCCAGGAAGACGCGGTGCTGGATCTCGCGGTCGATCTGACGGGCCATCAGGGTGATGTAGCCCAGCCCCATGACGTGCGGGGCCTCGCGCACCGTGGCCGATGAGAGGCGGCGGCCGTCACCCCGGAAGAGGCCGACCTGGGTGGCGGTGCCGGCGCCGTCGGGGCCGCCGGTGAAGTGGCAGGATCGACAGGAGGTCGAGTCCACCCCGCCGAGCTCGCCGGTCTGGATGCGCTGGCTGGGGGTCGGCAGCGGCAGCGGGGGCAGGGGAGCCCGACCGAGGCCGAACTGACGGTCGCGCTCGGCCTCGAAGGCCTCATCGCCTATGCCAAAGATCTCCTCGAAGAGGTCGTCTTCGGCCAGAACCCCGACAGACTCAGGGTAGATGAGCGTCTCGCCGCGCTCGTTGGGGTCCGTGGCCACGGTGAAGGCCCCGAGGGTGGAGCGCTTGAAGAGG
This sequence comes from Pseudomonadota bacterium, assembly GCA_005804885.1. Taxonomy (GTDB): domain Bacteria; phylum Myxococcota_A; class Bradymonadia; order Bradymonadales; genus SYOX01. Next base: position 82,600 of record SYOX01000269.1, read on the forward strand.
AAGACGGCGTCGGCCAGCTCCTCGGCCGTGTCAAGCTCGATGGCGCTGGTGGCGGCGATGAGCGCCTCGTCGGGCGGGTGGCCGTCGGGCTCCGGGGAGGCCGTGCAGGCCGCGAGCCCCGCCGACAGAAGGAGCGCCCCCAGGCTCAGCGCCTTCGCCCTTGGGCCGGTGTTGGGTGGTGTGGTCATCAAGAACCCCCAGGCTTGGTCAAGGACAGGTTAGGGCGGCGCGGCTTTAGAGTCAAATGTCTTTTGTTTTCAATTGTTTAGGTGCTGTTGATGCTCAGGGGTGTGCGAGCGTGGCGCCGCAATGCCAAAGAGGCCACTGCGACGGATCGCGGCGGCCTCCTGGGGGTGTCGGGTCGGGGCGAGCGCCCCGATCCATCGTCAAGGTGTGGGATCAGCGGCAGCAGACGACCTGGAGGTTCTGGCCGCAATTCTCGTTGAAGGAGAGGTTGTAGCGGTCGCCGGCAGGCATGCCGACTCGGGGGGCGGTGTTGAAGGTGAAGAGGATGGAGGTGCCGCGGCCGATGTCGCCGCTGTCGTACAGGAACTGGTGGCAGTTGTTGGCGATGGAGGTCGTGGTGGAGAAGCCGAGGAAGACGTCGTTGGCGATCCAGTACTCGGTGTTGTTGGCGACGCCGGTGATGGCGCCGCGGGCCATGGCGCGCTGGATCTCGTGCAGGGTGCACATGTGGGAGCCGGTGACGGCCGCGTTGCACATCGAGTCGACGGCCTTCATGCCGGTCAGGCCGTTGAATTCCGCCGTGCCGTTGGTCGCCGCCGTCAGGCCGACGATCGAGGAGTCGCCAGCGTTGGTGCCATTGGTGCCGTTGGTGCCGTTGGTGCCATTGGTGCCGGGGATGCCCTGAATGCCCTGGATACCGGGGATGCCCTGGATGCCCTGAATGCCGGGGATGCCCTGGATGCCCTGGGCGCCGTCGTTGACGACGGCGGTGCTGCCGTTGGGGCAGGAGATGGTGGCGGTGGCGCCGTTGTCGGTCACGGTGCAGGTGTTGCCGTTCTGGACGAGGTCGTTGATGATCTGCTGGAGCTCGTTGACGGTCTGCTGGAGCTCGGTGAACTCCTCGATGGTGACGAAGTTGTCGGTGTCGATGGTGTTGTTGACGATGTTGTTGACGTCGTTGATGGTGACGAAGTTCTGGATCTCGTTCTGGGAGACGAGGTTGGCGATGTCGTTCTGGGTGGCGTAGAAGTCGGGGTCCTGGCCGCCGAAGAGGAGGGCGTTGCCGGCCAGCAGGGCGTAGGGGACCGAGCCGAGGGAATGGCGAGGCTCGGCCTCGTCGTCGTTGTCGACGCTGATGCCGAGGTAGCGCGTGGTGCCGTCGCCGAAGAAGTCCAGGATGTCCTCCTCAATGCCGAGGTAGACGTAGAAGACGCCGTCCTGGACGATGACGCCGGTGTGTTGCTCCGTCCACACGGCGTCCTGGATGGCGTCGTTGCTGTTGTCGTAGAGGCGGAAGGTGAGGGTGACGGAGTCTTCGACGGGGGTGCCGTTGGAGAGGGTCAGGAAGCCCTGGTAGGGCAGGACCTGGGGGACCTGGGCGGAGGCAGTCGCGGCCATGCTCAGGCCGAAGGCGGCCACTGCGGTGATGATCGCCGCGCGGGCGGCCTTGTGAGGGTTCTGAATGCTCATGGTCTGTATTCCTCTTTGCAGGGCCGGCGTCATTGCGCCGGCCGTCTTGCGGTTTTTACTGAATTTGAACGCCAATGCCCAGGGGGCGGATCGTGTAGCGAGGGCTGCTCATGGAGCCGCCGGGCTCTGAGGTGCTCACGAGGCTCTGGACGCGGTAGTTCTGCGAGGTGGCGCGGCCGCCTGCGCCGATGAAGGTGCAGGCGCGCAGCTCCTTGACCTGGGTCAAGGGGTCGCAGGGGTCGCCGAGGCCGTCGTTGTTGAGGTCGCGCTGGTTGGGGTTGAAGTCCGCAGGGCAGTTGTCGCAGGCGTCGCCGATGCCGTCGAAGTCGGCGTCGGTCTGCTCCTCGGAGCTGAGCTCCGGGCAGACGTCGCAGAAGTCGCCGATGCCGTCGCCGTCGCCGTCCTCCTGGTTGACGTTGGAGCGCTCGGGGCAGTTGTCGCAGGCGTCGCCGTTGAAGTCGTTGTCCGAGTCGAGCTGATCGGGATCGGGGTTGGCCGGGCAGATGTCGCAGGCGTCGCCCACGCCGTCCTCGTCGCCGTCGGCTTGATCGGGGTCGGCCAGCCTCGTGCAGGTGTCGCAGGCGTCGCCGGCGCCGTCGCCGTCGCGGTCGGCCTGATCTTCGCTGCTGACGGTGTCGCAGTTGTCGCAGGCGTCCCCGAGGCCGTCCATGTCGCTGTTGGCCTGATCGGGGTTGTTGGTGTCGAGGCAGTTGTCGCAGGCGTCGCCGACGCCGTCGCCCTCAGCGTCGCTCTGGTCGGGGTTGGGCACGCTGACGCAGTTGTCCTGGTCGTCGGGCACGCCGTCGCCGTCGTCGTCGGGGTTGTTGAAGGGGCACAGGCCCACGTCGGGCTGGCACTGGAAGAGGATGACGTCGTTGTTGTCTTCGATCTGGTTGCAGGTGAAGCCCTCGGGGCACACCTCCGGGTCGGTGGCGCAGTCGATGCCGCAGCCGCTGACGCTCGGATCGCCGGCCAGCGGCAGGCAGGCGTCGTTGGGGCCGCCGCACTCGGTGCTCGTCGTGCACTGCTCGCACAGGCCCCTGCCGCCGATCTCGCCGCAGTCCTCCGCGCACGAGTCCGACTCGCCCATGTCGCAGACCCCGTCGCCGCACTCGCCGCCCGGCTCGCAGTCCTCCGCGCACGAGTCCTCCTCGCCCGTGTCGCAGGTCCCGTCGCCGCAAACTGGCCCGTCGCCGCCACAATCCACCTGGCAGAGCGACTCGCCGTCATCGCAGACGCCGTCTCCGCAGACCGGGTCGTCGTCTGGCTTGCCGATCTGGTTGCCGCCGCCGTCGGTCTCGCACGCCGTCAAGGCGAGGATCGCCAGGACCAGCAGCGCGGCCAGGCTGAGCGCGCTCGCCCGGATCGGGGCGCCGCGGCGAGGCTCGTGGCCTCTCCGCGCCCTGATCGGGGTGGCCGCGCTCGGCCATTGCCCTGCCTCGCTCCTTTGGTGTCTCATCTTACCTCCCGAATTCCTGGATGGTGGGCTCTCTGTGGCGCCCGCAGGCGCCGCCCCAATTTATAAAGAGACTGAATCCTTGCTGAATCGTAGAGAACGACCTCAAAGGTTTCAAGGGGCAACCTCCCCCCGACTCCATCCCCAAGGCGTGCTTTCGCCGCCTCACAGAACAAGCAAGGGGCGGGCCATCACGTCGATGTCGTCACCGACGGGATCCGTGGCTCATGTTTGTCGCCGAGGCGTGCAGATCCGCACATCGGTTGGGGTCGGTTGTCTCCAGCGGGTCGGGGGGCGTGCCGGCGAGGTGGGCGATCAAGGGGGGCAGGACGGGGATGTCGGCCAGCGCCCAGTCGAGCGCGGGGATGGCCTCGGCGTCGAACCACCCCCAGGCGGCGTGCTCTCGCAGCCTGAGGTCGCCGGAGACCCACCGCGTCAGGTAGACGTCCAGGACGATCTCCCGCTGGCCCTCGCGGACCTGACCCCGGCCGATCCAGGCGCCCACGATTACCTCCAGCCCCAGCTCCTCGCGCAGCTCGCGGGCCAGCGCCTGCGCGGCCGCCTCGCCCGGCTCGACCTTGCCGCCGGGGAACTCCCACTTGAGCGGGGTCCTCATCAGGGCGCTGCGCTGGGCCGCGAGGCAGCGATCCCCTGAGACGATCGCGGCGCCGACGACGTGGATGATCGTTGAGCCGGTGGGCAGCGGGGGGGCGCTCACGGCCTCAGTCCGGGGCGAAGCCGGCGCAGCTCGACAGGATCTGCATCCTGTGGCTGCCCGGGCTGACGGTGAAGGCGCTGACCCCATTGCCGGACTTGTCCGTGATCCAGAAGGTCTCGGGCGCATTGCCGCTGAAGGAGCTGATCGTGTTGGAGCCGATGCTCGTGCTCGTGCCGCTGCCGAAGCGGGGCTTGTCGCCGATGAACATCGGCACCGTCTCCCGGCAGTTGTTCTTGAGCGTCAACGAGAAGAAGGCGCTCTGGGGCTGGGGCGTCGCGCGCGCCGGGGCGCCCTGGTCGGGCGTCGGGAAGGGGTCCTGTCGGGGCGCCTCGAAGCTGGCGGCCGCGACCGGGCGCGGCTCGAAGCGCAGCGCCTGGAGGGTTCGGCGCTCGAAGCCCTCGGCGGGCGGGCCCCCCTGGACCTCCTTGCCCGCCTCGACGATGACCAGCTCGACCGGGGCGCTCAGATCGAGGCCGTCTGCGCCCGCCTGCAGCAGCGCGTCGCAGCTCGCCACCGACACCATGTAGCCCGACTGGGGCAGCAGGCCCAGCTCGATGACCTCGCCGGGGGCCACGGGCTTCTCGCCCGAGAGCCAGTTGTCGATGTTGAAGTCCCCGACGCGCGCCACCTGCACCGAGCAGAGCGCCGAGCCGGTCTGGTTGACCACCCGCACCGGAGACTGCCCGGCGTACTGGGCCGAGGTCGGCTCCTGCGTCATCATGATCAGCTGAGGGATGCACCCGCCGAGCGTCAGCGCGATCCCCACCAGCGGCGCAACGTGTCTTGTCTTCATCGCCCACCTCCAGATCACTGTTGTCGTCCCCGCCGCCGCCCGTGTCAAACCCGGGCCTTGACCTCGGCGGCGTCGTCGACGATCCCGCCGTCTTTGAACAAAGGCCCCGCCCACGCCGTCGTCAGGGGGTCGCGGTCTCCTCGCGGGGCTTTGACCCGATCTCGGAGTGTTGATACCGTATTGGCCGCTTTGGAGCGCCAGGCCGCGCGCCGATCTTCTTGTTGGAGTGGATGAATGATGAAGATGTATCGTCTCGTGGAGCCGGCGGCGCTGTTCGTGGCGCTCGCCGCGCTGTTTCTATCCTCGGCGGCTTCGGCCCAGGGCAAGTGGGAGGTCATCACGCGCGAGCAGGGCGTCGTGGTCAGCGAGAAGGAGGTCGCCGGGCGCGACCTGCCCATCTTCAAGGGCACGACCACCATCAACGCCTCGGTCGTAGAGATCCTCGCCGTGCTCGACGACACCTCCCGCAACACCCAGTGGATGCACCAGTGCATGGACGCCCGGATGCTCAAGCAGATCAACGATCTGGAGCGCATCGTCTACAACCGCACGGACGCGCCCTGGCCCGTGGACGACCGCGACGTCGTGATCCGCTCGAAGCTGACCATCGACCGGGAGAATCGCAAGGTCATCGTCCGCTTCAACTCCATCCAGAGCCCCCTGATGCCCGAGGTCTCCGACGCCGTCAGGATGCCCACCCTCAAGGGGCATTACATCTTCACCATCCTCGACTTCACCAAGACGCAAGTCGAATACCAGATCGACGCCGATCCCGGCGGGATGCTGCCCGACTGGCTCATCTCCGCCACCAGCAAGGAGATCCCCCTCAACACCCTCGTCAACATGCGCAACCAGGTTGAGAAGACGCGCAAGAGCGGGATCTACAAGGACTTTGTCAAGGCGCGCAGCGAGCAGTTCGGCTTCACCCCCGAGGCCCAGCAGAAGTGACCTCCCCGCCCCGACGAGCCGCCCACCACCGATCCAGCAGATAGAGCCCGACGACCCCGCACACGTCCGCCGCCAGATCCGACAGGCTGAAGGTCCGCACCAGAGAGCCGATCTGGAGCAGCTCCTCGCCTGCGGCCAACCCGAGCACGATGGACGGCCCAAGCGGCACCCTCAGGGGGCCGAGCGCGGCGTGCCTGCGCCCCAGCGCGCGGTGGGTCAGCAGGCCCGCGCCGCCGATCAGCGCGAAGTGCATGATCGTGTCGTAATAAGGGATGCGCGCCAGCTGCCGCGTCGGCAGCGACCCCGTCCAGGCCAGGGCCAGGATCACGGCGAGCAGGGCCAGGAAGCCGCCGAGCGCCCATCGCCAGCGGCGCTTCGGGTCGACAGGCTCGCGGGGGCCTTCAGGCTCGGCAGGGGGGCTCACGGGCGCTTGAGGGGTTGGAGGGCGGCTCGGCGCGATCTCATGGGGAAATCCGGGGTTGCTGGTCACGGAGCGATTCTATAGCCTGCGGACATCTGCGCGGCGACCCAGGGCGACCGAGACCATACCACCGTCGGGGATCATGAACGAGAAGATGCCAGCGGGCCACGCTCAGGGGTCCGGGCGCTTGCGCCGGTGGTCGAGGCGCGCTCGGCGCGCTGGCGCTGCTCGGGCTGCTGGTCGGGGTGCTGGTGTTCCGGGCGGCGACCTTCCTGTCGAGGCAGGGGTCGGTGGCGCCGGTGGCGCTGGTGGCGGTGGACGCGGCCGGGGCCGCCGAGCGGCTCGGCGCGGCGATCCGGATCGAGACGGTGTCGGACGCGGATCGGGGTCGAGGACTACGCCCGGCTGGTGCGCTTCCATCGACAGGTGATGATCAACGCCGCCTCGGGGACTCCCGAGGGGACGGCAAAGGCGAGGTGAGGTGAGATGGCGCTGCCCCCCGGTCCCGCGGCCCCCGCGATTGTTCAATCGATTCAGTGGGTTGCGAAGCCATGCGAGTTCATGGACAGGAGCGCCGAGCGCTTCGGAGATGCCTTTACGCTGAAGATGGCCAACTTCGGCGAGATCGTCATGTTCAGCGACCCGGCGGTGATCCGTCAGATCTTCACGGGCGATCCGGAGGTCTTCTACGCGGGGCAGGGCAATGAGCTGCTGCGGCCCTTGCTGGGCGATCGCTCGATGCTCCTGCTGGACTCGGCCCAGCACCTGGAGGAGCGCAGGCTCCTGATGCCGCCCTTCCACGGCCAGCGGATGCGCCATTACGGGGAGTTGATCAAGCGGGCGACGGAGGAGCTGACGCGGCGCTGGCCGGTGGGGCGGGTGGTCCCGGTCCACGAGATGATGGCGGAGATCTCGCTGGACGTCATCCTGGAGGCGGTCTTCGGGTTGGAGCAGGGGGGTCGGCTGGAGGCCTTCAGGGAGGTGCTCAAGGCCTTGATCAAGGTGGGGTCGAACCCGGGGCTGCTCTTTTTGTCGCCGATGCGCTGGGATCTGGGGCCGTGGTCACCGGGCGGGTCGATCAAGCGCCTGGACGCCTCCTTCCGGGCCTTGCTCAACGACGAGATCCGGCTGCGGCGGGCCAGCGGCGTCGAGGGGCGCCAGGACATCATGAGCCTGCTGCTGGAGGCCCGCTATGAGGACGGCGGGCAGCTCGGCGAGGACGCGCTGCGCGACGAGCTGCTCACGATGCTGATCGCCGGCCACGAGACGACGGCCACGGCGCTGTCCTGGGCGCTGATCTGGCTCCACCGAACGCCCAAGGCGCTGTCCCGGCTTCTGGAGGAGATCGACGGGCTGGGCTCGGGGGCCGACGCGGAGGAGATGGCGAAGCTGCCCTACCTGACGGCGGTGTGTCGGGAGACGCTCAGGCTCCAGCCGATCATCCCGATCGTGGCCCGTCGGCTCCAGGCGCCGGTCACGCTGGGCGCCTGGAGCCTGCCGGCCGGGGTGATCGTGTCGCCGTGCATCTATCTGACCCATCGGAGGCCCGAGCTCTACCCCAACCCGCAGGCCTTCGAGCCTGAGCGCTTCCTGGACGAGAAGTTCACGCCCTACACCTTCCTGCCCTTCGGGGGCGGGACGCGGCGGTGTCTGGGGATGGCCTTTGCGATGTACGAGATGAAGATCGTGCTCGGGACGCTGTTGGAGAACTTCGGCTTCGAGTCGGCGGGGGAGGTCAAGGTGGTGCGGCGCAATGTGACGCTGGCGCCCTCGGGCGGGGCGCCCTTGAGGGTGGCGAGCCGCCGGATCCGGAGGGCGGGAATGGCAGCGGCGCAGGGGGGTTGAACTCTGGCGTCCGGTGTCGAGAATAGAGTCCCCGCCGCGGACGATTGTGGGGCGGAAGGCAGCGCGAGAGAGCATCGAGGGGAGAGGATGAGCAAGAAGGGCGTGGAGCATGAGGGCGGGGTAGCGACCGAGCAGGAGAGCAAGGTCAAGTCCAAGAGGCCCCGGCTTTACAACGTGGTCCTTCACAACGACGACTACACGACGATGGAGTTCGTCATCCAGATCCTGGAGACGCTCTTTCATCATTCCCCGGCGGCGGCCACCCAGATCATGTTGAGCATCCACAACAAGGGTCGCGGGGTGGCAGGGACCTTCAGCCGGGATATCGCCGAGACCAAGGCGATGCAGGTCATCGAGCGGGCGCGCCAGTCGGGCCACCCGCTCAAGGCGACGGCAGAGCCGGCTTGAGCTGGGGAGAGGCATGGGACAGAGAGAATTGGAGATGGCGCTCTACTCGGCGGTTCGAGAGGCCGAGAGTCGGCGCCATGAGTTCGTCACGGTCGAGCACCTGCTCTTCGCGCTGGTCCACGAGCCGGTGGCGCGCAACATCATCCGCCAGTGCGGCGCGAACCTGACCCGGCTGACCCGGGACATCAACGACTACCTCAACGACGAGATCGAGGCGCTGCCGGAGGGCACGCAGCCGGAGCCGATCCAGACGATGGGCTTCCAGCGGGTGCTGCGGCGCGGGATGATGCACGTCCAGTCCAGCGGCAAGGAGGAGATCGACGGCGGCAATGTGCTCGTGGCGATCTTCGCCGAGCCGGAGTCGCACGCGGTCTGGCTGCTGGAGCGCCACGGGGTCACGCGCCTGGACGTGGTGGCCTACATCGCCCACGGCGTCTCGAAGCTGGATGACGACGAGGACGAGGAGGATGACGAGGGTGGGGCGCTGGCGCCGCGGGGGGACGTGGACGAGGATGAGGACGAGGAGGGCGACGATGGGGTGAGCAAGCCCTTGAAGTCGTTCATGATCGACCTGACGCAGCGGGCGCGCGACGGGAAGATCGATCCGCTCATCGGGCGCGATCAGGAGGTCGAGCGGCTGATCCAGGTGCTGTGCCGTCGGCGCAAGAACAACACGCTGCTGGCCGGAGATCCGGGCGTGGGCAAGACGGCCATCGTCGAGGGGCTCGCGCGCAAGGTCGTCGAGGGCGAGGTGCCCGAGGTGCTGGCGGGGGTGGAGATATTCTCCTTGGATCTTGGGGCCTTGCTGGCCGGGACGAAGTTCCGGGGGCAGTTCGAGGAGCGCCTCAAGGCCTCGCTCAAGGCGCTCTTGAAGCGCGAGCGGGCGATCCTGGTCATCGACGAGATCCACAGGATCATCGGGGCGGGGGCGACGGCGGGGGGTTCGATGGACGCCACGAACCTGCTCCAGCCGGCCTTGCAGGGCGGGGAGCTGCGCTGCATCGGGGCGACGACGCACGAGGACTATCGTCGGTCCTTCGAGCGCGACAAGGCGCTGGCGAGGCGCTTTCAGAAGATCGACGTCCACGAGCCCTCGGTCGAGGACACCTTCCACATCCTGATGGGGCTGAAGTCCTATTACGAGGAGTTCCACGGGGTGGGGTACACGGAGGAGGCGATGCGCTCGGCGGCGGAGCTGGCCGCGCGCTACATCAACGAGCGCTACCTGCCGGACAAGGCCATCGACGTGGTGGACGAGGCTGGAGCGCGCAACAAGATGAAGCCTGCGGCCGAGCGCCTGGCGGTGATCGACAAGCCGGAGATCGAGATGGTGGTCTCGAAGATCGCCCGGATGCCGGACATCACGGCCGGGGTGGACGAGCGCGACAAGCTCTCGACCCTCCTGGAGCGCATGCACGGCAAGGTCTTCGGGCAGGATGTGGCGATCGGGGCCGTGGTCAACGCCGTCAAGCTCTCGCGGGCGGGTCTGGCGGGCAAGGACAAGCCGGTCGGCTCGTTCCTCTTCACCGGCCCGACCGGGGTGGGCAAGACCGAGGTCGCCCGGCAGCTGGCCGGGGCGCTGGGCGTCGAGTTCATGCGCTTTGACATGAGCGAGTACATGGAGAAGCACAC